>JAZRTX010000014.1:0-7485 GCA_045652205.1 Clostridia bacterium
GGGATTCGAACACCGAGGGGGTGCGCAGGCGTAAAAAACAGTTTAGTAAACTGTTTTTAGCCAAGCAGTTGCGAGTTGGGTACTGTTGCAAAGCAACGGTCAACGAGCAACAGGCGTGGTACACGCCACCCTTCTCTCCGCCAACAGAAAAAGGCACTACGTTTGTAGTGTCTTTTTTGTTTAGTTATAAAAAAAATATTGACATTTGATGCTGAATAAACTAAAATAATATTAAAGATTTTTTAGGAGGTTTCACTTATGAAAACTGTTGCAAAAGTATTTATTATTATTGGTATGATCGCAGGTTGTTGGACTGTTTTACCACTTATCTTTGGTATAATTGCACTTAACAAGTTAAAAAACAATACAATGACAACCGGCTTTAAGGTTTGCGTTTTACTTTTTGTAAACGTTGTTGCAGGTATTTTATTACTTTGCATGCCAAAGGAAACTCCTGCTGCCGAATAATTCAGATTTTTATACCATAAAAAAGGCACTACAAATTGTAGTGCCTTTTTATTTTTAATAAAACACTTCATCCATTGTTAAACCTTGGGCATCGGCAGTCATTCCTGCTTCTTTTCTTGTTTTGCCTTCAATGATTTCCTGAACCATTTCAGGTGTTTTTTTATTTTTACCAACTTCAATTAAAGTGCCTGCGATGATGCGCACCATATTATATAAAAAGCCTGTGCCTTCAACGGTGATTTCAATAAGTTCGTTTTCTTTTTTAACTTCAACCTTACTTACAGTTCTGACCGTTGTTTTAACACTGCTTCCTTGTGCGCAGAAAGCCTTGAAATCGTGTGTTCCAACAATAAACTGTGCCGCCTGTTGCATCTTAACGATATCTAAATTTTCAGGAACGTGCATAGTAAATCTGCCCATTAACGCAGAAGAATATGGCGCATTAAAAATCCTGTAAATATACCTTTTCCCTTTGGCTGAAAAACGGGAATGAAAATCTTCACTTGCTTCCCACGTCTTTTTTATACGAATATCCTTTGGCAAGCGTGTGTTTAAAATAAAGGTGAATTTTTCCGCAGGAATATCAGTATCAATATCAAAATGACCGCATTGACCCTTTGCATGAACTCCGCTATCCGTTCTGCCTGCGCCTGTAACGGTAATATGCCCTTTATTTAAGGTTAAAAGAGCTTCTTCAATTTTTTGTTGCACCGTTATATCGTTTTTTTGAATCTGCCAACCTGCATAATCGGTGCCATCGTATTCAACAATAAAAGCTACGCGCATATTTAACCTACCAAGAAAGGAAATATATTTGAAAGAACTAAATTATCAACTAAAATAATACCGCAAAAAACGGCAACTACGATAAAAGCAAACGCGTCACTTTTTTGCATTTTTAAAACCTTTAAACGTGTTCTGCCTTCGCCACCGTGATAGCATCTTGCTTCCATAGCCCCTGCAAGCTCCAATGCCCTATGAAATGCGCTTGCTAAAAGTGGAACGATTAAAGCAACTATCGCCTTTGCCCTTTTAAATAAACCGCCTTCATCAAACACGGCACCGCGGGCAGACTGCGCCTTCATAATCTTATCGGTTTCTTCTGTTAAAATAGGAATAAAGCGTAAAGCAATACTCATCATCATAGCGATTTCGTGGGCAGGAAAGCCGATTACTTTTAATGGTGCAAAAAGCCTTTCTAACCCATCTGTTAATTGAATGGGTGAGGTTGTAAGTGTTAAAAGCCCTGCTGAAACTATTAAAAGCATAAGCCTTAACGCCATATAAACTGCCCTGACTATTCCGCCAACCGTTAATGTGATTATACCAAAGGAGAAAATCTCCCTGCCGTCTTTAATAAATAAGGCGTTTAATAAAAAGGTGAAAATCAAAATAAAATAAATAGCTTTTAAGCTTGCAAAAAGCTTTTTAAGTGGTATTTTTCCAATTAGCGCAACGGTTAAAATAAATAATGCAGATATGAGCAAGCCTGCAAATGTCTTAGAAACAAAGGTAAATGCGATTATTAAAATAGTGCCTAATATTTTTGTGCGGGGATCAAGGGAATGAATTAAGCTATTTATTGGATAGAACTGACCGATGGTGATTTCTTTCATTTTTTCACCCCCGAAACGTATTCAACAAGCTCATCAATCTTACAAATATTCTTTGGAATATCTTTGCCTTGCTCATTTAATTTTTTAACTAAACTACTTACAATTGGCAATTCTAAACCAAGTGAAAGTATTTTATCAAATTGAGAAAAAACTTCTTGGGGAGTGCCATCAAGAGCTTTTTTGCCTTTATGCATAACGATTACCCTATCGGCAACCTCTACAATATCATCCATATTATGCGAAATCATAATAATGGTGGCATTATATTTTTTGTGATAATTGTTGATTACTTCTAAAATCTCATTTTTGCCCTTGGGATCAAGGCCTGCAATAGGCTCGTCTAAAACAAGCACTTTGGGGCGCATTGATAAAACGCCTGCAATAGCGGCACGGCGCTTTTGTCCCCCTGAAAGTTCAAAGGGCGACATTTCTAAAACGCTTTGGTTCAGCCCAACAATTTCAGCACTTTCTAAAACGCGCTCATCAATTTCTTCTTGGCTTAACCCCATATTTTTAGGACCAAAGCCAATATCTAAGCGTACTGTTTGTTCAAAAAGCTGATATTCGGGATACTGAAATACCATACCCACCTTTTGCCTTAAAAGTTTGTAATCAGGCTTTTTACTTGTTAAATCAACACCTTCAATTATCATTTCATCAACGTTGGTTGGCTTTAAAATGCCGTTAAGGTGTTGAACTAAGGTACTTTTACCACTGCCTGTATGCCCGATTATGCACAGAAATTCATTATCCTGCACCTGTAAATCAACATTTTCTAACGCCGCAACGGAAAACGGTGATTCGGGGTCATATATATGGTTAAGATTTTTTATACTAATTGACATAATGAATCAAAAAGCTCCTCAAAAGTAAGAATGTTTCTTGTAATGTTTAATCCTTTTTCGTTTAACTGCTGTGCCATTTTAGTTACCGGTGGCACTTCAAGGGTAAGTTTTTTAATTTCTTCTTCCCTTGAAAAGATTTCCTTTGGTGTGCCTTCCATTTTAATAACGCCGTCACCCATAACGATAATACGGTCGGCATTAACGGTTTCTTCCATAAAATGCGTAATGAAAACTACCGTTATACCTTTTTCCTTATTTAATCGGTGAACGGTTTCTAAAACCTCACGCCTGCCCTTTGGGTCAAGCATCGAAGTAGATTCATCCATAATAATAATCTGGGGCTCCATCGCCAAGATTCCTGCAATAGCTATCCTTTGCTTTTGCCCCCCTGAAAGCCTGTGGGGCGCGCTTTCCTTAAACTGAAACATATTAACAGTTTTTAAGGCTTCATCAACGCGAGCGCGTAATTCCTGTTGTGGAACGCCTAAATTTTCAGGGCCGAAAGCAACGTCTTCTTCAACGATTGTTGCAACCATCTGATTATCGGGGTTTTGGAAAACCATACCTGCAAGGGAACGAATCTGAAGAATTTTATCTTCATCCTTTGTATCCATTCCGTTAACTAAAACTTGCCCGCTTGTTGGCTGATATAAGCCGTTAATCAGTTTAGCCAGCGTACTTTTACCGCATCCGTTATGCCCTAAAATGCATAAAAATTCGCCCTTTTGAACCTTTAAGCTTACACCGTGAAGCACGTCCTCGGATTCTTCATCATATTTATAAACTGCGTCTTTTATCTCAATAATGTTTTGCATCTTTAAGTTTTTCACTTATCCTTTTTTCTTCACCCATATCAGAGGGCTGATAATATTTTTTATCCTTTAATTCATCAGGCATATACTGTTGCTGAACGTAGTGATTTTCAAAATCGTGGGGATAAAGGTAGCCTACGCCTTTACCTAATAATTCGTGTCCTGAATAATGACTGTCGCTTAAATGCGCGGGAACAGTTACATTTACCCTTGCATCTTCGCTTGCACTTTCTAACGCCATAACAACTGAATTGCTTTTAGGTGCGGTGCAGATATAAATAATAGCCTGTGTTAATGCCAATCTACATTCAGGGTAGCCTAACTTTTCAACTGCATCCATAGAAGCGATTGCCTGTAAAAGCGCCATTGGGTCGGCTAACCCAACGTCTTCTGAAGCGTGAGCAATCATTCTGCGGGCAATAATTCTTGGGTCGGCACCGCCTTCAATAAGCTTAATTGCCCAAAATACTGCCGCATCCGGATCAGAGCCTCTTAAACTTTTACAAAATGCGCTTAACATATCGTAAAAAAGACTTTCATCAATATGAACAACAGGCTTTTGAATAGATTCTTCGGCAATTTCAAGAGTAATAACCACGTTACCGTCCTTATCAGGCTTGGTAGTTAAAACTGCAAGCTCCAAAGCGTTCATAGCACTGCGAACGTCACCTGATGCATAAGAAACGATATGGTCTAACGCTTCTTCATTTATGGTAATATCCATATTACCAAAGCCACGCTTCTCATCCTTTAACGCCATTAAAAGCGCTTGTTTAATATCTTCCTTTGTTAAATGCTTAAACTCAAAAATTCTACACCTTGAAACAAGGGCGCGGGTTAAAGATATATAGGGATTTTCAGTTGTTGAGCCTATTAAACGGATAGTGCCGTTTTCAAGGGCAGGCAGAAGCGCATCAGACTGCGCTTTTGACCAGCGGTGACATTCATCAAGCAGTAAAATGGTGCTTTTATTATAAAGCTTTTGCCTTTCTTCAGCAGACTTTATAATTTCACGAACCTCATTTACACCTGCGGTAACCGCGTTTAATTTTTCAAAATGAGCAGAGCACATATTTGCAATAATGGTTGCAAGGCTTGTTTTACCAACCCCCGGGGGTCCGTAAAAAATACAGCTTGAAAGCCTGTCCGCTTCAATAGCCCTTCTTAAAAGCCTGCCCCTGCCTACAATATGTTCCTGACCAAAAAACTCGTCAAAGTTTCTTGGGCGCATACGGTCAGCAAGGGGTGCTTGCTTATTTTCATTTATCATTGAAAAAAGATCCATTTTATTTACTCCAAACAAAAGCAGTCCATTCGCCTAAAGTTTTTCTTTCTAACATTTTAAAGCCAACGGATAAAATCTTTGCTTCAACCTCGTCAGCACGCTCGTTTATAATGCCTGAGGTTATATATATTCCCCCATCGTTAAGATGCTCTTTTGCTGCGGGGGCAAGAAACATTACTGCATCAGCAATAATATTTGCAACGATTATATCGCATTTACCAAAGAAATTTTCTAATAAATTGCCACATTCTACTGTTATATCAAAGTTTGCGCTTTCCATATTCTTTTTGGCAACCTTAACGGCTTCAGCGTCAATATCAATAGCTTTAACCTGCTTTGCGCCTAAAAGGTAAGCGCACATCGCCAAAATTCCCGTGCCACAGCCAACGTCCATAACCGACATATCTTTTTTTACGTAATCTTCTAAAAAGCCAATACACATTTTAGTGGTTTCGTGGCTTCCTGTACCAAAGGCTGCGCCTGGGTCAAGCTCTAAAACTATATCGCCTTCTTGCTTTTCATAATCTTCCCAGGAAGGCTTAATTACGATAATCTTGCCCGGTTTAAAGGGTTTATAATATTTTTTCCAGGTTTCGCCCCAGTTTTCATCTTTAATAAATTCAGAAACTATTTTTAAACTACCCCAAGGAAATTCAGGGTTGTTGTTATAAACTTCCTGAACGCTTGCTTTAACAAAATCTTCGGCATTTTTTGCGTTTTCATCATTTTCAACAAAACCGCGAACTAAAACCTCATCTTCGTAGTTTTCTAAAAGCTCTTCATCAATATAATCCCATTCTTCTTTAGGGCGGTTATAGTTTTTTATATCCTGCTTATCTTCAATAATTACACCGCCTGCGGAAACGCCTGCTAAAATTTCAGAAATTATATCTGCACCTTCGGTGGTAGTTTTTACGGTTATTCTTATATAATCCATTTTCTGCTCCTTTAAATATACATACCGCCGTTTATTGCGATAACCTGACCTAAAATATAATCGCCTTTTTCTGCTAAAAACAAGGCAAGTTCAGCAACTTCTTCGGGCTTGCCAAAGCGATGCATAGGAATTTCTTTCTTTAATTCTTCCTGCGCTTCTTTTGTTAAATGCCCATTCATTTTAGTTTCAATAACGCCCGGGCAAATACAGTTGGTGTTAATGTTGGGGTATTCTTTGGCTAACGCCTTAGTAAAACCAATAAGCCCTGCTTTTGCGGTGGAATACGCAACCTCGCAGGAAGCACCGCATTGACCCCAGATGCTTGAAATATTTATAATTTTTCCGCCACTATACATCATATCGGATAAGGCACATTTAACTGTGTTATAAGCTCCTGTTAAATCAACATCTATAACCTTTTGCCAATCGTCTTTTGTTTGGTCGCAAAGCATACCGATGCTTTGAATGGCAGAATTATTTATTAAAACGTCAATTTTGCCGTATTTTTCACGGGCAACAGAAAACATACGTTCTACTTCTGATATTTTAGAAACGTCTGCTTTTACGGTAATTCCGTTAATTTCGTTTAATAATTCTTTTGCTTTTTCTTCGTTTTGATTATAATTCATAACAACGTTATAACCGCTATCAGAAAAAGTTTTTGCTAAAGCCTGACCAATACCGCCTGTTGCCCCTGTAATTAAAACTGTTTTCATTTTATAAGCTCCCTTATAATATGCGATGCCATTAAAAGCCCTGCGCAAGAAGGAACAAACGCGCAAGACTTGGGCACGCCTTCACTTTTAATCGGCTGTTCCTTTGAATAAACAACCGTTAAAGAAAATATATTTTCCTTTTTTAATTTGTTGCGCACCGCCCTTGCTAACGGACAGTAGCTTGTATCTTTTATATCTGCAATTTGCAATAAGCTTGGGTCTAACTTGTTGCCTGTTCCCATTGCAGAAATAATAGGCACGTTTTTTTCCTTTGCGCATTTTATTAAAAGCACCTTGGAATTAACGCTGTCAATACAATCAAGCACGTAATCAAAAGCAGAAAAATCAATATTATCTTTTGTGTTTTCATCAAAAAAGATTGGCATTTCCGTAACGGACGCATTGGGATTTATATCAAGAATTCTTTCTTTCATAACTGCGGTTTTTAATTTTCCAACAGTAGAATTTAAAGCAATTATCTGCCTGTTAATATTACTTAGGGAAACATTATCGCTATCAACAAGGGTAATGTTTTCAATTCCTGAGCGCGCAATAGCCTCACAGGCGTAAGAGCCTACCCCGCCTACACCGAAAATAATAACTTTTTTGTTTTTAAGTTTTAAAAATGCATCTTTTCCTATAAGTTGTTCAGTTCTTGAAAACGCAGTTTCATTTATTTCCATACAAAAACCCTTAAATCACAAAATATTCCAAATACATTGTACCATATTTACCTTGCAAATAAAAGCAATTTTTATTTATTATATAAATAAAATCAATATTTTCTCATAAATTTTACCTAAATT
>JAZRTX010000015.1:0-2676 GCA_045652205.1 Clostridia bacterium
GTTGAAAAACGAATTAGTAAAGGCGGTACGGGTTTTAAGTCAGTTGAAAGCCAAATAAATTATGTAAAACAAAAAAATAATATATAAAAAAGAAAGAGGTTATTTATTATGAAAAAGATTTTAGCAGTTTTAATGGCAATGTTAATGGTTGCAGCATGTTTTGTAGGTTGTGGCGAAGATGATGTAAAGAAGCTTACAGTAGCAACAAGTCCCGATTTCCCTCCATTTGAGTATTATGATGACAATAACAACGTAATTGGTATTGAAGTTGAAATTCTTAAACTTATTTGCGAAGAACTTGGTTATGAACTTGACCTTCAAACAATGAACTTCGATGCTGTTCTTACAGGTGTTGCTTCAAATAAGTACACAGTTGGTGTTTCAGGTATTTCTGTAACATCGGAACGTCAGGAAAATATGCTCTTTACTGATGCTTATTGTCTTGCAGCACAAGCTATCGTAGTTAAAGAAGGTAGCGCAATTCAGGCAAAGGCTGACCTTGCAGGTAAAAAAGTTTCTGTTCAGTTAGGTACAACAGCTCAGGAATACTGCACATCAAACAACTATGACGTAAGTGCATTTGAAGCAAATGCTGATGCCCAAACAGCGCTTGTAACAGATAAAGTTGACGCTTGGGTTATTGATGACCTTACCGCAGTAGAAATGGTTGCAGCATACAATGCTGAAAATCCTGATGCAAAGCTTGTTGTTCTTGATGAAGCAATGACAACTGAACCTTATGCATTTGCACTTGGCTTTGGTAATGAAGAACTTGTTGAAGAAATCAACACAGTGCTTAACAAACTTGTTGAAGAAGGAAAGGTTGCAGAAATTTTTGAACAATACAAAGCACCCTATACTTCACCTAAAGAGGCTTAATTACTAAGTTAATTTATCAGGGATAGCGGTTTCGCTATCCCTATGCTTATTAAAATATAAAAGGCAAAAAAGGAGAAAGAAAATTGGAGCAGTGGCTTGATAAACTCCACAGAACGTTTATTGTAAAAAACGGTCTTGAACAAATTCTTGAAGGTTTAGGCAATACACTTTTAATAACAGCAGGTGCTTTGGTTATCGGTGTTATTATTGGTGTTATAATTGCTGTTGCCAAATATTTTTCAGAAGATGTACCTGCATTAAAGCCTATTTCTTGGCTTTGCGATATTTATGTTACGGTTATCAGAGGTATTCCTGTTACTGTGCTTTTGATTATCAGCTTTTTTATAATTATGACATCTATAAAAAATGGTATAGTTCCTGCAATAATAACCTTTGGTATAAACTCAGGTGCATATATGGCTGAAATTATCCGTAGCGGTATAAATGCTGTTGATAAAGGACAAATGGAAGCAGGTAGAAGTTTAGGTCTAACCAAAATGCAAACAATGGGCAAAATTATTTTGCCACAAGCAGTTAGATATATTCTTCCAGCCATCGGTAATGAATTTATTGCGCTTTTAAAGGAAACTTCAGTTGCAGGTTATGTTGCTGTTGAAGACCTTACAAGAAAAGGCAATATTGTAAGTAATAATACTTTTGATGTTGTTAACCCTCGTCTTCTTGTTGCATTAACTTACCTTGTTATGGTTGTAATTCTTACGCAGATTTTAACTTTTGTAGAAAGGAGATTGGCAAAGAGTGATAAGCGTTAATAATTTACAGAAAAGTTTTGAAGGCGTTGAAGTACTTAAAGGCATTGACGTTACAATCAATAAAGGTGATGTAGTTTGCGTTATCGGTCCCTCGGGCTCAGGTAAATCTACATTCCTTCGTTGCCTTAATCTTCTCGAAAAGCCAACAGGCGGAACTATCATTTTTGATGGCGAAGACCTTACCGATAAAAAGGTTGATATAAATAAGCATAGACAAAAAATGGGAATGGTTTTCCAACAGTTTAATCTTTTTCCCCATATGTCTGTTCTTGAAAATTTAACTTGTGCGCCCATTATGCTTAAAAAAGCGACAAAAGAAGATGCGATAAAAAAGGCTAAGGAACTTTTAGAACGTGTTGGTCTTGCTGATAGAGCAGATTCATATCCCAACCAACTTTCGGGCGGTCAAAAGCAACGTGTTGCCATTGTTCGAGCACTTTGTATGGAACCTGACGTTATGCTTTTTGATGAGCCTACAAGTGCTTTAGATCCTGAAATGGTTGGCGAAGTTCTTGATGTTATGAAAGAACTTGCAAAAGAGGGTATGACCATGGTTGTTGTTACACACGAAATGGGCTTTGCCCGTGAAGTTTCGAATCGTGTTTTATTTCTTGACGATGGCTATATTGCTGAAGAGGGAACACCTCAACAAATATTCAATGAGCCTAAATGTGAAAGATTGCAATCCTTCCTTGCAAAAGTATTATAAAGGAGTTTTATTATGTTAAACTTAAAAGGTAAAAGTTTTTTAAAACTTCTTGATTTTACACCCGAAGAAATAAACGGCTTAATTGATTATGCTATTGAATTAAAGAAGCAAAAAAAACAAGGGATTTCCCATAAAATTTGTGAAGGCAAAAGTATTGCTCTTGTTTTTGAAAAAACAAGCACACGTACCCGTTGTGCCTTTGAAGTTGCTGCGGCAGATTTAGGAATGCATACTACGTATCTCGATCCCAGCGGTTCACAGATAGGTAAAAAGGAATCGATTGCCGATACTGCAAGAGTTTTAGGCAGAATGTAT
>JAZRTX010000016.1:0-16627 GCA_045652205.1 Clostridia bacterium
ACAAAAAATTACAATAAAAATATAAAAAAATTATTAAATTTTATTGACATAAAATGTTGCCTATGATATTATAATTACGTATAAATGTTTCTATATCTATTTTTGGATACAGGAAATAATATATAAAAAAGAAAGGAAGTTTTTTATGAAAAAAATCTTAAGTTTCATTCTTGTATTGGCAATGGTACTTGGTTGCGTAAGTATGGTTACCTTTGCAAGTGAAACAAACGAACCGTTAACTGGTATTAAAGCTACTGCTAACATTTCAGGACAAAACAAAGCATATTATTTAAACAATTGCGGTAGTTATGATACAATTGAAGAAGAAGTTATTGACGGTGTTACTTGTTATTACATTCTGTTACAATTTAGGGTGTACAACTTAAGTGGCTCAGACGTTAATATTGGTCCTACCGCAAGTGGCGGGTGGAACAACCCTATTGATGGTGTAACTTATGGCGATAGAGCAACTAGCGCTCAGACAGTTAAAGCTAAAAGCTATGCTGATTACACACTTAAAGTTCCTGTTACTAAAAATGGTACTAAATATCAGATTACAGGTACTACGGGATCTTCACCGGGAACAAAAGATTTAACAAATCTCCAGTTACGTTGGGACTTTTCTGGTAATTGGGCACTTGGATTAGAACTTGTTTTCCGTGCATTTACTCCTGCTGCTGTTTATTTCTGTGAAAGAATGGGTGATACTGTTTATAGTTATACCAACGAAAAAATTTACGGCACAGATTACTATGAGAATGAAATTGATATTCCCGTTTTAGGCGGAGGATATATTAGTGTTAGTAATCGTACAACTCAAAATAGTGATGCTAGAATTAACCTGCTTGAAAGTTTAGAGGACGTAGAAATTAATACTTCATATTATTTCACAGGTTGGTTCCGTTGGCATGAAATGCAGTTCCCAGCACAAAAGTTAAACGTTTTACTTGAAATTTCAGATGGAACTAGTACTAAGTATATAGCGATTGGTGCCACTGCAACAAATGATGGATGGTTTAAAGTAAGTGGTACTATAAAAATTCAACTTGAAAATTTAACTAAAGCTATTTTGCGTGTGCAGACGTGGGCAGGCCAAACAACCGCACAGATGAATGATGCACTTGTTGCGGGATATGATATGGATGCCGTAAGTTTACGTAAAATAGATGCTGATGGTAAATACGGTGACAACATTGTTAAAGACTACAATTGTAATTTAGGTGCCGATACAGATTGGTATTCTAGTAGTGCAGTGATTATAAATCCTGAAGCAACACCTACAAACGTTTCAATTAAGACAAATCCCAACAAGCTGGAATATATTGTTGGTGAAACTCTTGATACAACTGGCTTAACTTTAAGCGTGACTTATCCCAATGGTGGCATTATAACTGTTACTGAAGGCTTTGAAGTTACAGGCTTTGATTCTACAACTGTAGGAGAAAAGACTGTTACAGTTAGCTATAAAGGTATTAGTACGACTTTTACTGTTAATGTTCAAAAACCATTAACCGGCTATGAATTTGTTTCAACAAAAGTTCTTAGTGGTTCCCATTACGGTTCGTTGCAAGATGTTGTATGGCAAGCTGACCCAACATTTACAGGTAAAAAAACAGTTTCCTATACGTTCTATAATACCGGTTCTGATAAAGTTACTGTTTCAATGAATTTTATCGGCCCTCTTCCTACATGGAGTAACACGGGTACGGTTTCTGCAAAGATTGAACCCGGACAGAAGATTACATTAACAATGTCATTAGATTTTGTTGATGGTGTTACAACCATTAACACATATACAGGTGTTACGTTAGACAAGGTTTCAGTTCGTTTTGACTTAACTTTTGCTAATGAAAAGACAGACGGTACAAGCAAGGTTTTAATTGCTCCTACCGTTTATGATGAAAACGATTTCCTTTTCCTTACTAAACGTAGTATCAATGATACAAGTAAAGTAGAATATCGTGGTGAACTTCCTGAATTTGGTACACCCACACCTAAGCCTACAGCAACACCTACTCCTGTTCCTACAGCAACACCTATCCCTCATCAGTATCAGGCTGAAGGCGGTTACTTACATTATACAAATAACGTTAACCAAAATTCAGGTTTGTATTATAAGCTTTTAGATGAAATTAAGGCTAATGGTAACGGTAAATATTATTTCCAAGGCTATTTCCGTTTCCCCAACAGCGATTCTTCTAAAAAGATGGTTGTTCTTTTTTACAACACTGACGGAACAATTACTAACTATTCAGCAGTGGGCGCTGCTACTATTTCACACGGAGATTGGGTTTTTGTTAGTGGCACTGTCGTTTTTGACGATTATGCTGAAACAGGATGGATAAATGCAAGCGATTTAACAAATGCATATCTTCGTATTCAGATGGGCACAAAAAGTGAAGATAATTGGGATTACGATTTTGATGGTATTTACTTTGGTAAAATGAACGATGATGGTACACTTGGCGCTAACTTAGTCAATGACCCCAACTGTGAACTTATTGAAGGCTCAAAATGGAGCGCAAGCTCAGCAACCTTAACAAACCCCGAAAAGAAGTTTGTTGTTACTGCTCCTACCAAAAACGAATATAATATTGGCGAAACTTTTGATGCAACAGGCTTACAGGTATCATTCACTTATGGTGATGGCTCTTCAGCAACTATTGCAAGCAATAAATACACAGTAACAGGCTTTGATTCAACAACAACCGGTGAAAAAACTATCACAGTTTCTTACAGTGGATATACTGCAACCTTTAAAGTTACAGTTATAGATCGTCCATACAAAGCAGTTAAATTAGTTTCTGATGGTTCAGGTTATTTTGTATCTGCTCGTGGTATGTGGGCGCATGAAGAAGGCTTTACAGGTTATAAGCAGGTTTCTTATACTTTCTACAATCCTGGTAACAACAAAATTTCTGTTAAAGCAACACCGCAGGTATTGCATCAAAACAGTTGGGAAACACCTGCAGGTGTAACAGCTACAGAATTTACTCTTGTTGCAAAAACATCATACACAATTACTTTTAACGTTTATTTTGAAAACGGATTTGTTACTGCAACAAAGAATGAGATAACAGGTCAGTACAAATCAAGCGATATGTTTATCAGAATGGATTTCCCAACGTTTACAGCAGGTGATACACTTTATATTGAAGATACAAGGGATGATGTTAAGTATCTTTTTGGCACACCTGTCAACTTTTCAATTGGTGAATTAACTAATGTTTATGAAGTTCCTACCTTTGAAAAAACAACAGGTATGCACGTTAAAATGACTGCTGACGTATCTAATAGCCATAAGTATTTCCGTTTAAATAAGCTTGGATTAGCACCCGATGCTATTCAAGAAGATGCTAACGGCAGATACATTTACTTAAAGTATCGTGTATATAATCTTAGCGGTAAAGAAGCAAGACTTTACTTTGGCGCTTATGCAGGTTCAAAGGTTAATGGAAATAGAGAAGGTTGGGAATCTATTGATGGTATAACCTATCCTGAAAATATTAACGGATACTCTGAACAAACAATTCCTGCATATAGCAGCTTAGTATATTCAATCAGAATTCCTATTAATGAAAACGGTAAGGTTGTAATCAGTTGTGCTACATCTTATCCTGAATGGCATTTAACCGAACATGATCTTTCTTCAATTGCAGTTCGCTTTGGTGTAAATGCAGGTGCTGATAGAAAACTTTATACAGGCCAGGAATTCTATATTCAGGCATTAAATGATGAAAGTCTCTTGTTCCTTAACGCAACACCTGAAGCACCTTTTGCAAGCGAAGGTCTCATTCAAGGCACAGATGCTTACAATTCAATTAAGGGCGCACAACTTCAGGTTGGTGCATCTTTCGCACTTAACTATACCGCAATGGTTCAGCATGGTGCAGAAAACGTACAGCTTAAAGTTACACGTGGTGACTATGTATCATACCTTAATCCTGTTTCATTCAAATATGGTAAGGTTGTATTTGATTACACCGGTATCAATGCACAGTGCTTAGCTGATAATATTGATGTTGAACTTATTTGCGATGGCAAAACCGTTGCAATAATGGAAGGCTACAGCGTTAAACAGTATGCAACCAATATGTTTGGTAAGACTGCTGAAGAAATAGGCGTATCAGAAGAAAAAGCAACTGCATTAAAGCAACTTCTTGCAAATATGCTTGTTTATGGTAAAGAAGCACAGTTAGCTATTGTCTACAAGACAGATGCTCTTGCAACAGCAGGCTTAGAAACTGAAATTGAAAAATATGCTAAAGATTATGATGTTATTAAAGCAGAAGCTGTAATTTCAGAAAACAACACAGCAATCGCAGGCGCAACACTTAACATTTCTCATGTAAATAAGATTCGTTTCAGAATTGCTGATGGTGTTGAAGTTGATTCTGTAACCATTAACGGTCAAAAGGCAAAAGTTGTTGGTAATTACGTTTATACCGAAGCTATTTATGCAACTGAATTTGATGTAGAATATACAATCGTTGTAAAAGATGCACAGGGTAATGAATCAAGTGTAACCTATTGCGCAAACGTTTATATTTCAACAAAGATCGATAGTACAAAAGAAGCAGGTAGCACAACAACAGGTGCGCTTTGCCAGGCACTTAACAACTACGGTCAGTCCGCAGTTGCTTACAAAGGTTAATAAGGAGGAATTATTGAGATGAAGAATATTTATGTTTCACCTGAATTAGATATCATTGAAATTAAAGCTTCCCAGGTTTTAACTGACGTAATAAAAAGCGGTGACTTTGACCTTGATGATGAAGATCCTTTCATGTAATTTATGAATATGAAAAGCTTTATCAAAATTTTAACAGTTGTTTTAGTCTTAGTTTGTGTGTTTTCATTAACCGCTTGCAAGCCTAAAAACAACGAAGAACAAAATAACAACGGTGTGGAGCAGACAACAGCTGCTCCCACACCTACAGGTTTTGATTTACCTGATGAAGATGAATTGTTACCAACAGTTACTGCAACCCCCGGCGCAACAGGTGGTGCAACTAACACAAATTCACCTTCAAACACTCAAAAGCCTAACGTAACCCAAGGCGCACACAATAGCCCCACACCAACTTTGGCACCGGGGCAGACTCAGGCACCAACTCAGGTTCCTACACAGGCACCAACACAGGCACCAACGCCTACGCCTGCGCCAACAAATATTACGTTACCTTTTGATCCATTTAATTAAAACATAAAAAACTTTTAAAAGAAGACGCTTTCTTATCGGAAGCGTCTTTTTGTTTTTGTTATTATTATTATTATTATTATTATTATTATTATTATTATTATTATTATTATTATTATGTTTACGTGTTGCTATAATTTGTCATATTTTAACTTGCTGAAAAATAACTGCAATATTTAATATTAAAAAATTTGCACACATTAACAAATTTTTAACATGTTGTTCAAAACGGGCTAAAATCCACCTAAAAAGTTTGACTTTCATATCTACAAGTAGTAGAATTATATTGTATATTATTATACAATTTTTTAAACTAAGAAAGGGAGATACTTTTTATGAAAAAGCTTTTATGTTTTGTTCTTGCCCTTGCAATGATCTTTGGTTGCTTAAGCATGGTAACCGTAGCTCATGCCGAAGGCGAAGAATACGCAGGCGTAAAGATTGAATTTTCAGAACTTTTATTAGGTGGTACTGGAAATTATTTTTACGTTTATAATGTAGCTAATACGGCTACTGATAATGGCGATGGTACTTCAACGTTAAAAGTACGATTCTATGTTGAAGGATCCAATCCTATTTGGGTTGAAGGCATTCAAGTTGTTGATAATGGCGCAGGTGCTGTAATCACAACATATGATGCAGGTTGGACGCAAGCCACTAACGGTGAGTGGAAAGAATTCAATATTAATATCCCAACAAATGCTGTACACGATAATCTTTGCTATAGAGTTGGTTTTTCCGCTGTAAGCCTTATAAACCTTATTTTTGATGCTCCCGGTTCAGCCGCTGGCGGTGACGTTAGCAGCAGAATGTGGTTCCAAAACTGTGCAGGCACATTATCAGCAGTTGCAGTAGAACAAATGCCAGGTTATGTTCCGCCTGCAGTTGATTACGCAGGCGTTAAAATAGCGTTTACAGATGTAATATTTGGTGGCACTGCAAATTATTTTTACGTTTATAATGTAGCTAATACAGCTACTGATAATGGTGATGGTACTTCAACGTTAAAAGTACGATTCTATGTTGAAGGATCCAATCCTATTTGGATTGAGGGCATTCAGGTTGTTGATAATGGCACAAGTTCTGTAATCACAACATATGATGCAGGTTGGACGCAAGCCACTAACGGTGAGTGGAAAGAATTCAATATTGTAATTCCGACAAGCAGTGTGCATGATAATCTTTGCTATAGAGTTGGTTTTTCAGCTGTAAGCCTTATAAACCTTATCTTTGATGCTCCCGGCTCAGCCGCTGGCGGTGACGTTAGCAGCAGAATGTGGTTCCAGAACTGTGCAGGTACATTGTCAGCTGTTCTTGCAGAACAGATGCCTGGTTACGTAGCTCCTACAGAAGCTCCAACAGAAGCTCCTACAGAAGCTCCAACTCCAGAACCAACACCTGTTGTTGAATATGCAGGTATGCAGTTCCAATTAAATGAAACTACTACAAACAAAGTTTCATTCTATGTACCATCAGGCTCACTTAATGATAGTATGGTAGTAGATGGTAAGATTCCTGTTAGTTTTACAGTTTATAATGCTACAAGTGCAACAATTATGTTTATGCCCGTACATAGTTATAATGGAACAACGATTGCATATAACTATCAAAACATTGAACCTAATTCAAAAACAACTGTAACTTATGAACTTACCGTTGATGCAAATAATGCTGTAAACGGAATGTATGGATTACACGCGCTTACACTTGAACTTAGCTTTACTGTTTCAGCAGGCACAATCAATGCAGGCGAAATTATTACAGTTGATGCAGGTGTAAATCATCCTATTTATGATGCTGAATGGACTTCTTATAACCATGGCACAGGTGCTGCGGTTGTTTATACAAGCGCAAAGGTTATGGAACTTCCTGAATTAGCAACACCCACACCCGAACCCACACCCACACCTACACCAGAACCTACACCCGTTCCTGTTGGTGTTAAGGTTAACGTAACAACAGATATTAACGAAAGCAATAAGAGTATTCAAGTTAAAAATGAAGCTGGTGCAATTGTTGATGATACTTTTGTAACTGATGGTATTATAACAGTTACAACTGTAATTTACAATCCTAACAATCATGACATTACTGTTAATGCCCAGTTAATGAATGGTTGGACTGGTATTGCTGTTCCTGAAGGACAAGACAATACTTGGAATTTAGAGTTTGTTATCCCTGCAAACAGCAAAAAGACAGTAACACTTTCTGTTCCTAAGTCAATTGCTATTACTAATTATGTAGAAGAAATTCACATCCGTTATAATCTTGGTGCAGACGTTAAAGCAGGTGATACAATCTACTTTGCAATTGAAAATGCAATTGAACCTTTCTTCAGAAGTGCAAACTGGTGGACACAGTTTGATGAAAGTGCTGGAGCAACAGCAGTTCCAGAACTTCCTGCATTAAACGAAGCTGTTGAAAACAAGCTTGCCGGTGCTGTACTTCAGCTTGGTTCAAGCTTAGCAATTAAGTATTATGCAATTATTGATGATTCTTTCGTTGCTAACGGCGAAAAGATTGAACTTGTAGTTTTACGTAATGGTAATGAAGTTCGCATTCCTGCAACTAAAGAAGGTAACTATTACGTATTCGTATATTCAGGTATCAACGCACAGTGTATGGTAGATACTATTGATGCTACACTTTACGTTAACGATGAATTTATTGATGATGAGTTAGGTTATAGCGTTAAGCAGTATGCAATTAACAGATATGCAGAAGCATCAGCTGAACTTAAAGCACTTCTCAAGAATATGCTTGTTTACGGTGCAGAAGCACAGAAACAATCCGGATATATGGTTTTAACTGAACTTGCAACAGATGATGTTGAATGGGCACAAGAGCCTTCCGGTTACGTTGCACCTTCAAAGGTTGTTAATACAATCGTTGTTCTTAACACACCTGAATATAAGGTAGAACAGGTTGGTCTTAACATTTCATCAGTTAATAAGATCTACTTCAAGGCTACTAACTTAGAAGGCGTTACTATTACAATGTTACGTAATGGCGTTGAATGTGGTTACACAACAGATGGCAATACAATTTATACTGATGCTATCTACGCAACTGATTTTGATGCTGAATTTACTCTTGTACTTACAACTGCAAATGGTGAAGTTGTAAGAATTAATTACAGCGTAAACAACTACATTGTAAGTATGCATGCACACATTCATATTGGCGCATTCATAACAGCACTTAATAACTATGGTCAGTCAGCAGTTGCATATAAGGCAACGTTACCACAATAAGGAGGGTTGATTTTAAATGAATAATTATTCTAAACCTGAAGTTGAAATTATTGAGATCAAGAACTCCAAGGTAACTATCGTTACTGCAAGTGATGAAGATTTTGATACTCCAGGTATTGATCTTCCAAGCACAAACTAATTAAAAATAAAAGGCGGTCAATCTGACCGCCTTTTTTTTAAACAGGTAGGGGAAAAGTTGGCTGAATATTATATCCACGCCATAAGTGTAACCGTATTCATTTTCTTTTTCTTATTGCTGCTTGCCTGAAAAAAAGCACCCTTGCAGGTGCCTTTTTTATATTCCGAATTGTTCATCAAAAACTAACGCGTGATATAATGCCCAGTCCTGATCGTTTGCCCAAGGATCAATAAAATCACCTTTCATTCCGTTTACTTTAAACGGTGTAACGATTGCACAGGTTGCGCTGCCATCATCAAAGAAGCAAGAAAGTCCTGTACGCATACAAGCACGAGCTTTTTTAATATAAGCTGTATCGCTTGTATACTTGCTCATATAAGCATAAAGCAGTGCGCCGGCGCTTGACCAGTAGTGTGGGTAAGTGTCCCCATACATTCTTCTTTTACCAAACCAAAAGTCATCCCAATGGTGAACGGAAGCACCGTGCATTCTTGCATCAGGCTGAAATCCTACAAAAATATCGTGCATCCTCACGTGTTCTTTGGCGGCTTCAAGATATTTTTCTTCTTTTGTAAGCTCATAAGTTTGTAAAAGAACAACGCCTGCGGGTATAACGATGTTATCTTCAAAATTCACTTCAAAGTTAGGGTAGTTGGTGCCTTGTTCTAATAAGTAATCAGCGTTTGTGATAAAGTAGTTTAACAGAATCTCTTTTTCATTCAATAAGCACGCATTTTCTAAAACTTTTACGGTATCGGTTAATTCTGCCGCCAAAGGATAGAATCTTTTGCCACCGTTTTCATAAAGGTCAACGTATGCTTTAAACATACATTTTGCCCATCTTGTATCTTTTTCTAATTTATAAAGCTCACGCCAGAATGAAGCATACCAGGCATTATTATAAATTCTGCGATTACCGTCCTTATTAAATGAAACACTATAAACCTTACCGGTTTCTTCGTTAAAATATTCCCTTAAAACAAATTCAGTATAATCTTTTAAACTTTTATGTAATTCTTCGTTATAATTTTTCTGAAGATATTTTGCCATTAACAAGCCCATACCGATTCTTTCTCTGCCGGCATTGTGGTTTGCATTAAATTTTTCTTCAAAATAACGGCACTTATCTTCGTTATCATAAATAAGATAGGCACCTTTTAAAAAGGAGTTATTTGTTTCTTGCTGAAAATCTTTAATAAAACTACAACGGCGGAATGCAAGATCATATAAATCAGGCTTTACCTGATATCTGAAATATGCATCGCCAACGTTTACGGTGTGATAACCTAAATCCTTTTTTAACGGTGTTTTCTCTCCGTTTATAAAAACAACAGGCTCTTCACTTTGAAAAAAGGTGAAATAATCACTTTCTATATTTAAAAAGTTGGGATATTTTTTTGCTTTTTCAATAAAATCGCCGTTATGTTCAAATAAATCCCAGCTTAACGTGTAGTTTTCTCCTTTTTTTATAGTGGTAGGTGAAACTAAAAATAAAAAGTCGCCACGGTCGTTTGAACAGTTTTCTCTTTCCTGACTATATGCGCAAAGGCTACCCTTTGTTAGCATCAAGGCAAGGTGGGGTGGCTGGGCTTTCATCGCCAGAGCGTTTACCCATGAACACGTGCCGCCAAGCCAGATATGCGCATGGCATTTTTTGTCTTTGCAAACGGTTGCACCCTCATAACTGTCGTTAAATGGTACCCAAACGCCAAGATCACCTTTTTTTATTACAATATCGGTATCGGAATCATTTGTAAAAATATATTCTTCTGTTAAAACGTCATTATTAAATGTGCGGTTTACCTTTACGTTTAAACCGTAGGGCATAACGCAATCACCCCAAAGGTGAAAACTACCTTCAACCCAGTTAACGTTGCTGTTTTCAAGATAAAGTTCTGATAAATTATTACCGCTTTTTGTATATCTCATTTTATTTTCTCCCAAGAACTACTTTATCGTTAAAATAAGTATACCACTTTCGGTAAAAATTTTCAATTAAATATTAAAAAGCAACCCAAAAAATTTCGGGTTGCTTTTTGATTTTACAAAAATCCGCGCATATCAACTGCTAACTGTGCTTCAAGGTTAATTAAACGCTTAGCAATATCTTTGCTGTATTCATCGGCGGCTTCATATTCGTTAAGGTATTTGTTTAAAGATTTAACACCCATATTACAACCGTCAGTCATTAAATCCGCAATAGTTTCATCAGATTCGCGCATCATAAGTTTCATATTGGTTTTCATCCAGGACATACCTTTTGCCATTGGGTTAGGCTCTTTGCCATCATCGTCAAATCGTTTAAGATGCATCTGAATTTCATCATCAAGCTTATTGTGTTCTGCACGGCATTTTTCCAAAAGATGAGTAAGTTCATCAGAATCAGTGTACTGTATAACGTCGTTTATTGAAGCAACTCCCATTTTAACACCTGCATCACATTCTCTTAAAAGTCTGATCGTATCTTTTTCAATCATTGATTTCACTCCTTCTTTTAATATTATTGCCAAATATACACATATTAAACATAATTATTCTATTGCAAAATTAAGCCTGATGCGGTATAATGTAATCTGACTTATTTAGGAGGTATTTTAAATATGATTCTTGTTACAGGTGGCGCAGGCTTTATTGGTTCACACACTTGTGTTGAACTCTTAAACGCAGGCTATGAAGTTGTTGTTATTGATAATTTATGTAATTCCAAGGTTGAATCCCTTGATGCTGTTAAAAAGATTACAGGCAAAAGCTGTACTTTTTATAAGGTTGATATTAACGATGAAGAAGGTTTAAGGGAAGTTTTCAAAAAGCATACCTTTGAATGTGTTATTCACTTTGCAGGCCTTAAAGCAGTAGGTGAATCCGTTGAAAAGCCCCATTGGTATTATAGTAATAATATTTCAGGAACCCTTACACTTTTAAAGGTTATGGCAGAATTTAACGTTAAAAGTATAGTGTTCTCATCTTCGGCAACAGTTTATGGTTGCAACAATCAGCCTCCGTTAACAGAAGATATGCCCACAAGCGCAACCAATCCTTACGGTTGGACAAAGGTTATGCAGGAGCAGATGCTTATTGATATTGCCAACGCTGACCCTGAAATGCGCGTTGCTCTTTTAAGATACTTTAATCCTATCGGTGCTCATCCATCAGGTCTTATTGGTGAAAATCCCAACGGAATTCCCAACAACCTTTTACCGTACGTTTGCCTTGTTGCAGTAGGCAAACTTCCGCATTTAAACGTTTTTGGTAACGATTACGATACTATTGACGGTTCAGGCGTGCGTGATTATATTCACGTTGTTGACCTTGCAAAAGGCCACCTTGCCGCTATGCGCTATCTTACAGACCATCCGGGAGTTTTAACCGTAAACCTTGGTACAGGTAACGGTTACAGCGTACTTCAGGTGGTTGAAGCCTATAAAAAAGCTTGTGGCAGAGATATTCCTGTGCATTTTTCACCTCGTCGCCCTGGTGACGTTCCTGCTAACTTTGCAGATGCTAAAAAAGCAAAGGAACTTATTTCATGGCAAGCAGAACTTAATATTGACGATATGTGCCGTGATGCGTGGAATTTTGCTTCAAAAAATATGTAAAGAAGTGTTTTTTATGAAAAAATTATTCGCTCTTATAACCGTTGTTGCGTTGACGCTCTCTGTTTTTACAGTTGTGCCCAAAGCACAAACTGCGGTATACGAGTACTATAAATCCCAATTGAATGCCGACGAGCAAAAGATTTACGAGGCTTTTCTTACTGCGGCAAAATCTCCTGCAGGGGAATGTGATATTCCAACGCTTTCAACTATTCAATATACGTTTTCAGCTACTATCACAACACAACAACAATTAACTGATTTTGTTAATAATGATCCATCGTGTAAAGCTTCCATTTCAAAGCTTAATCTCTATTTTAGAAATGCTGTTCACGCAGTTGCTATGGATCACGTTGAACTCTATTGGTTAGATAATAATCAACTTGGTAAAATTCATTATGGTTATACGTCAAAAGCGTCTACTGTATCTATTGTTGACGTTATTGTTAACATTCCTACGCCACAGCCTAATGCAACTTTAAGTTTGAATGCTGTTAATGAAAAATTTAAAAGCATCGGCGCAACGGGAACAGATATTGAAAAAGTTAAAAAGATTCACGATTGGCTTTGCAATAACGTTCAGTACGTAAGCGGTAACCATGCCCACGATCTTTACGGTTCGTTGTTTAACGGTAAAGCAGTTTGTCAGGGCTATGCCGAAGCTTTTAAAGCCGCCTGTGATTATTATGGCGTAAAGTGTGTATGCGTTGAAGGCGAAGCACTAAATACAAAAGGCGTTCGTGAAGCACACATGTGGAACTACGTTTTAATCAATAACACCTGGTATGCAATTGACGTTACTTGGGATGATCAGGGAAATAAAATATATTATGATTATTTTTTGGCAGGTAAAAATACCGTTGCTGAACATTTTGATGATAAAAAATTTACAGAATCTCATATTTCTAACGGCTTGCTTGGTGGATCAGGTCAGAAAGAATTTAATTATCCATCTCTTTCTGAAAAAGGTTATGCAATAAATAATCCAACACAAAAGCCAACACAAAAACCAACGGAGCAAGCGGTGCAAAATACTTCTACTGCAAAACCTACCGCCAAACCAACGGAGAATTCTAACGTAACAGATGTACCGCAAAATACACAGGCGCCCCAAAACACTGCCACTGCAAATACAGGCGAAACCCAAAGGCCAAATGCAGATTTAACCCCAACGGCAACAAATACTGCGGACAACGTTCCGCCAATTGAAACTCCACCAAATCAAAATACAGAACAGGATAACAACAGTAATTCAACTATAATTATACTTGCTTGTTCTGGCATTGGGGCAGTTATTTTATTGGCAATAGTAGTAATGATTATTCGTAAAAAAAGATAAAAAATAAGCACGGAATTTAGTTTCCGTGCTTTTTATTTTTAAATAACCATTGTTCCCAAAGCGCCACTGCTTCCTTTAATGCAGTTGATAATTTTAAAACAGGATAAACGTTTTGTGCATAAAAAGGCGATGGAATAAATCCTGATTTCTTTGCTAAAAAACAAGCGCGATAAAGGTGCGTATCGCTTGATATAACGGTAATTTCATTTATGTCGGGGGATAATTCATTTAATATCTCTTTGGCAAACTTAAAGTTTTCCACTGTGTTCTTTGATTTATCCTCTGTTATAAGGCGGTTTGCGTCAATACCCAAAGTAACAAGCTCGTTTTTCATACAGTCTGCTTCAGAAAGATTTTCGTCTTCCACTTTGCCACCGCTTAATATTACAATGGTTTCAGGGTAAAGCTCCATAAACTCTTTTGTAGCATTTATTCTTTGGCTTAAAACTCTGCTGGGTTTACCGTTGTTAACGCCTGCACCTAAAACTATGGCGTATTTTGAATTTGCCTTTATTCTTTTCTTACTGTAAGCAGTTATGGGAACTTGGGCAATAATAAACATAGCGCATAAAAGAATAACAAAGCAATTAAAGAAAATCTTTATTCCGTTAATAAGATTTAATAAAGCTGATTCTTCAAATAAAATTTGAAGTATTCCTAAAATCAAATAACAAAATATAATAATTGAAATTGCAGTTAAATAAATTGATAGGGCAGAATAACCTTTTACTTTATATTTAAAAAATAGCGCCAATATAATTGAAAAAATGAAAACTATAAACCAAATCATTATTTTTGTCCACACTGTGCCTTATTTATGCAGTTTGAACAATCGTGTCCGCATTTACTGTTCATAATAAGCGTACTTTCAGTTACTTCGTAAAAAGAAGAATTTTCCACCTGCTTAAATCCATACTTTTTAAAGAACTCAACAGAGCTTTCATTAGGCTCAATCACAATTTTATCAGCCATCATATTAAAGCCCTTAATTAACAAAAGGCGAATCATTAAATCACCGATATACTGCCTTTGAAATTGGGGCAGAACGTTTAAATGGGCAATATGATAACAATCGTCAAAATATATGCTTCCGCAACCTACGGGAGCTCCTTCGTTATATATAATAAGATGAATGGATTTTTCGTCAAAATTATCCCAACAATCGTTGTTTGCTTTGCGGATAATATCAACTTCTTCAATATTTAATCCAAATTTCCAAGAAGACGTAATCATAAAAAAACCTCACTTTTCAATTATTATACCAAAATTCATAAAAACAGGCAATAAAAAAGAAGCACCGTAAGTGCTTCTTAAATTTATTTAAATATCCACTCTGCCCAAACTGCAACGGCTTCCCTTAAGGCGTTAGATAATCTTAAAAAGTGAAAATCCGTGTAGGCGTAATATACCTTTGGCTCAAAACCTATGTCCCGAGCAATAACAGATGCACGGTAAAGATGCGTATCGCTTGATATGATTGTTACTTTTGTTGTGTTAGGGGAAAGGTCGTTTAATATCTTTTTGCTGAATTCTAAATTTTCTTCTGTTGACGTTGAACGGTCTTCTATTATTAAACGGCTTTCATCAATGCCTTTTTTGATAAGTTCATTCTTCATACATAGGGCTTCTGATATATCTTCACCTTTACCTTGTCCGCCGCTGAGTATAGCTTTTGTTTCGGGGTATGTAGTAAGAAAATTATAAGCAGCGGTTATTCGCTGATTTAATATTCTTGAAGGTCTTGTTCCGTGCACACCTGCACCAAGAACTATAACGTAATCAGACTCTGCTTTCTCTTGTTTTTTCATATTTGATAAAACGGGTATTTCGGCAATAACAATAAGCAAAAATCCTAAGATAACAATAGAGGTTAATATCTTTTTTAAAACTGATGTTAAAGTTGTTTGCTTGATTGATAAAAGAAGATATGCACCTATTATTAAGGAAATTCCCAAAAGCGTTAAAGCAAGAAAAGAATATCCCGTTAAGGAAAATTTAAAAAATATAGCAAGCAGTATCAATAAAATCATCGTACTACTCCAAAAAATCTTTGCATTAAATTTCAATTTTGGTAATTGTAATTTTTTCATTTTAAATGCACCTCTTTTTTATTATATCAGACAAAATATAAAAATTCAATAAAAAAGAAGCACCGTAAGTGCTTCTTAAATTTATTTAATGCTTTTAATCATTTCGGCAACTTGTTTTCCGCAAACTTGAATTCCTTTTTGTGAAAGATGAATATTGTCTTCGCAAATAAGCTCGTCATCATTATCAATTAAAGGGTTAAGGTCATGGATAATAACGCCTTCTTTTTCAAGGATCGGAACAAGTGTTTTGTTGTAAAGGTCAACCATTCCGTTGCGGTCAGGGTTAATTCCGTTAAAATTAAAACCGGGACGGCAATGTGTGGTCTTTGCAAATATAATGTTATTTGTACGCTTCTTTAATTTTTCAAGAATTTTAAGCATATCTTTAACGTATTCGTCAACAGGGGTAAAGGGACCGTCTTCTGCGTGCTTAACACAGCTATCCCAAAGTCCGTTATTCCAATGAATAATATCAGGATCAGGCATTTCCTTAAAATAATCTGCAAGATTATATAATGTATATTTTGCAAAGCGGTTGTTATCCGTGCTTTGCCAAACCTGATATTCATCACCTAAAAGTTCAGGAACAATAGTTCCGTATCCAAACAATCTTATTGAATCTCCTAATAATAAAACCTTTTTCATAGTTTTGCCTCCTTTGTTTACGCTACCATTATAGAATTTATAAAAGTAAAAGTCAATATTCAAAAACAAACAATTACATTAAAAAACAAATTTCCTATAAAAATAACAATTAACAAAAATTTCATAAAAAAAGAATAAAAAAAGCATAAAAAAGTAGTTGACAGAATTGTTGAAGTTTGGTAATATAAACAGGCTGACCGCAGGAACGGGGTTCTTAGTGGTAAGCAAAAGCTCCTTGAAAAGTACATAGTGATGAGAAGAACGAGAGGTCAAAACAAGACTAACAAGAAATGTTTTGAACCACAAGTTAATTCCAAAAAGGATAACGAAAAAATAAGTAAGAAATTACGAGTCAACACTAAACAAA
>JAZRTX010000017.1:0-63684 GCA_045652205.1 Clostridia bacterium
TGACAAATGGCACACCTATGTGTATAATGAACCACGTCGCTGAGGTGAGAGCACCTCGCAAGACACTTGGGAGCATAGCTCAGCTGGGAGAGCATCTGCCTTACAAGCAGAGGGTCACAGGTTCGAGCCCTGTTGTTCCCACCAAAAGTGGCCCGGTAGCTCAGTTGGTTAGAGCGCTAGCCTGTCACGCTAGAGGTCGTGGGTTCGAGCCCCATTCGGGTCGCCACTTTTTATTTGCGGTAGTAACTCAGCTGGTAGAGTGCCACCTTGCCAAGGTGGATGTCGCGAGTTCGAATCTCGTCTATCGCTCCATATTCGGCGCTATAGCCAAGCGGTAAGGCATGGGCCTGCAAAGCCTCCATCCCCGGTTCGATTCCGGGTGGCGCCTCCAGAAAAAGAAAGACAAGTCAAAAGACTTGTCTTTTCTTTTTCAACGAAATAAATCCCTGACGGGATTTGTGAAATACGCTTTGCGTGTGAAATATTGCTTCGCAATGTGAAATGCGCTGCGGCGCGTAATGGCATTTATTTCATTTCACTTGATGCGCAAGCATCAAATTTCACAATGACCGCAGGTCATTATTTCACATCGGCTTTGCCGATATTTCACTAATATCTTGCACCCCCACCATCATTATGCTATAATATTTTTACAAATCACAAAAAGGAGCACCTTATGAATTTAAAAAAATTTACCCGCCTTACCTTTATATTAGGTTTATCAATTCTTTGTGTTAGTCTATTTTTGCCCGTTATTATTTTACTTTTAAATAATAACAGCTCCCCAGTAGCAATTATAGGTGAATTTTCAAAATTTGAATTATTTTTTTATCTTTTAACTTTTGCATATAGTGGCCAGGCACTACCAGGCATAATTTTAGGTGCAACACTTTTAATTATCTCTGCCCTTTGTAAGTTTTGTAAAAATGCAATTGCAAATTATATGAGCGTTAAAACAACACTTTGTGCCCTTATTTTTTCTTTTGCCAGTGGATTAGCTGTTAACTCCTTTTATGGCTTATATTGGTGCAATCTGTTAAACAGTCCCTTTGGTAGCACAAAGCATATTATTCCTGCATTTTATTATTTTTGTATCATTAGTGCTTGTATCAGCGTTTTATTATTGCTTGCAACAGTTGTTTTTTACATTCGTTTAAAAAAGCAATCTTTTACAAAAAAAGGCTTATGTATGGATATAGGCTTTAGCCTTTTATGTTTTCCGTTTTTCTTTTTAACGTTTAGCGCTATTTCAATGTATTTTGGGGTTATTTGTTCTTTCCAATAGGTAACAATGGAAACGTTCCCTTGGCTTTTCTTAATCACCCCTTGACATTATTATCCCATTTAGATATAATAAAATTATCTCAATATGGTATATTTTTGATTTATTTTTTATTTGTCAAGGAGGTGTTATCCTGCAGTTTTTTGCAATCTGCAGCAAATATGAACGCAATAATATATCAAGTAAAAAGTTTTAACAAACATTTCGCCATTTTAGTTAAGAAAGAAAAACATAATCGTTTTTTTGTTTTTTGTGATTTTGTGTATTCAATGATTCGGTTTGGCGCATCTGCATCAGACTATTTTGACCTTGAGTTTTATAATAAAACCGCTTCATTAAAAAAACAATTTGTTTGCTGGAAACTAAAAAGAAAATTTATGAAAATAGTAAATGACTATGACCTTGAAAAAGCGGATATATTTGGAAACAAAGTTCTCTTTTTTAAATACTTTCATAAATATATCGGTCGCGATTGGATTGACACTGCAACTTGTAGTTATGAAGATTTTTGTGCTTTTGTAAAAAAGCATCCTTCCTTCTTAATTAAACCCTACAACTTATCGCAAGGCAAAGGCATCCGAAGGGAATCTGTTGACGTTAACACACAGGATCTCCCCGCACTTTTTGAAGAATATAAAAAAGAAAAAATCATATTGGAAGAGTTTATCGTTCAGCACTCTGAAGTTAATAGGCTGTATCCAAAAAGTGTAAACACAGCACGTATTGCCGCTTTAAACGATCACGGAAACCTTATTATTATCGGTTCTTGCTTGCGTTGTGGCGGTTGCAATAGTATGGTTGATAATTTTAGTTCCGGTGGATTTGCTGCAGCTATTGACCCTGAAACCGGCGTAATTGTTTCTGATGGTTGCAATTTACATCATGACAAAGTAATAAAGCACCCTGATACAAACGTATTGTTCCATGGCTTTAAAATACCTTATTGGCAAGAAGCTATAGAAATGATAAAAGAAGTCTCTCAGATGGTTGAAGGTACCAATTATATTGGTTGGGACGTTGCCTTCACTGAAAAAGGTCCCGTACTTGTTGAAGGCAATTATGAGGGTATGTTCCACGCTATTCAGCAAGCTGACGGCAAAGGCTTAAAACAGAAATTGCTTAAAATTATAGATGATTTTGTTGCAAAAGAAAAGTGATTATTGTAGTGT
Organism: Clostridia bacterium; assembly: GCA_045652205.1. Taxonomy (GTDB): domain Bacteria; phylum Bacillota; class Clostridia; order Christensenellales; family QALW01; genus UMGS1322. The sequence goes on from JAZRTX010000017.1 coordinate 2,452, forward strand.
CAATATATATTATCCACTCAAACGGCACCTTATCGGTGCCGTTTTTTATTGCAATTTTGTTTGTTTTTCTTGCATTTTTGCTTGAAATCGTAGGTTAAGCATTATATAATATATTAAACGATATTTTTAGGTGGGTTGAATATTTTGAAAAAAGTTCTTTTAACAAACGAAAAACCATATTTTAAGGCAAATTTACATTGCCATACTACTATTTCTGACGGCAGAGTTTCAAAGGAAACAATAAAAGAGCATTACAAGAAAAACGGATATTCCGTTGTTGCTTTTACTGACCATGACGTTCTTGTGCCCCACCCTGAGTTAAATGACGATAACTTTTTAGCGTTAAACGGCTATGAAATTCAGTTAGACAAGTGGGAAAGCGATGATTATGCTGACACAAAAACCTGTCATATCTGTTTTATCGCCTTAGAAGAAGATAACCGCTACCCTGCGTGTTTAAGGCGGACAGGTTATAAGGTTGGCGATGCAGACAAATACACCCATTTGTTAGAGTTTGAAGAAGATCAGGAAGATTTTGACGTTTCTTACGGGTTAAAGCAAGCAAATCTTGCTTTCAAAACAGGCAGAGAGCACGGCTATTTTGTAACCTATAACCACCCAACCTGGAGTCAGGAAAACTATCCTATATATTCTAAATACGAAGGTATGTGCGCTATGGAAGTGTTTAACACTATGGAATACCGTGATTACCTTACCTATAACCGCCATATTTACGATGACCTTTTAAGGCAGAATAAGCGTATTTACTGTATTTATGCTGACGACACTCATTGTCATTACCCCTTAGGGCATCCTATGAACGACGCTTGCGGTGGTTGGGTTCAGATTAACGCAGATGAGTTAAAATACCGCACAATAACCAAGGCGCTGGAAAAGGGTGAGTTTTACTCTTCAAACGGTCCTGAAATTTACAATCTTTACGTTGAAGACGGCAAAATCCACGTTGAATGTTCCCCTGTTAAGAGAATTATTTTTTCTGTTGGCAGGCGCAATAACAGTTCGCGTATTGAAAGCGATACATATCTAACAAGCGCTGAACATCCGTTAAACAAGGAAGACGTATATATTCGTATTACTTTAGTTGATGAATTTGGCAAATGTGCTGATACTAATGCATATTTTATGGACGATTTATTAGGAGAAGAATAATGTTATTTAATAAAAAAGACGAAAAGGCTTTATCAGAAAGTTTATTTAAAAACCCTACAAACGAATATCGCGGTGCGCCCTTTTGGTCCTGGAATACAAAGTTAGACGAAGAAACCTTACTTGAACAGATTGATATGTTTAAAGAAATGGGTATCGGCGGATTTCATATTCACGTTAGAACAGGTATGGAAACCCCATACTTAACAGATGAATATATGCGTTTTATTAAGCTTTGTAACGAAAAGGCTAAAAAGGAAGGTATGCTTTGCTGGCTTTACGATGAAGACCGTTGGCCTTCAGGTGCAGCAGGGGGATACGTTTCTAAAAACTATCGTTTCAGGGCAAAACATTTCAGGCTTTCTTTTGACGACCCAAGAAATCAGGAAAACTTTGCAAAAGATTATGATGAATATTTAAAAATGACCGAAAACAACGGTGTTTGTTCAGGTTATATGATTTCCCGTTACGGTGTTAAGTTAGATTCTGACGGTTTTTTAATTGACTACAAACGTTTAAACGATACCGAAGATTACGATGGCGATATCTGGTACGGTTGGATGCATATTCATCCCAAAAGCGGTTGGTATAACGGTCAGGCTTACATAAATACCTTAAATAAATCTGCAGTTGAAGAATTTATGCACACCACCTACGATGCATACTATAACGCGGTAGGCGAAGACTTTGGCAAAAGTATTCCTGCGATTTTTACTGACGAGCCACAGGTATTAAGGCACACGTACCTTACTACTTCTTTTGATAAAACCGAAGCCAATCTTCCTTTTGTTGAAGATTTTGATGAAACCTACAAAGCAGTTTACGGCGAAAGCATTTTAGATAAGATTCCCGAGCTTGTTTGGGAAAAGAAAAATAACGGCTGTGCAAGAACACGCTACACTTATATGGATCACATGACCGAACGTTTTGTTTCGGCATTTTGCGATACCTTAGGCGCTTGGTGTGAAAAGCACAATATTGCTTTTACAGGCCACATGATGCACGAAGGTGCTTTGGGAATACAGGCTGATTCATTGGGCGAAGCTATGCGTTGTTACCGCTCTTTCCATATTCCCGGAATGGACCTTTTGTGTGACAGAATAGAGTTTTCTACCGCAAAACAGGTGCAATCCTGCGTTCATCAATACGGCAGGGAAGCAATGCTTTCTGAACTTTACGGCGTTACCGGTTGGGATTTTGCATTCCGCGGTCATAAACGTCAGGGCGACTGGCAGGCTGCATTAGGCGTTACAGTGCGAGTTCACCATTTAACCTGGGTTTCAATGAACGGCGATGCAAAGCACGATTACCCTGCTTCCATTGGCTATCAATCACCTTGGTACAAGCAATATAATTATATTGAAGACCATTTTGCACGCCTTTCAGCTGTACTTTCAAGGGGTACTGCTGACGTCAGAGTTGGCGTTATTCACCCCATTGAAAGTTTCTGGCTTTACACAGGTCCTAACGATAAAACTGCGTTAAAACGCAATTATCTTGACGAACAATTTAAACTTTTAACAAACGCCCTTTGCTCAGGCGGTGTTGATTTTGATTTTATTGCTGAATCCCTGTTGCCTGAACTTTGTGAAAAAGGTTCTAATCCATTAAAGGTTGGCAAAATGGAATACGATTGCGTAATCGTGCCTGTAATAGAGACAATGCGTTCTTCAACGTTAGAACGTCTTAAAGCCTTCGCTGAAATGGGTGGCAAAGTAATTCTTTTAGGTAAAGCGCCCGAATTTTTAGATGCTTCTCCATCAGACGAAATTAAAAAAGCATCTGAAAACTGGGAAAATATTGATATTGATTACGTTGACTTAATTGACAGATTAGACGCTTTCCGCTTTGTTGATTTTATGAACAAGGATACAGGCGTGCGCGCTAAAAACATTGTTCACCAATTGCGTAACGATAATAACGAAAAATGGTTGTTCTTCTGCCATGGCGAAGATCAGGTCAACTACCCAAGCTACGTTCCTGCGTATTCAAGGGAAAATCTCCGCCTTACCTTTAACGGAAGATACGACATAACCGAATACAACACAATAACCGGTGAAATTTATACGCCCGCATATAAAATTGAAAACGGCAAAACAATTATTGATGCCGTAATGTTTACCGAAGACAGTTATTTATTTAAACTTACCCCTGCAAATGAAGATAAAGAAGTTTCAGGCAACGCCCCAAGAAAAGCTATGCCCCTTGAAACAAACGGCATTTTGCTTACCAACCCATCAAACAAGAATTTTGTTGCTAAGGCACGTAAAAACTATATTAAGGTTGACGATTACGTTGATTACACCTTAGATGAGCCTAACGCCATACTTCTTGATATGTGCGAGTATTCTTTTGACGGTGAAGATTATCTTCCCTTAGAAGATTCTGTACGTGTTGCCGACATTGGCAGAGAAAGATTTTATCAAAAACACAAAAATCAAACTTCTATTCAGCCTTGGGTTCCTGTTCCTGAAGAATTAAAGAACGATTCAGGTCACACAATTAAACGTAGATTCACCTTTAATAGTGATATAACGTTAAATAATATTCATCTTGCCCTTGAAGAAGCTGATAAAGCAACCATCTGGGTAAACGGTGAAAAAATTACAAAAGAATTTGACGGTTGGTACGTTGATAAATGTATAAAGAAAATCAAACTGCCTACCCTTTCCCCCGGCAAACAAGTTATTGAGGTTGAAATACCCTTCTTCTTGCGTTCAAGAACCGAATGGTTATACGTTTTAGGCGATTTTGGCGTAAAGGTATCAGGCAAAAACGTTTTTGCAGTTGAAAAAGCAAAAAAACTCGCCTTTGGTGATGCAGTGCATCAGACGTTACCTTTCTACACAGGCAATATCACCTACTCAACAAGCTATACAGAAACCGAAAAAACAAACCGCACCTTACAGATAGCACAGTTTAGCGGTGCTCTGATGCGCGTTAAAGTTGACGGCAAGGATTTAGGTGTTGTAGCAATTTCACCTAACGCAATTAACCTTGGCGTTATGGAAAAAGGCGAACACAAAATTGATATTACCGTGTTTGGCACACGCTATAACGGTTTTGGCCCTGTTCATAACTGTATCAACAACTTCTCTTATTGGGGTCCAAACTCCTGGCGCACATACGATAGTCCCATGTGGAACGATTGCTATTTGCTTCACCCCACAGGAATACTTAATAACCCCGTTATCTATTAAAAACTTGGCACTGCTTTTGCGGTGCCTTTTTTCGTCAAAAAAAAGAGTTGACATTTTGTTAATTCTAACATATAATAAGAGCGTAATCAGTTGATTACCCTATATCGCGGGGTGGAGCAGTTGGTAGCTCGTCGGGCTCATAACCCGAAGGTCGCGTGGTTCAAGTCCCGTCCCCGCAACCAGTGAAAAAGCCTTAAAACCCAGTATTTATCGGTGTTTTAAGGTTTTTTATTTTTTATTTTAAAAAAATCAATTTGGAACAAAAAAGGCTAATTTCACCCCATTTTTCATAAAAAGGTGGCGGTAAAATTTTAATGAAACCACAATTAGAAAACAACTTTTTTAAGTTGGCACGCAATTTGCTAGAGAAAATTTAAAAATATAAAGGGCTTCAGAAATGGTGCCCTTTAATTTTTTGTCAAAAATTTGACAACTAAAAAGAACGGTTGTATAATATCAAAAATAGATTTTTTACAGAGATTAACATAATATAAAAATAAAACGCATAAGGAGATGACAGTATGAACTTTTGCCCTAATTGTGGTGTTCCCATTGAAGAAAACTCAAAATTTTGTAAAAACTGTGGTGCAAAGCTTAACGCAGATGTTTTAGACAACAATCCTAACCCCTCATCTAATATAAACGAATATAAAAAAACAGTTAAAACTATGAACTTTGCTTCTCTTTGTCTTTTACTACCATATATTATTATGAGCTGGGCAATTTCATTCTTTGCAGATTTTTATACTTTAAGTGATAGAATTGGTTATATACTTGGTTTGGTATGGCCAGTGTTTTTTTTGATAGCGTTGTTTTTTATGGTAAGACATATGGATAAATGCGATTTTGCAAAAAAAACAGTTGCGGTATTACATTTAGTTGTTTCAATTACGCTTGCAGGTGCGCTTGTCTTAGGCGGAATAATAATGGTTTTGATCTCATATGGACTTGTTATTTTTCCTTTTATTGCAAGCATACTCCAAGCGTTAATTGCTTTTAAAATAAAAAGGGCATCCGTGTGATGCCCTTTATTTATTTCCCCTTATTATACTGTGCTGTGCTTATGCCTAAAATTACACCCAGGAATGCATCTATGGCGGAAAGAGTTCCCACCACTTCTTCACCATAAGGAAATCCCCAAATGCCTGCCAAGGCAAAATACAAGGTGCCATCCAGGCAAAAGATACAGTGCGATCCACTTTAAGACATCGTAAACTTTGTTTGATAATTTCATATTATCTACCTCCTAAAATTCTATTTACTTCTTTTTTCTTTCGGCTCCATTACAGAACTTTTCTTATAACATTACATATAATAGAAAAATCAACTGAATTTTTCCACGTGGTTTTCAGTTGATAAAAAAAATCTTATAGTATATAATGTGTGGAAAGGGAGAATAGCCGACACAAAGGGACGGTCCCCTTGTGTTACACGAATCCGTTATGAACACCCGCAACCAAAAATGGAAACAGGCACATTACGTGTCTGTTTTATTTTTACCAAGTGAACAAAATTACCAAATTTTAAACAAATTTTTTATTGCATCCGTTTTTGTAAAAATATATAATAAAACAAAAAGGAGTTGATTTTTTTGTTAAATCGTTATTTAAATTTTCCAAAACAAAAGACCGTTGAAATTCTTGAAGAAAACATTGATGTTGAAAATTTAGCACCCGACCATATTGCAGGGCCTACCGTTTTTTCTATGATAAGCGCAGGCACCGAAATAAATGGGTTCTATTTAGATGTTTTTAATTGGGGCTTTCCCAAGAAAGCTGGCTATACCGTAGTTTTTAGGGTTGAACATCTTGGAAAAGACGTTCAGGGAATAGAAAAAGGCGATCTTGTATTTTTTATGGGCAACCATCAATCTTATCAGATTACCCATTATCAAAACGTTGTGAAAGTTCCTGAAGGTGTAAAGCCTGAACACGCATTGTTTGCCAGATTAGCAGGTGTTTCTATGGCTACGTTAAGCAGAACAAACATTACCCCCGGTGAAAGAGTTTTAGTTATGGGTCTTGGTACGGTTGGCCTTATGGCTATGCACGTTTTTTCCAACTTAGGATATGAGGTTATCGGTGTTGACCCTGATGCTAATCGCAGGGCATTTGCCGAAAAATCAGGTTTTAAAGAAATTTACGAAAAATCACCTTATGATAAATATCATCAGACAATCGGACTTGCATTAGAATGTTCGGGTAATGAATCGGCGGTACTTGACTGCACCTATATTGTTCGCCCCCACGGAGAAGTTTCTTTAGTCGGCGTTCCCTGGAAGCCGTACACAGATATAAAAGCATACAACCTGCTTCATTCCATTTTTTATAATTACGTAAAAATATACAGTGGTTGGGAAATGGATTTACCGTTTAACGAATCAACGTTTACTCACGAATCAATGTCTAAAAACTACCGTCTTGCTCTTAACCTTATAAAAGACGGAAAAATTAATCTGGACGATTTATATACCATTCGCCATTACACCGACGCGCAAAATGCCTATGACGATATTTTTGAAAAACGGGAACAGAAAATTGCAACTATTCTATCCTACGATTAAGCTTTTAAGGAAATAAATTATTATGAATGATTTTGGTTTTCTTTTGAACTACCAATATTTTGACGGAAAAAGCGAATTTCTGCTTAACGCACACCAAATCAAAAACCGCATACTGCCATTTTGCGTTGCAGTAAGCGTTATAGACGGCGAATACTTTGTTACTTTTGATGACGAAACGGTTTGTGCAAAAGCAGGTGAAACTATCTTTATTCAAAGTTTTGTTAAACACTCTATAGAAATGAAAAAAAGCGGAAAGCTTACCTTTGCACATTTTTTGTGTTCTTATGCAGGCATTGATATTTTTTCGTTAGCAAAGCAAAAACGCATTATAGCCGACAACAAGAATTTTCTTGAAACGTTAAACTGCCTTTCCTACAAAAAATACGCTGATGATGTTCTGCAAAAAGTTCACACGGATAAAATATTGTGCGAATTGCTTTTAAAACTTTTTGATATGAATTTTATAGCCTTTGAAACGCTTTCCTTTGAGCCGTGGCTGAACAACACTTTAAAATATATTCATTCAAATATACAAAAAGGAATTACGATTCAAGACGTTATTTCCGTCAGCGGTTATGCAAAAACTAATTTTTATAAAATGTTTAAAAACCGAATGAACGTAAGCCCCCGCCAATATATTGAATCGGAAAAATTCAGAATCGCTTCAGTGCTTTTATTGGAAGGCAAAAAAACAAAAGACGTTTCTATCGCTCTTGGCTTTAACGACGTTTCTTATTTTAACAAGGTTTTTAAGCGTACTTACGGGTTGACTCCCGTTGAATACAAACGCAAAATGAATTACAATAAAGGAGAATTATTATGACACCTATTAGAAAAGAAAACGAAATAAACTTTTTTCCCTTTGAAAAATGCCACGACGGCGTAGGCGTAGTAGATTGCAAATCTTTATTAGACGGCTGTGATCCCGCAAAATTCTATTATATGCACCACGATTTAATGAAAGCCGGTGTTTCTATCGGTGTTCACCTTCACGATTCTTATGAAGAAATCTATTACCTTGTTTCAGGTAAAGGTATTCTGACCTACGACGGAGTAGAATATGAAATGAACGCAGGCGACGTTTCATTATGCAATATCGGACATTCCCACGGATTCTTGGCTACGGAAGATTCTGTTCTTATCGTGGTAGCGTAATTCTTTATTTTTACACAACTTCAAAAAAGCAGACACAGTACGTGTCTGTTTTTTGGTTATGGTAATTTAGATAAAAATATGCTATAATGATTTCAGTAATCAAAAAAAACAACTTGCTGAGGTGTTTTATGGATAAAAAGACGTGCGATGCGTTTATCAGAATTTTAAAGCGCGAACTTGTAATGGCTATGGGTTGTACCGAGCCTATTGCAGTAGCTTACGCCGCGGCGATTGCAAAGAAGCAATTAGGATTTTTGCCCGAAGAAGTTGATATTTGCGTAAGTGCCAACATAATCAAAAACGTTAAAAGCGTAGTTGTTCCCAACACAAACGGACTTCACGGTATTGAAGCCGCTGCGGCGGTTGGCATTATCGCAGGGGATCCTGATAAAGAATTGCTTGTTATAAGTCAGGTAACAAAAGAGCAACAGAAAGAAGTTATCGCATTTCTTGAAAAGGCAAAATTTACTTTATCCGAATCTAAATCAGGGGCGATTTTTGATATTTCAATAACCCTTAGAGGCGCGGGGCATCAAGCAGTTTGCAGAATTGCCGAAGACCACACCAACATTGTTTTTATTCAGCGTGACGGTGAAACGGTTTACAGTAAAAGCATTAAAAATAAAGTTTGTGAGCAAACAACCGACAAAGAATTTTTAAGCGTTGAAAATATCGTTTCATTTGCTGACGAAATGCCCATAGAAGAAGTTAAAGAACTTTTTGACAGGCAGATTCAATGCAATATGGATATTGCAGAAGAAGGTTTAAAAAACGATTACGGCGCAAGGATAGGCAAAGTAATTCTTTCAACAAGGGAAAATGACGTTATTACACGGGCAAAGGCTTATGCCGCCGCGGCATCCGATGCGCGAATGGGCGGTTGCGAAAAGCCTGTTGTAATAAATTCAGGCTCAGGAAACCAAGGGATTACCGCATCCGTTCCCGTTATTGTTTACGCCCGTGAGCAAAACGCAGATGACGAAACTTTATACAGGGCATTGGCAGTTTCAAACCTTATAACTATTCATTTAAAAAGCGGAATAGGACCTTTAAGTGCATACTGTGGCGTTATAAGTGCAGGTTGCGGTGCCGCCGCAGGCATTACTTATCTTTACGGCGGAAAATTCCGCGAAATTGCCCATACGGTAGTAAACGCTCTGGCAATAAATTCAGGCGTTATCTGTGACGGTGCAAAGGCAAGTTGCGCCGCAAAAATTGCTTCCGCGGTAGAAGCAGGCATATTAGGTATGCAGATGTTTTTGCAAGGCAGTCAGTTTGTTGGCGGTGACGGAATTGTAAGTAAGGGCGTTGAGAACACCATTCAGAACGTAAGCCGTCTTGTTGGCAAGGGTATGCGAAAAACCGATGCAGAAATTATTAAAATTATGTTATCGTAACGTTTAAATAACAAAAAGCAGTTTCATTTAGAAACTGCTTTATTTTTTACCAAAGTTTTTTCTTTATGCCCTCTATCCTCTGTGCAGAATAAAGGCTGATTTTTCCTGAAAGGAAATAGCTTAAAATAACCGCTATAATAAAATACACTACGCCTTTACCCGAAAAAAGTTCAACGGCTAAAAGTACTGATGCTACGGGGCAATTGGTTACGCTTGCAAAAAGCACTATCATACCGATTGCGCCTGAAAAGGCAATAGGCAAGCCCAAGTTTGAACCCATAAACGCGCCGAAAGTTGCGCCTATAAAAAGCGTTGGAACAATTTCGCCACCTTTATATCCCGAACCAACTGAAATGCAGGTGAACAACATTTTAAAAAGGAACGCTAATGGAACAAACGAACCCGTTTTAAAGATGTTTTCTATTATATTTACACCTGCGCCGTTATAATCATACGAACCAACTAAAAGGGTAAATAATATAATAGCAATTCCGCCTGTTGCGATACGCAAAATTTCGTTTTTAAATATTTTTTTAAAGAGTTTTTCCGAGCCTCTTATAGATAAACAAAAAACAATGCCTACCGCTGTTGCTAAAAGGCTTAAAATTAAGAACTTCCACGCAACAGAAAAATCTAACGTTGGCACAAATGATATTATAAAGCGTTCAGCGTGCGCGTTAAGTAAGCGCGCCGTAAAATAAGAAACAAAGGACGTAATAAACGTTGGTATAACCGCCTTAAAGCAAATATGCCCTACAAAAACAATTTCTAAGGCAAAAGTAGCAGCAGCAAGCGGTGTGCCGAACACAGATGAAAAAACACCTGCCATACCGCAGTAAATCAGTATTTTTTCTTCTTTTTCAGTTAGTTTTAAGCCTTTGCTTAAAAGAACGGCAGAGCTTCCGCCAACTTGCAAAGTCGCACCTTCCCTGCCAACTGAAGCCCCGCAAAGATGCGATAAAGCCGAGCTTAAAAATACCGCAGGAGCAAGCTTATATGATAAAACGTTATCTTGTTGGGTAGCCATAATTACCTGATTTGTTCCCTGCCCCGAAACCTTAAATAATCTATATAACAGTGCTGAAACAACACCTGCAACAGGCAAAAGGTATATCAGCCACAGATTGTTTTGGCGAAGGTTTGTAACAAAGGAAACCGTTTTAGAAAACAGCGTGCCGATAACACCGCAAAAAACGCCCAACAGCAAGCATATTATTAAGAACTTTAAAAACAGACAAGCTTTCTTTTTAATCATCAAAATACCTCTTTTTATTAGCGTATATTATTGTATCATATACTGTACTTTAAATCAATTAAACTTTTTATCAGGCGTTTTATATTGACTTTGTTTTTGCCCCTATGGTATAATATTTAAAACTTTTTTTAAAGGAGTAAGCAAAATGAAAAAGCTTCTTTTGGGCGCTGATTATTATCCTGAAGCCTGGGATATAACTGAGCTTGAAAATGATATAAAAAAGATGAAAGAAACCGGCTTTAACGTGGTGCGTCTTGCCGAATTTGCCTGGTTTGATATGGAGCCTGAAGAAAATAAATATAACTTTAAATGGCTTCATAACGTTATTGATAAATTAAATGAAGCAGGTATTTTCGTTATTCTTGGTACACCATCGGCAACGCCACCTAACTGGCTTTATAATAAATACCCCGATATTGCCGTTTTAAAACCTGAAGGCGTAAGATTGCCACACGGTTCAAGGCGCCATTGTTGCTCATCAAACCCCCATTATATTGAGTATTCTTTAAGAATTGCCGAGAAAATGGCGGAAGAATTTAAGGATAAAGAAAACCTTATCGGTTGGCAGATAGATAACGAAATTTACCCATACGATAATAAGGTTTGTGTTTGTGAGCATTGTCTTAAAAACTTTCATTCGCGCTTAAAAGAAAAATACGGTAGCGTTGAAAACATAAACGAAAAATGGAACTTACATCTTTGGGCACAGGGCTATGAATCTATTGATGCTATTCCTGCACCTGTAAACAACTGGCATAACCCACATATAATTCAGGAATGGCATTTATCTTCTGCGCAAAACCATATTGATTTTGTGCATAAGCAGGCAGAAGTTATCCGCAAGCATTCAGATAAGCCTATCGGAACTGACACCATGCCCTATAACGCCATTGATTACCGCAAATTAAACGAAAAGCTTGACGTTGCCCAGTTTAACCATTATTCACAGCCACATTATATGCCTATGATGGTGTTCTGGCTTGATTATTTAAGAAAAACTTCAAAACTGCCCTATTGGGTTACTGAAACACAGGCTACCTGGTCAGGCTCAACCGCACAGAGTATGTACGTTTTTAAGGACAACTTTATTCACCTTAATTCCTGGATTTCATATATGTTTGGAGGTGTTGCAAACCTTTATTGGTTATGGCGTACCCATTGGGCAGGACACGAACTGATGCACGGCGCAGTGCTTGATACTTCAGGCAGATATACACACACCCACAAGGAAATCGTTAAGCTTTCAAGTGACCTTAATAAAGCAGAAGATTTTTTACTTAACACACGCGTTAAAAGCAACGTTGCATTAACTTTCCAAAGCCTTAACTGGAATATGCAACTTTCGCAGTCTATCAGCGATTCAATAAAAAAAGACGGGCAGGAACTTTACAATTTTTACGCTTGTATGTTAAAAGAAGGCGTACATCCTGACGTTATTGATCTTTACGAAGATATTGACGATTACAAGGTTATTTTCTCACCCCTTGCATTTACCTTAAACGAAGGCAATTTTGAAGAAAAAATCACCAAGTGGGTGCATAATGGCGGAACCTGGGTAGTTGGTCCTTTATCCGACATACGAACTGAAATCGGTACGAAATTTAAAGATTCACCCTACGGCTTCCTTGAAAAGCTTACAGGCGCATATCAGCTTTACAATATGCCTACCGATAATAATTCATTTGAGTGCAAAAATGAGCTTGGTGAAGTTGTTAAGTGCAGTAAATCCTACGAAGTATTTGAAGATATGGGTGAAAATAATCTTATTACCGTTACAAAAGGACACAGTTCTGTTGTAAATAAACCCTGCGCCCTTAACATAAACGTTGGCAAAGGCAAAGTTATTATTCTTGGCACGTTCCCCGAAGAAAAGGAATTAAGACGGATTATTTCTAAGGCAGTAACAGAAAATAACGGTGATAAATATGATATTACCGGTGGTTTAGTAGTGGTTAAACGTGTTGGTGAAGAAACGAACGGTCTGATGGTTTCTGATATTTTAGGTGATGGCGGAACCTTTACTTTTGACGGCAAGATGAAAGATATTCTTACCGACAACGTTTATAAAAACAGCATTACGTTGGATCCATTCTGTTCAGTTGTTTTAGTGAAAGCATAAAAAAGAAAACAGGCCTAATCAAGCCTGTTTTTTAATTTACCTTTAACGCATTTAATAACCCCGCCTGCCAAAAGATGCTTTTTTACTTTTTTCTGCAAAGAGGTATTTTCGCAAAACGTATTATAATCCGTGGACGCGGTATTAAAAAGCCATTTATTTATATTGGTATCAACCATACTGTCATCTATAATTTCAAAGCGGTTCTGAAACGAAATTATATTAGAATTTTCATTTAAAAACCCTTTTAATTGGCTATCAAGCAACCAGGAATGGCAATAAAAATCCCATTTTTTTATTAACGGATACCGATTGTTAATAAAGGCACGGGCTTGTTCTAACGAAGCATCAATAAAATCGGGCAAAATGCGTGCATCTGACGGAATATGTATATAAACGTTTAACCGGTTTTCATCAAAAACCGCTTCGTATTCTAATTCGCCAAGCCTAAAAAGGTGGCATCCCGCATGCCGAATAGTCCACCAACCGCGGTCAAAAATAAAATTACCCTTTTGTAAATACGTTTCATCAATAAAGCGGGTATAGACTTTCATTGTTTCAAAAAAGATACCGTCATCAATGCCTTTTTGCTTATATGTTTCATAAGCATTCACAGAAGCGTAAAGCATACAAGCAAGCATTTTTACACCGTTTACATCCCTGCCAAGAACTTCTTGTGTTTTTTTGTAGGCTTTTTGCATTTTTTGCGCATCACAATAGCCTTGTTGGATTTCATCAATCTGTTTAAAATCAAAATCCTTAATAAAAACTTCAATCTGCTTTTTAATTTCAGGTTGAAGTTTTATTTTTTCACATAAATATAAAATATCCATTTTTTAATTAACGATATTCCTTGCAACGTGAACACCGCTTGCCGATGCGTGTGAAAGGGAATGGGTTATACCGCTACCATCACCGATAATATAAAGTCCTTCATATTTTGATTGAAGATTTTCATCAACCTCAACCTCCATATTATAGAACTTAACTTCAACGCCGTAAAGAAGCGTATCATCGTTAGCAGTACCGGGCGCAACCTTATCCAAGGCATAAATCATTTCAATAATGCCATCTAAAATACGTTTTGGAAGCACCAAACTTAAATCACCGGGTGTTGCGCTTAAAGTTGGGGTAATAAAGGCTTCATCAATTCTACTTTGTGTAGAACGCCTACCGCGGATCAAATCGCCAAAGCGTTGAACGATTACGCCACCGCCAAGCATATTGCTAAGACGGGCAATTGATTCACCGTAGCCGTTAGAATCCTTAAAGGGTTCAGAAAAATGCTTTGCAACCAAAAGGGCAAAGTTAGTGTTTTCAGTTTGTTTATTGGGGTCTTCATAACTGTGGCCGTTTACGGTAATAATGCCGTTTGTGTTTTCATTTACTACTGCGCCCTTAGGATTCATACAGAAGGTGCGCACCTTGTCACCGTATTTTTGCGTGGGGTAAACGATTTTACTTTCATAAAGTTCGTCAGTTAAATGTGCAAAAACTGTTGCAGGTAATTCTACGCGAACACCGATATCCACACGGTTAGAGTTTGTAGGAATATCAAGTTCTTGACAAACTTTTTCCATCCACTTACTACCGCTTCTGCCAACGGAAACAATGCATTTTTCACATTCGTAAGTATTTTCCTTTGTAAGCACCTGATAACCGTTTTTAACCGCTTTTACGTGTTCAACGGGAGTTTCAAAATAAAACTCAACCTTATCCTTTAAATATGCATACATATTCTGTAAAACAACGTAGTTAATATCTGTTCCAAGATGGCGCACGGAAGCATCAAGAAGATGCAAATCATTCTGAATACAAACGGTTTTAAACCTTGTGCCTGCGGTGGAATAAAGTTTTGTGCCCTCACCGCCGTATTTAAGGTTGATTTCATCAACGTAATGCATTAAATCCAATGCTTGCTTTTTGCCGATATATTCATATAAAGTACCGCCAAAATCGTTGGTAATATTATATTTGCCGTCAGAAAACGCACCTGCACCGCCAAAACCACTCATAATACTACAATTTTTGCAGTTAATACAGCTTTTAATCTTATTGCCGTCAATGGGACATTTACGGTTTTCTAAAGCATGTCCTGCTTCAAAAACCGCAACTTTAAGCTGTGGGTTAAGTTGAATCAATTCATAAGCAGCAAAGATACCGCCCGGACCTGCGCCGATAATAATAACGTCGTATTTCATAAAAAACCTCTTTTAAAAAATCATACCTCATAATTATACCACAAACTCATAACAAATTCCAGTAAAAAATCAGTTTTTTATTTTTCTTGACAAATTACCTTTAAAAATCTTATAATAAGGAAAAACAAATAACGGAGGTTTTATTTATGTACGTTTGTCCCAACTGTAAAAAAGAATATAGCGAAGAGGTTGCTTTTTGTGCTGCTTGCGGAACCAAGGTTGAACCCATTCCTGTTTTAACAGAAAAAGCACCTGAAAAAGAGCATTTTATTGTTTCTCTTTTTGCTTTTCTTACTGATATATCCCATATCATAACTGCGTTTTTTGCTTTTTTAACCATAGCAACACCCTATATTTATCTTGATACTTACAACAAAGTTACTGAAGCATATTATTTTACCGATGAAGGTGGCGCCATACTAACGTTATTTGCCTCTTTTACAGGATTAGGTCTTTCTATCGCTGCATTAATTATAGCAGGAAATAAAAAAACCAATCTTAAAACAAAGTTTGCAAGAATAGCCGGCGTTATAATTGGCGCGTTATCGTTATTACTTGCACTTGTTCTTCTTGGTAATTCTTATTAATCTAAAATACATAAACAGGCTTTTTAGCCTGTTTTTTTGTTTTATATTGACTTATCTTTTTACTTATAGTAATATTATTTTAGTAATTTATTATTTAAGAGGTTTTTATGTATCAGGCTTTTAAAGAAAATCTTTTACAGGAATTTGCTGAAAAACGCGATCTTGCCGTTATCAACACGTTAAGAAGCAAACGTGAATCTTTATTTGGTTTGCGAACAGATAACGATAAAATTTATTCCAGTATTCTTAATGCATTTGAATTTATCACCCTTAAAAAAACAAGAAAGCTTGTTCTTGATTTATGTTCAAAGCATAATATACCTGCTTTTGAAGGCAAGGAAATGCTTGACGATATTATAATAAACAAAAATAACCAGCGCAGGCATTACGTTTTTTTAAACAAAATTGAAAGCATCAATTCTGAACAATTTTATATGTTGTCTGAATCTATACGCTATTCAAACGAACCTTGTACTTTGGTGTTTTTATTAAAAGACACCGTTGAAAACAAAGCTGCTTTAAAGCGTGTGGAAGACCGTTTTTATATGCGATTCAATTCTGGCGAAGAGTTTCCCCAACTTTTTTCCTGCACTTTGTTTGAAGATTTTTTACTAAACACCTTTGGTGAAAAAGAAGCTGAAGATTTTAACGCGATACTTGCAGATATTAAAACAGAATTTTATAACATTTTAGGATATCAGATAAGTGAAATATGCAATCCTTACAATTTAAGCAAGCTCAGGGGCGAATTACTTGAGGAATTAAAAAACTTTCCTTATGAAAAAATCAGGCAAAGAACTTACCTGGAATTAAAGATGCATTCTGATATAAATGACCCGAGTTTTCAACGTATCCGCCGTAATTTTATCAATGACAACAAGTATGAGTTACTGATTAAAGACAGCAATTTTGCCAAAAGCTTTTTAACTTCGGAATGGCTATACAAAAAATACGTTATGCTTGAACAATTAGACAACACCTTTATTGTTGCAGGATACTTAAAATCAGTTGAACAACTGTTATGGAATATATTCAAATTAACAGGCAAGGGTAAATTTATAAAAGGCAAAAAAATCGGCACAGCAAAAGACGATAAAATTGATACTACCCTTGGTTCGTTAGAACGTTTTATTATTGACAGTGCCAACAATGATCTGTTCATAGATAATTTTGCAAAGAACTCTTTTGTTATCCTTTATATAAAAAACCAAATTTCCGTCTGGCGTGAAAAAAAGCGCAACGGTTTATTCCATAAAAACCAATTAAAAGATAAAGCAAAAATTGAAAGCATCCGCGAAGAAACAATTTTCTTATACTTCTTGATTTTAGGTTCGTTAAAATTAACTGACGACCAAGTAAAATTGCTTGAAAAATAAATAAAAGAAAAAGGAAATGCAAAACGCATTTCCTTTTTTTATTATTTCATTGCTTTTTCTAATGCATTACCGATTTCTTCCCTTGTTTTAACGAAAACGGAGACTGAATCGGTATAGGTTTTAAGGTCAGTTGTAACTTGTTTAATTTTGTTAAGCACCCAATCTCTGCCTAAATATTTATCAGCTAAAAGGAACATTTCGCAATCTTCCAAGCCATCGCGCACCGCTTCAATACGAACTGAACCACAGGGACCGTCAATGCCCACCTGATTTCCGTTATAAAGCATTGAGCCATCACCGTAAATATTATCAGAAAGGTCAGGTACCGTTGCCATAGTGTTCCAGGGATTATCAATTAAACGCCAATAAGTTGTGCACCAATATAAGAATCCCGTTGCGCCCATAAGGTGCTGTTGCCAAAGTAAAATACGGTGGTCAAGCCCCGGTTCGTCAACGTACATATTAAGATACGGTTTGGGCGGTTCCCAGCAAACGTACTGCCAGATTTCCTTGCCTTCTTTTTGCGCTTTATCCATACGGTCTTTAAATGAACCGTATTTTTCTTTTAATTGCAACTGGGGCTCGTCATAGATAAAATTATCATCATAACAGGTAAGTTTAGGAAGCACAAGCTCGCAGTTATCAATTAACACCTGAACTTCATCCTGTTCTTCGGAATACTTAATATCCTTATAAAAAGCAGAAGTCTTTTTAATATTGGGGCAAAGCTTATTTAAGCGATTGCAAGCAGCAAGGAACGTATCTAAATGCTCCTTTGTTGTTGCTTCATCAAAGGGATAAAGTATTGCCTTTTTAAGCCAATCGGGGTTTGAGCATAACTTTTCGTGAATTTTAACTAACGTTTCATCGTCTGCTTCGCGCTGTTCGTCAACAATAAAGCAGGTTAATCGGGGATCGGATAAATACTCATCTACCCTATCATCTAAAAGGTCATAAGGCGGATTAAAGGGGCTGATCCTGAATTTAAGCATATATTCATAGTACTTTTTGTAAAGTTCACGCTGTTCTTCGGGTTCGGTTATATTGTGCATTTTATAAATTGATTCACTAAAAAGATTCATTGAGCATCTTACTTTGTATTCTTCAGGCAAAGAAAAATCCCAAACCTTAATATTAACCGTATATTCAAAGAACGTTTCCTTATCATTTTTAAGGGCAATTTTAATTGTGTGGTTACCTGCTTTTGTGTTTTCGTTGCCTGTAAAACGCACTAAAATGTTTATTAGTTCAGAGTTTTTAGCATCAAATTTTGTAACAGGAACAAGCGCATCAGGCCAGCCAATTCCGTTACAAAGTGTAAAAATTTCTTTTTCAGTTTCAATTAAAAAATCTTCACCGTTTTCAATATCCAAATAAAGACCTTTTATATCTTCATCCATTGAAACGGTAATAACACAGCTTTCAGCTTCATTTTTAGCCATATTAAGATTGATTTCTTCTCTGCCGTTAGGGGTTGTTACTTTATCAAAGCCGTAAGAAAGACCTGTTCTTTTTAACATAAGATTTCTCCTTATTTAAGTGTAATATCGTAGGCTGTGCCCATATTTTCGTTTGATCCAACAAGTATTCGCGTGCCGTCTTCATTAACGTCAATAGTACTTAATTCGCAGTTTAAATATAAACCGCTTTCAATGTTAAAGTGTGTTCTTCCCAAATACTGAACACCATTTTTTTCGTCAAAGGAAAACACTATTGAAATATCCCTGTCGCTTCCGATAATACCGTAAGCGGTGCGGGTTTTTTCCGAGTAGCAAATATCCTTAACTTCCCCTGAAGTATTAGGGCAAGCACCAAGATTAAAAGCTGTTTTGCCATCCCAGATAAACAATAAGCCATCTTTTGTTCCAACAAGATATTTATCATCAAAAATCTTTGCGCTTTTAGTAGGAACAGCTCTGAAATACCTGCCAACTGCCTTTGGTACAAGGTCTTGTGGAACAGAAATCGGTGCTTCTTTTTTTGTAAATTCTTCTATTTTTTCCGTTGTATCGGTTTTTGAAGAATAACGGAATTTTTCTTTATTTCCGTATTCAATAATAACGTTATCCCCATCATATTTAACAAAGTGAATTGGTGAATTTTTATATCCTACTTTTCGCCAAATGGGATACGGTGTAATTTTTTCATGGGGAATTTCCATTGGATTTTCTGCCATAAAATTACCGAATTCTTCAGCGTATCTTTTAAATTCATTTGCCCTTGCCATCTGTTTATCAAATTCTTCCTTGCCATAGGGGAAGAATTTTTCGGGCTCATCTAAATTAAGGTAATTTATAACGTCATAAGAAAGCGGTGTTTCTTGGTTTTCTTCGTTAAGATCGCAGTTAAGTTCTTCAAGCTTTTTAATATCAACTGCAAACATACCCGGCTCATCAAAATGATGGTTACCACAGGTAAAATACAAAATGCCGTTGTGATGGTGCATTTCTGCCATAATGTTGATGGAACGGTAAGAGTTACCGATAATACCCATATTTTTTGGCTTTTCACCCTTTAATATATCCCAACGGATTAAATAGGCGCAGGTCCAATCATAATTAGGATGTAATGCTTCTATGGTGTACCATAAAACACCCCTATCATCTGTTACCAATCCATACACCTGATTAGGCTCAGCCATTTCTAAATCTTCAGGCTTTGGTGAGCCCACGGATTCTAATTTATTTTCCTTAATATTATATCTGTAAAGATTATATCCAAAAATATACCTTAAATAAATATTGCCGTCTTTACCGTCAGCAATATAATCAAGCTGAACGTGTTTTTCAGTTGAATAAGGCTCGTAATCCTTATTAAAGAAAATGCCTAATTCTTCAATTTCCTGGGTATCGGTATTTATGCGGTAAAAATATCCGCTTCTGCTTGCAGAATAAATGTTGCCGTCAATACTTGACCTGAACAACCTGAACGAGCCAAATTCCGTTACCTTGCCGTAATCGGTAATCTTGCCATCATCAATATCGTAGCGATATAAATGTCCCCTTAAATAACCTGTAAAATAAAAGGCGTTATGCTTGGGGTCATAAGTTCCGCCGTATATAGTTTCGTGGGCAACGGGAATACCGCGGTTTTCTAACGCGTTGGTTTTAGGGTCATAAATCAAAATATTTGAACCCTGATAGCCTTCAAAAACGTGATTATAAAAGGGTTCGGGATACCAATAGGGATGCTTGGATGACTGGCTTGTGGTGTGTGTTGTCATAATAATTCTGCCATCGTTCATTTCTGACATAGACGTATGAATCTTACTTGGCATAATGGCGTCTTTTTCATATAAAACCATATTGTCAAGTTCAAAACAGCATTTTACTTCGTTGGTTTCATAAATATATTCATATAACCCTGCGGAGCGGTGAACGTAAAGCTCAGCGCACACAGAAAAAAAGCATCTGCCTTCTTTTGTAACAAACATATCCCATATAGCGTTGCGGTTATCGTTTTTATCAATAAACGCGCCTTTTATGGCGCTTTGGGGTAGTAATTTTAAATTTCTTTTTGAAATAGTTTTTAAGTTTTTGAAAATCATAAAAAATACTCCTAAAATGCTTTGATTTTTCACCCATAGTATGCCAAACCCACGAAAAAAAGTCAATAGCGTTTTTCCTTTATTTATATAGTTTTTTGCGCAATATTTAACTATTTTTTAGCATAATATTTTATTTTAATTTGTTATTATACTTGCATTAAAATGCATTTCGTACTATAATATTTTTATTAAGTGAAAGGGGCAAAACTATGGATATTAACGGACTTTTAAAACCACTTCCCTGTTCTTGCGGAAAAACTCATCTTTGCGATATTGAACAGGTTTTTATTGAAAAAAATGCAATTCTTTGTTTAAAAGACGCATTAAAAAATTACAAAAATATTTTAGTGGTTGCCGACGAAAACACATTTAACGCGGCAGGCGAAAAAACCTTGTCCGTTTTAACGGATAAAAACGTAAAGACCGTTATTTTTAGCGGTAAAACCGTTTTAGTTCCTAATGAAGATGCTGTTGAAATGGTAAACGAAAATATTGAAAACACCCAAATGATTATCGGTATCGGTTCAGGTGTAATACAGGACCTTTGTAAATACGTTTCAGGGCAAAGTAAAATTCCCTACTTAATTGTTGCTACTGCGCCATCAATGGACGGTTATGCTTCTGACGGTGCCGCTATGATTTTAAAGGGAATGAAAGAAACCGTTAAATCAGGCTTACCGCGAATGATTATTGCTGACACTTTAATTTTAAAAGACGCGCCAATGGAAATGATTAAATCAGGCTACGGCGATATTATCGGTAAATTTTCTGCTTTAAACGATTGGAAATTAAGCGCCTGCGTAAACAATGAATATTTCTGTAAGTATATTTACGATTTAACCTTTGAACAGATTCAAAAAACTTTAAGCCTGGCTGACGGCATTAAAGAAAGAGATGAAGAAAGCATCAAAGCTTTAATGGAAGCCCTTGTTATCGTTGGTATTTTAATGAGCTTTGCAGGCTCTTCCCGCCCTGCATCAGGAAGTGAGCATCATTTTTCACACTTCTTTGAAATTACGGGAATCATTGATAACACACCTTATCTTTGCCACGGAATTGACGTTGCTTATTCAACCGTTATAACCGCAAAAATAAGGCAGGAAATTGTTAATAAAGCTTTCCCCGATAAGCTGTTCAGATTAAAAAAAGAAGATTACGAAAACACAATTAAAAACATATATTCTTCCTGTGCCGATGGTTGTATTAAGTTACAGGAAAAAATCGGCAATTACAATGATAAATTAAGCATTTATTTAGAAAAAGAACAGGAAATTAAGGATATTTTAAGTGAATGTCCCCAACCTGAAGAAATTAAAGAGATGCTTGAAAAAGTTGACCTTAATATACAGGAATTTTACCAAATATATACCGATAAGCAAATTGAAAACGCTATCCTTTATTCAAAGGATTTAAAGGACCGCTACACTGTACTTTGGTTAAATTACGATTTGTTTGGATATTAAAAACGGACGTGAGGATTAAAAAATGTTTGATTGGTTGATTATTCTTTTAATTTCCGTTGTTGCATTTTTCGTTTTTGCAATAGTATTAACTTGCATAAGCGCTAAAAAGAGCAAAACGCAAAGCGACACCGAAGTGCCTGACGATTGCACCGAATTTGAATATATTGACGTCCACGCCAAAGTAATTGACCAAATTTGCTCAACAGAAATGGTTGGTTTTAAACAGCCAAAGTCCGTTAAATATTTTTGCATCTGTTTTGAAGACGATAATAAAAAAACATATAAATTATCCGTTCCCGAAGAAGAATATTTGGGTTATGAAATTGGCATGACAGGCATTCTTACTATGGTTGATGGCACTTTATATAGTTTTGTGCCTGACAATATTTGATTACCACATTAAAAAAAGCACCCCATAGGGTGCTTTTTTGTTTTAATGATGATGGTGATGGTGGTGATGATGCCCACAATGAATTTCTTTTACGATACATTCTTTTTCCCCACAGGCTTCTTCCTCGTTTTCCATCTCAAGCGTTGAATGGCTGATGCCAAGATGGGTTAATTCTTCCTTAACTTCTGCTTTTATTTTTGCAAAATCATCATCGCAAACTATATGCATTGTGATATAGTTGTTTTCCCCATCAATACTCCACAAATGGATATGATGAACGTCCTTAACGCCCTTTACTTCTAAAAGGTGTTCTTTTATTTTATCAACGTTTAAGTTTTCAGGTGTTTTTTCAAGGAATACGCCTGTTATTTGTTTTAAATTTTTAAGGGAATTTACTAAAATAAAAATTGCTACGCCCAAGGATAAAAGTGGGTCAATTATCTTTATATCGGTAAATCGCATAATAATTGCGCCTACTAAAACCACAAGCCAGCCAAGAACGTCTTCAATCATGTGAAGATTAACGGCTTTTTGGTTTAAGGAATCCCCGTCTTTTGTAAAAAACGCTGCGCAAAGATTAACGCCTGCACCGATTACCGCAAGAATTATCATTCCGTTATAGTTAATGCTTACAGGGTTAAATATTCTTGAAATTGCGTTTACTATAACCACCAGCGAGCCTACAATAAGCACCGTTGTTGTAATAAGCCCGCCTACAACAGAGTACCTTTTATATCCGTAGGTGTATTTTTTATCAGGCTGTTTTTTACTTAATCGTTCAAAATACCAGGAAATTCCGATACTGATTGCATCGCCTAAATCGTGCAGAGCATCAGATAAAATAGCAACGCTTCCTGTAAAAATTCCGCCGAAAAACTCAAAAACGGAAAAGCTTAAATTTAATAAAAATGCTATTAAAATGTTTTTTTCAGTTTTCATTTTTACTCTCCTAAGTTAAATCAGTGTAACTATTATATTCAAAAAAATCACAAAAATCAACACAAAATATAATATATTATATATAAAAAAATATTTACATAGAAAAAACGTTATGATATAATTTTTATATAAGATATACTTTTACTTTTAAGAGGAGGCATTTTTATGGCAAGAAAAAATCTGTTAAAATCTGTTATCGCAACGTTTTTAGCAATTGTTATGATTTTTGGCGCGATTGAAGTAGGTCGTCTTTCAACAGCCAAAGCGGCTACTGCCGTTGCAGGTACAGTAAACACAATTGTGGATCTTGATACATCCGCAAAATATACCGAATCCTTAGGCGATAACGCATCAACTGAGTATTCAGGAAGAATCTGGACAGATAAATCAGTTTATGCAAATAACGTTTCTTTTGTAACGTTTAATGGCGGAATCTCCCCCATTACAAAAGAAGCTGACGAAGATTTTCTTATCGCATATTCTGCATTAGGTACTTCAAAAGCAGTTTCAGGTGAAACCCACGCCCCTGTTGACGTTGTATTTATTATTGATATTTCAGGTTCAATGAGCAATAGCGACAGTAGAATGGATAACGGTTTAAGCCGTATTGCAAACACAGTAACTGCGGTAAACGCATCAATTGATAAATTGATGTCTATGAACAATTATACCCGCGTTGCAGTTGTTGTATTCTCCGATACTGCAACCACTTTGTTGCCTTTGGATCATTATAAAAAACACACCAGCGGTAACACAACATACAATTATCTTACCCTTAACACTCAGTACGCAGGCAATAACGTTGAACTTACCGTGCGCGCAACAGGTGATGAAAAAGGTTATATCAATAAAGAAATTGACGTTTCAGGCGGAACAAACATACAGTCCGGTCTTTATCAAGGTATGAACGTTCTTGCTTCTGCCCAAGATACAACCGCTGACATCAACGGTTCAAGCGTTAAGCGTGTGCCCTCTGTAATTTTGCTTTCTGACGGTGCGCCTACGTATTCTTCAGGTGATGCAAATTACAATACAAGTAACTGGTGGGAACCCCTTAACAATAAAAACGATGGTCCCGGTAGCAGTCCATACTACGGCAACGGCTTTAAAGCGCTTATGACCGGTGCTTATATGAAAAACGCCATAAATAAAAATTACGGTGTAACAGGCACAAATATGCAGGCAACACTTTACACCGTTGGTATGGGTATTACTGATCTTGATAACTACCAAAATGTATGGGGTTATCAAACATATACCGGTGAGCAGGATCTTGCTTATATGACCCTTAACCCCGGCGGCAACTGGAACAGCAATAACGATATGGCTGAAGATATAAGAGACGCCTGGACCCGTTACACTAACCAGACGCCTAATAGCGACAGAACTATCACCGTACAAACAAACAGTAATGAAACTTTCACAGTAAGGCATCCAAGATCACCCTTACAGGATATTTATACTACAACCGATAAAGATGCCCTTAAAAATCTTGTTAACGGATATTACCCTGCGGATAATGCTTCATCGGTAGCAAGCGTTTTTGATTCTATTGTTTCAAGTATTACCATCAGCGCACCTGAAGTTCCCACTGAGCTTCGTACTGATGACTTTATGAATACCGGCTTTATTACATATACAGACCCCATTGGCGAGTATATGGTAGTTAAAGACGTTAAAGCCATCATTTATGCAGGTACAACATTTACACAAAAAACAAAAACGGTAAACGGCAACACCACTACCTATATTTTTGAAGGTACTGTTGAAAGTGCTGTTTACGGACATCAGGAAATTAACAACATCGTTATCACCGTTACAAAAGATGCAAACGATAACGAAACCCTTACAGTTAAGATTCCTGCAGGTGTTATTCCCCTGCGCGTTAATACCGTTACGTTAAATGCTGACGGTTCAGTTAAAACCCACACAAATAACGGTGCATATCCTGCAAGAGTTATTTATTCCGTTGCAATGAAAGACGGGCTTAAAAAGGTATGTGATCACGGTGAAGTTTACGTTGATCTTACCAAAGTTTCTGCAGATTATGTTAAAAACAACATAAACGCTGACGGTACTATCAACTTTTACTCAAACCTTTACACAGGCACAAACGTAGTTAACGGCAACAAAGCAGGTAACGCATTTGTTGAGTTTGAGCCTTCACACACCAACCCCTTCTATTACGTTTTAGAAAATATGCCTATTTATAAGGACGCGGGTCTTACCCAGCAATTACCTGCTTCCGAAGGCATTGATGAAGATACAACATACTATTATAACGATACCTACTACCACGGCACAAGCGTTGAAACAACTGCTATTGCCCGTACAGGCAAACAGCTTTTAAACCTTGCAAACAGCTTTGGTAATGAGGATGATGCTTTTGTTACCATTGGCGGTTATCTTTACCGTAAGCCAGGTTCACCCCGCCTTAACCGTATTTTACGCTTTGAAGGCACAAAAACCTTAAACGCTACAAATACCGCCGAAGATTTCTACGGTGTAACGTTCGTTCACGCTGACGGAAGCACTGATCCATACGAAGGCAGTTTTAAGGTTTATCTTGGTAACAACGGTGTTATTCAGATGCTTGGTGGCGGAAACCTTAAAGTTACAAAGCACGTTGAAACAAGTGAAGGTGTTACCGCACCTGATAAGGATTTCACCTTTACACTTAACCTTAACGGTGATCAGGTAAGTTTCCTTGTACTTAACTATATTGTTACAGATGCAAGTGGCAATCAGGTAAGAACAGGCACACTTTCACAAAATAACAACACCTTTACACTTAAAGACGGTCAAAGTGCAACTATCTTATCACTTCCCCCCGAAACCGAGTATGAAGTGACTGAAACTGCTCTTGCAGGCTTTACAACAGTAAGCCAGGGTGCTACAGGCACTATTCAGGCAAACGAAACAAGTGAAGCAGTTTTCACCAACACTTATAGTGTAACACCTGTAACGTTATCCGAATCACGTCTTAGCGTTACAAAAACCCTTACAGGTCGCCCTTGGGCAGATGGAGATTCATTTACGTTCTTCCTTAACCCCTATAACAACGCACCTCTTCCAACAGGCTATAACAAAGAAACAGGCATAACCATTACAAAGGCTGACGTTACAGGCACAACTGATGCAGAATTTTCCTTTGGTTCTATTACGTTTACTTTACCTGGCACATACCGTTACACAATTTATGAAGACGAACCTGAAAACAACGCTTACTTACCAGGTATGTCCTATTCAAGAGCACTTTACCGCGTTGAAATTATCGTTGAAGATGACGGTGCAGGTAAACTTATATTTGCAAAAACTGATATTCAAAGGCTTTATACCGATGATGCTGAACAGTTGTTCACATACGGCGCAAATAACGAAATTATTATGAATCAAGGTGAAGAATCACCGGATACTATTCGTTTTATAAATACCTACGAAGCTGGAAACGTTACTCGCGTTCCCGTTGCATTAAAGAACTATACTGACCTTTCAGGCGCTAACCCTCTTGTTTCCCATATGTTTGAATTTAAGCTTCATGCAGTTGGATATAAACTTGACGGTGGCACAGTTATTAACGATATAACAAAGGTTCCTGTACCTGCTAACGCAGTTAACGGCACTATTATCACAACAAACGAAGGTCACAACGTTACCTTCCCCCATATTGAATTTACTCACGCTATGTTTGATAGTCTGAACACCAGCAAGGTAACCTATTATTACCAGATGAGCGAGGTTATTCCTGACGGTGCAGATGCCAACAACAAGCTTAACGGTATGATCTATGACGATACTGTTTATGAAATTCAAGTTGAAGTTTTCATTGATCCTAACAGCCCGACACTTGTTGTAAATGCAAATTATTCTGACGGTAAAATTGCAACCTTTAATAACACCTATTCACCCGAACCTGTTAAAACTGATATTAACGGAACAAAAACCTTTAACGGCAGAGATACGTTACAGGGTGAAAGCTTTGAATTCACCTTAACAGGCGCTGATGAATTTACATTAAACGCTATTGGCAATTCAGTTATTATCCCCAATAGCACAACAACCGTTAATAATCTTACAAACGGTAATAAAAAATCATTTAGCTTTAATGATATTCAGTTTACAAAGCCCGGCACCTATAAATTTAACGTTGCTGAAACAAAAGGAACACTTAAAGGCGTTACTTACGATGAAAGCGTAATCGCAGTTACTATCGTTGTTGAAGATATTAACGGTGCGCTTACAGTTGTTTCAAAATCTTATAGTAACGGTTTAGATTCAGCAGATTTTGTAAACACCTATACTTCAACCTTTACAGATACT
Source organism: Clostridia bacterium (assembly GCA_045652205.1). Lineage (GTDB taxonomy): Bacteria > Bacillota > Clostridia > Christensenellales > QALW01 > UMGS1322. The sequence goes on from JAZRTX010000017.1 coordinate 30,129, forward strand.
CCTGTAAGTTTAACAGGCACAAAGAATCTTACTGGCAAAACTCTTTTAGCAGGCGAGTTCTACTTTGAAATTGTAGGCTTTAAACCTGACGGAACAGAGATTATGCGTTCTTACGTTACCCATACTGAAGACGTTCAGGCTGATGCTTACGGTGTTTACAGCGGTACAATCAAATTCCTTGAAAACATGACCTTTGATACGGCAGGAACATACCGATTCTATATCACAGAATCAAACAACGATGTTCCAAATACTACATATGATACTGCACAGTATCATTTCTATGTAGAAATTGAAGACGATAACCAAGGCAATCTTAAAGTTAAATCAACGGATCTTTATAAACTTGTTAACGGTTCACCTGTTGACGCAAACGCAATCGTATTTACAAACACTTATACCCCTGATCCCCTTACCGTAACTATTCCCGTTGGCCGTAAGGTTATTGACGGTGACAGAGCCATCGGTTTACAGGCAGGCGAATTTAAATTTATGTTAAGTGTTAAAGGCAATGCTGACGGCGTAACCTTACCTGCAAATATTTACGCTTTTAACGATGCAGACGGACATATCACCTTTGATGATATTACCTTCTTAAAAGCAGGCACTTACACAATCGTTATTTCTGAAGTTATACCTGACGTTGCTGACAGAATCCCCGGTATTACTTATAGCACTGAACAACACGAATTAACCTATCGCGTTGTTGATGACCGTATCGGCAACCTTACCGCTATTCTTACAACGCTTAACAACACAGTAATTGTAAACGGATACACCGCCCAAAGTGAAAGCGTTAATATTGAAATCAGCAAGGATCTTTCAGGCAGGCAGTGGCTTAACAGCGATGAATTCTCATTTAAGTTTGAAGCCCTTGATGATATTACCAAGCAGGCTATTGCTGATGGCTTTGTAGATATCAATGCTACCGACGCTGTAACTGCAACAATCAGCCAGGAAGGTCAAAAAGCAACGATCCCTGTTGTTCTTAACAAAATCGGCACCTATAAGTTCAAGGTTACCGAAATTAGTGGCAACATCAACGGTATTGATTACGACGAAAGCATTTACGAAGTAACAATCGTTGTAACAGATAACAGCCAGATTGCACAGCTTGAAGCCACAGTTACAATTACAAAAGATACTCAAAGCGTTCAGGCAATAGTTTTTGAAAACGTTTATAAGGCAGAGGAAGTTGTTCTTTCAGGCAGTGCAAACCTTAAAGTTCAAAAAGACTTTACAGGACGCAAAAACAACGCTTGGTTAGATACTGATAATTTCACCTTTAATCTTGCAGGCGCTGATAACAACACCTTAACCGCTATTGCAAACGGTGATATAGTGTTTACAAACACCTCAGTAACCCTTACAAGCGTAAACAAGGATAACGCATTCTTTGGCGATATAACCTTTAAGAAAGCAGGCACTTATAAATTTAAGGTTACCGAAACAAAAGGCTCTATCCCAGGCGTTACCTATGATGAAAGCGAGCTTTATATTACAGTTGAAGTAACCGACAACGTTATTGAAGGTAAGCTTGAAGTAACAATCGTTGATTCACAAAGTGATGAGCTTATATTCAGCAACTTATACGTTATTGATCCTAACGGCGTAAAGGTTGTGCTTAAAGACGGCAAAAAGGTTCTTAAAGGCCGCGACCTTAAAGACAAGGAATTCACCTTTATTGTTAAAGATGAAAGCGGTAAAACGGTTATGACCCTTACAAACGATAAGGACGGCGTTATTAAATTTAATGAGCTTATCTTTACCGAAGAAGGCACTTACACTTATACCGTGAGTGAAGTTAAGGGTGAAGACAAAAAGACTTCTTATGACGAAACCGTTTACACCGTTACAATAGTTGTTGCCGATGATAATCTTGGTAAATTAAGCGCACAAACAACTATTAAAAAGGTAAGCACTCCTGTTGAAACAATTACCTTTAACAACGTTGCCTTTGCAGATCCAAAGCCAACCGGTGATAACTTTAACAGTATTTTAATGTTAGCTCTTATTTCCCTTACAACAGGCTTTGTTGTTACAACCGTTGTAAAAAAGAAAAAAGATACTGAATAATCAAAAAAAGTAAGCCTTCGGGCTTACTTTTTTCTTTTAATTTCTATAATTTTATTGTATAATAAATATACAACATTATTAAACGGAGAACTAAAAAATTGGAACTTGTTTTAATTACCGCACTTGGCGTTGGCGGTGCTACCGTATTAGGTGCAATAATCGGCTTTTTATTTAAAAAACTATCCCATAACCTATCTGATATTATTCTTTCTTTTGCCTGTGGCGTTATGCTTGCGGCAGCAGTTATGGGTTTAATTCTGCCTTCAATAGAAATTTTCAAAGAAAAATGGGGCGTATTTTTAGTTGTAGCAGGTATCTTTACCGGTGCTATTTGCTTAAACCTTATTGATAAACTTGTTCCCCATCTTCATAATATGGCAGGGCGCGATCAGGAAAAGCACAACAACAAAGATATAAATAAGGTGCTTTTGTTCGTTACCGCTATTGCTATTCATAACTTGCCCGAAGGTATTGCTTCAGGCGTTGGATTTGGTTCGGGAAACACTTCCCACGCAATAATGATTGCATTAGGTATAGCGCTTCAAAATATTCCCGAAGGTATGGTTATTATCGCGCCTATGCTTGCAGCGGGGATAAGCCCTAAAAAAACCTTTTTAATCGCTTCGTTTACAGGCTTTATTGAAGTTGTTGGCACCTTTATCGGTTACTTTGCAGTAAGCCTTTCTAACGCCATTCTGCCCTTTGCTTTAAGCTTTGCAGGTGGCACAATGCTTTACGTTATTTCTGACGAAATGCTTTCTGAAACTCACGGTCACGGAAGCCAAAGGGGTGCAACGTATGCACTTTTGATTGGTTTTTGCTTAATGCTTATATTTGACGTGCTTTTAGGATAAATTATATATAGAGGTGAAATTATGTTTATAACAGATGATATTAAATACGTTGGCGTTAACGACCACATTACCGATCTTTTTGAAGGACAGTACATTATTCCTAACGGAATAAGTTATAATTCATACGTTATTATGGATGAAAAAATCGCGGTTATGGATACCGTTGATATTAACTTTACAAACGAATGGCTTGATAATTTACAGAACGTTTTTAACGGCAGAAAGCCGGATTATTTAATCGTTCAACATATGGAGCCTGACCACGCGGCAAACATCGTAAACTTTTTAAAATTTTATCCAAACGTAAAGGTAGTTTCTTCACTTAAAGCCTTTAATATGATGAAAAATTTCTTTAACACTGATTTTTCTGATAACAGAATCGTTGTTAACGAGGGCGATACCCTTAATTTAGGTAAGCACGTTTTAACCTTTGTTACTGCGCCTATGGTACATTGGCCTGAGGTTATTGTAACTTATGATTCCTTTGATAAGGTTTTATTTTCTGCTGATGGGTTTGGTAAGTTTGGCGCACTTGATATTGAAGAAGACTGGGCTTGCGAAGCAAGGCGTTATTATATCGGTATTGTTGGAAAATACGGTGCGCAGGTTCAAAGCCTTCTTAAAAAGGCACAAAACCTTGATATTAAAACTATCTGTCCACTTCACGGTCCCATCTTAACAGAAAACCTTGGATATTATCTTAACCTTTATAATATCTGGTCAAGCTATCAAGTAGAAGAAGACGGTATTGTTATTTGCTACACTTCTGTTTACGGCAACACTAAAAAAGCGGTTTATCAGTTAGCGGACAAATTGAAAGCCAAGGGTTGCCCCAAGGTTGTTGTAAATGACCTTGCAAGGTGCGATATGGCAGAAGCCGTTGAAGATGCTTTCAGATACTCAAAGCTTATACTTGCAACCACCACTTATAATGCTGATATATTCCCCTTTATGCGCCAGTTTATTGACCATTTAACAGAGCGCAACTATTCTAACCGCACTGTTGCCTTTATTGAAAACGGTTCCTGGGCACCAATGGCAACAAAGGTTATGAAGGGTATGCTTGAAAACAGCAAAAACTTAACTTTTGCTGAAAACACGGTTAAGATTCTTTCTGCGTTAAACGAAGAAAGCTCAAAACAGCTTGATGCTTTATCTGACGAATTAACTAAGGAATACGTTAAAAAGGAAGATATAAACGACCCTACTGCCTTATTTAAGATTGGCTACGGCTTATACGTTGTAACAAGTTACGATGGTAAAAAGCACAACGGTTTAATTGTAAACACAATTGCTCAGGTTACAAATTCACCAAACAGAATTGCAGTAACCATTAATAAAGATAATTATTCCCACCACGTTATTAAAAAGACGGGCATTTTGAACGTTAACTGCTTATCAACCGAAGCACCTTTTAAAGTGTTTGAAAACTTTGGATTCCAAAGCGGAAGAAACACCGATAAGTTTGCAGGTTGCACCCCAAATTATTCCGAAAACGGTCTTGTAGTTTTACCCCATTATATTAACTCTTATATGAGCTTAAAGGTTGAATCCTACGTTGACCTTGGCAGCCACGGTATGTTTATCTGCTCCGTTGAAGAAGCAAAGGTGGTTAGTGATAAAGAAACTATGACTTATTCTTACTACCACGCTTCCGTTAAGCCAAAGCCCCAAAAGAAAGGCAAAAAGGGTTACGTTTGTACCATTTGCGGATACGTTTACGAGGGCGAAAATATTCCTGATGATTATATCTGCCCCTTATGTAAACACCCAAGAGAAGACTTTGAAGAATTAGAATAAAAGGAGATTTTAATTATGTGTGAAACTAAATTTTTTATTTGCGAACATTGTGGCAATATTGTTGGAATGATTCATTCAGCAGGCGTTCCCCTTATGTGTTGCGGTCAGAAAATGACCAAGCTTGAAGCAGGCGTAAAAGAAGCAAGCAAAGAAAAACATATTCCCGTAGTTTCTGTTAATAATAACCTTGTAACAGTTACCGTTGGCGAAGTTATTCACCCGATGACAGAAGAACACAGCATTTTATGGGTTTACTTACAGACCGATAAGGGCGGACAGAGAAAATGCTTAAATGGTGATGCTACCGTTACTTTTGCTTTAACAGATGAAAAACCCGTTGCGGCTTATGCTTACTGCAATCTGCACGGTTTATGGAAAAAAGATATTTAAAAGGAGAATTTAATTATGAAATACGTTTGTGATGCTTGCGGTTGGACTTATGACGAAACATTAGGTGACGAAAGTTTAGGTATCGCACCGGGAACTAAGTTTGAAGACCTTCCTGAAGATTTTGAATGTCCCCTTTGCTCAGTTGGCAAAGATATGTTCTCCGCTGAATAAAAACAAAAAGGCAAGATAAATTCTTGCCTTTTTTCACTTTTTTTAAATTTTAAATAAATTTTGGTTTTTTTGATTGACAAAATCAAATACTATTGATATAATTACCTCGTTAAATATGGCGGCGTGGCTCAGTTGGCTAGAGCATTCGGTTCATACCCGACAGATCGGTGGTTCGAGTCCACTCGCCGCTACCAACAAAAACACTTGCTTTTGCAAGTGTTTTTTGTTTATACAACTTAAATCAGTTACAATGATTTGGTTACTTGCAATCATTGTTCTTTTATGGTATAATTATATAAAACAAAACTTTTAAACGAGGTTTTTTATGGAAAAAATTCTTTTTACCTGTAATGAAAAGGTTAATAGTGATTCATTATTATATAAATACAATTCTCTTTCAGGTTATTCTTGTTATGAAGAATTGAAAAAAGAGATTGATGCGTTTTCTGATTTAGATCAAACAAGCATCGCACAGGTTTTAGTTGTAGTTTCAAACAAAGGCTATGATGAAGAACACAATAAAATTAACGAAACCTTCTTTTCAACACAAAAGGAAGGCTTACAGAGTATGGGCGCACCTTATGACGTTTGTTGCGCTTGTCAGGCTGAAAGCTTAAACTTAGATAAATATAAACTTGTTATTTTCTTTGATGCTTTTGATATCGTATCAGATAGTTTTATTGAGAAATTAAAGAACGAAGATAAAACTGTTTTATGGATTTACGGCCCTGATTACTTAAACAACGAGCTTGCAGGTATGCAAAACGCAACCGAAATAAACATTGTAAAGCTTATTGGTGACGAATCAGAGGTTTATACCCAGTTTGGTAAGATTAAGTTTGATAATCTTCCGCAACCAAGATTCTTTATTGAAGATAATGACGTTATGCCCCTTGGCATTTACCCCAACACTGAAAAGGTTGCTATCGGTATGAAGCGCTTTGGAGGTTGGACAAGCATTTACTGTGCCGTTGGATCTTTATGCGGTAATATTTTAAGAAATATCGCGCGTATTGCAGGAGTGCATATTTATTCTGACGATAACGATGCGCCTGTTTATATCACCGATACCGTTAAAGCCATTTATTCAAATAAGGATACCGTATTTTCAATTAAAAGCGGAACTTACGTTGAACAAATCAGCGGTAACACCTACACCGTTGAAAACGGCAAGATTACCGTTCCAAAAGGCGATAACCCATTAAAGATTTTTGTTAGAAAGTAAAAATAAAAAATCCCAACTTTAAGTTGGGATTTTATTTTTTTATACGCCTGCGGCTTTTCTTACACAAGCCTGATGGTTAGCATCAATTTTGTTTGAACAATGCGTACGGCTGTTTTTAAAGTGAATACAATAGTGGCCTGAAAGATTGTTGCCTGAAATTGAATCATATCCGTGTGGATAACCGTGGTATGAGCCTGCAATACGGTATCCGCCTACCACAACAACACAGGGCTGACGCTTCCAGTTCTTAAAGTATTTGCCAAGCGCCTTTTTATAAAGTGCAGTATCGGTTGCTGAAACAGGTTCAACATCAGCATGTTTGCTTCCGCCTGTTCTTTTTACCGTCCAGGAAACGCCTGTATTAAAATCGTAAACTGTTGCTTTTGTGCCTTTTTTAAAGATATTCTTAACTTCTGACCAATCCATATATGAGCCTGTTTTTACACTGCCCGAAGAAGAAATATTGGCGTTATTAACTGTTGTTGATGATGAGCCTGAGCTACTGCTTGATGGCTTTTTAGTAGGCTTTGCAGTTGGCTTAGGTGTTGGCGATGGTGTTACACCAAAGCGATCGGCAGAAGCATCTATTGCGGACATAGGCATCCTTATAGCATCGTTACCGTAAAGCTTAATGCTTGTTTCCTGATCAACGTAGCCGTGCTCCTTTAAGCCGTTATACTTCTGGAAAAGTTTAACTGCATATTCAGTTAATGAACCGTAATAACCTGTTACCTTATAATTATAATAACCAAGATCCCTTAACCTTGATTGCAGATTAACAACGTCAGTATTGCTATCGTTTAATTGTAACACAGGATAGTAGAAGCCTTCATCAATGCCTGTATCAAGTTGCTCTTCTGCTGAAACAGGGATAATAACGGCAGTTATTAAAAGCACCGTTAATATTAAACCAAGTAAATAATGCTTTAACATAACTTACCACTCCTTTTTTTATGGAAATAATTCCCACTTTATTACATTTCTATTACAATTATAGCAGTTTTATATAAAAAAGTCAATAGTTTTCGTAACCAAATTGTAACAATAGAAAAAGCAGAGTAAATTTTACTCTGCTTTATTTATTGAGAATATGCAACCACAATAATTCTGGCGGTATAAATCAAACTGTTTTGAAAGTTCAATAGAACGCTTATATCCGTTTTTCTTTTTAAAATCTGAAGGCAAAAACTTAACACCGTATTTTTCCGCTAAATTAAAACCGATTTCGTTAATTAACGGGGCGTTTTTATGTGGCGAAACCGTTAAAGTGGTTGTAAAATAATCAAAGTTTTGTTCCTTTGCTATTTTTGCACTTTGTTCTAATCTTAATTTAAAACATTCTGTGCAACGCTTTCCCCCTTCTTTTTCCTGCTCTAAGCCTAAAACATAAGAAAAAAACTCGTTTTCATCATAGGGGATTTCAATCAGCGTTAATTTACCTTGCTTTTCAAACTCTTTAATTAGTTTTATCTGATTAGTTAAACGAAGGTCATATTCGCTTTTTGGCTGAATATTAGGGTTGTGCCATAAAACAGTAATATCAAAGTGTTTTATTAACGCTTCAATACAATAACTGCTACAGGGTCCGCAACAGGAATGTAACAGTAATCTTGGTTTAAAGGTTAAACCTTTTATAATATTATCCTGTTCTTGTTGAAAATTCATTTTACACCTAAATTTTATCAATATGGTCTTTTAATTTGCCAAACAGTTGCATATTTGAAAATTCGTTTTGCCTTAAGCCCTCAAACAAAACAACAGCAACGCTGTTACAAAGGTTTAAGCTTCTTGCGCCTTCAACCATAGGAATACGGATGCAGGAATCTAAATTTTCCTTTAAAAGTTCTTCAGGCAAGCCTTTGGTTTCTTTGCCGAAAACTATAAAACTGTTATCGGGAATTTCTACCTGACTGTAAATATTTCCGCCCTTTGTGGTAGCGTAAAAGAAAGGACTATCCTTAAACTTTTCTTTTACTTCCTGAAAACTATCGTAATAGTGTATATCAAGCAAGTTCCAATAATCAAGCCCTGCCCTTTTTAAATTTTTATCGTCTAAACTAAATCCAAATGGTCTAACCATATGTAAAGCCGTTCCTGTTGCGGCGCAGGTGCGGGCAATATTACCTGCGTTATAGGGAATCTCAGGCTCAACTAAAACTATATTAAGCATTTATACTCTCCAAAAACCTTTTAATTCTATCCATAGCCTCGCTTATATTTTTAAGGCTTGAAGCGTAGGAACAACGAACGTAGCCTTCACCGCTTTCACCAAAGGCAGTACCGGGTACAACTGCAACGTGCTGACTCTTTAATAAATCCGTTGCAAACTGCTCGCTTGTCCTGTTGGTTGATTTAATACAGGGGAAGATATAAAACGCGCCCTTTGGTTCAAAGGAGCTTAATCCCATTTCATTAAGTGCTTTATAGATAACGCGCCTGCGCATATCGTAATCTTCCTGCATATGCTTTACGTCCTTAAAGCCATCAATAAATGCGCGCTCTAATGCGTCCAAAGCCGCCGCCTGTGACATTGTTGAGGCGCACATAATTACGTACTGATGCACCTTTAACATCATTGAAAGAACGTCTTTTGGCGCACAAACAAAACCTACGCGCCAACCTGTCATCGCAAAAGCCTTTGAAAAGCCGTTGATTAAAATTGTTCGCTCTTTCATTCCGTCAATACTTGCGATGGAAACGTGCTTAATACCGTAAGAAAGTTCTGCATAGATTTCATCAGAAATAACGATTAAATCGTGCTTTTTAATTACCTTTGCAATTTCTTCTAAGTGATGCTTTTCCATAACCGCGCCTGTGGGGTTATTGGGATAAGGTAAAATAATTGCCTTGGTTTTTTCCGTTATTGATGCTTCAATTTCCTGGGGGGTAATTCTGAAATCGTTTTCCGCCTTGGTTTTAACAGGAACGGGAACGCCGTGAACCATTAAAACGTTAGGAACGTAAGAAACGTAGCTGGGGTCAGGAATAATAACCTCGTCCCCTGGGTTAATAATTGCACGCATAGCAAGGTCAATGGCTTCAGAAGCGCCAACGGTAACGATAATTTCGCCCATTGGATCGTAGGAAAGCGAAAATCTTTCTTCCATATATCTTGCAATCGCTTTACGTAACTTTGGATCGCCTGCGTTGGAAGTGTAAGCCGTTTCACCGTTTCTTATAGAATCCATAGCCGCCTGACGAATATGCCAGGGGGTGATGAAATCAGGCTCACCTACGCCTAATGAAATAGCGTCAGGCATAGTTTGAACAATATCAAAAAACTTACGGATACCCGAAGGCTTAATATTTATAACTGTATTAGATAATTTATCCTGCCAATTCATCTTTACGGTGACACCGCCTGACGTTTATCTTCGTTTAAATCTTCAAAAACGTTGCCATCCTGCTTATAGCGTTTAAGAATAAAGTGGGTAGCACAGCTTAAAACGTTATCCAATACGGAAAGGCGCTTTGAAACAAAGCCTGCAACCTCACGGATATTATCGCCTTCAACAATAACCATAAGATCATAAGCGCCACTCATTAAGTAGCAAGCCTTAACCTCGGGATAAGAATAAATGTTTTTTGCAATTGCATCAAATCCGCAATCCCTTTGAGGTGTAATTTTAACTTCTATTAAAGCAGAAACCTTGTTGTCGTTAAGCTTTTCAGTATTGATTATTGCACCGTATCCCATAATAATACCGTTTTGTTCAAGCTCACTGATTTCCTTTTTAATATCGTTTTCACTAACGCCAAGCATTACTGCAAGCTGTTCTGTTTTTAAGAATGCATCGTTATGAAGAAGTTCTAATAATTTAATTTTAAGTTCACTCATAATTTTTCTCCTATTTGTTATTTAAACTTTCAATAGCATCTAACGTACCACCGAAAAGTGCATTACGAAAAGGCGCCGTCATAAGAATTTTAGGTGCTGATTCATCTTCTAAAGAAATATAAATATCGCACTTAAAGGTTGCTTTTTCAGTTAAAGAAGAAACGTTATTATAAAAAATCTCGTTCCATTTTTCTTCTAAAGCAGAATCTGAAAAGGTTTTATTTTCATTTTCGGCATTTTCAATATACTGGGCATATTCTTTTACTGTTGAAATGTATGCCGTTTTAATGCTTAATTGGGTAATAACCGTTTCGGCAACTAAGTAACCGTCCTGTTCCCTGATATTCCATATTTCATACTGAATATCCTTAAACAGTAAATCGTTTACCGCGCTTTTTGTAATTTCAGGGGTAATATCTTCGTTACCTACTTTAACCATTAAATTGGCATTTTCGTAATCCTGATTTTTTAAACAGGTAAAATACTCTTTTACCGTATCCTGCACAAGCTTTTTGTTTTTACTTGATACACAGCCTGTAAACAAAAGACAGCATATAACAAAAACCGCTAAAAACTTTTTCATAATTTACCAAGCTTTCCGCCACCGAATTTGCCTGCCTTCTGGCTGTTACGTGCAAAGCCTGAAATAATTTCAGAATCAAATGCAAAATTGTTTTGCTTTCTATCCTTGTTTGCGCGGAACGCTATATCAATAAGTTCGTCAATTAGTGCAGAATAGCTTTTGCCCTTAGGCTCCCAAAGATAAAAGGCAAATGAACCGGGGATAGTATTGATTTCGTTAATGTAAAGGTTATCTTCCTTATCTAACATATAGTCAATACGAACAACGCCCTTGCAGTCCATAAGTTTAAATGCCTGAACGGTCATATCTTGTATTTTTTTAGTTAATTCGTCAGATATTGGTGCAGGGATTCTTCTTGAAAGAGCTTCCATACCTGCCTGATTTTTGTTACCGTTAAGATATTTATCAGAGAAGGTTAAAAATTCATCACTGTTATAGGGCATTTCGCAAACAGAAGCAGAAACGTCATCCCCAAAGCCTAAGGCTGAACAGTTGATTTCCTTGGGGCTATCAATACCCTGTTCAACTAAAATACGCCTGTCGTATTCCTTTGCTACTAAAATAGCGTCCTTTAACTCATCCCTGTTATGCGCTTTTGTAATGCCGATGCTTGAGCCTAAATTTGAAGGCTTAACAAACATAGGATATTTTAGTACTTTTTCGCATTTATCTAAAATGCTTTCTTCATCCTTATTAAAAGCGTCCCTGTCAAAATAAGTGTAAGGTAAACTTGGAAAGCCTGCGCCAAGAAAAACTGCTTTCATTAAAATTTTATCCATACCTGAGGCTGAGCCTAAAACTCCGCTTGAAGTGTAAGGAATATCTGCAAGTTCTAATAAGCCCTGCAAGGTGCCGTCTTCACCGTTTAAGCCGTGCATTGCGATAATTGCGCAATCAATGGGTGCATAAACGTTGTTTTCCTTTTTGAATACGCCTTGTTTTTCAGGCTTAAAAAGATATAACTGTTTTGCCCTTGTGTTTGCAGGAAGATAAACTCTTTTTACGCCTTTTGCGTTTTTATCAAACTTTTTAAAGGCTTCAATCTTAGTAAGTTCTTCCCCTGAAAACCAATCCCCGTCCCTTGTAATATACACAGGCACAGGCTTATATTTGGTTTTATCCATATTCTGAATAAGCTGTTGGGCGGTAACGATGGAAACATCGTGTTCAACTGTTTTACCACCGAAAAAAACTGCAACGTTTAACATTTATATCTTCTCCTTATTCATTAAAATTGTCAGGAAGGTCGTTTTCAAATAAAACAACGTCACCTTTAACGGTAATCTGTTGTAAAAGTGCGGTGGCTTCATTTAATGAAGAAACCTGATAGATTTCACCCTTAAAGCCGTTTAGACCTTCAACTATCTTTTGGGTACGCTTTTTGCCAACCAATATGGCAATATCTGCGTTATCTTTTATTTTTTCGCCTAATTGAAAATGATATTTATCCTGATCCTTACCCAGTTCAACAAAGCCGGGGGTAACGATAATTCTACGGGAAACGAATCTGCCTAAAACGTCTAACGCGGCATTTGCTCCGTTAGGGCTTGAGTTAAAGGCATCGTCAATAATGGTTACAGGACTCTGGCTTACTATCTGCAAGCGGTGTTCAACAGGTTCAATCTTTGAAATACCCCTTGCGATTTCTTCCAAGGAAAGACCCATTTTATATGCCATTAAGGAAGCCACAAGAATATTTGAAATATTATGCTTGCCTAAAAGCTTTGTGGTACATTCCTGCCTGTTGCCTTGCTCGTCAATTAAGGTAAAGGCACTGCCAAAGCAACCAACAGAAATATTTTCTGCCCTTAAATCATCGCCCATATTAAAGCCTGCGGTAAACTTTTGACACGTTGCTTTTTCATAAAGCTCTAAAATATCTTCGTTTGTTGAAGCAAAAACTGCTATGCCTGTTGTTTTAAGAGCTTCAATCAGTTCAAACTTACCTTTTTTAACGCCTTCAATAGAACCAAAGGTATCAAGGTGTTGTGGTCCGATTGACGTTATTATTGCGTTGTGGGGATGCACGAAATCACAGATTTCCTTAATATCACCAATATGACGGGATCCCATTTCGCAGATAAAAACCTGATCATCAGGCTGAAGCATTTCCCTTATAACACGAACAACGCCCATTGTGGTGTTGTAGCTTGATGGCGGTGTTAAACAGGGATATTTTTCGCTTAATATTGTTGAAAGAATAAACTTGGTACTTGTTTTACCATAAGAACCTGTTATGGCAACGATTTTCAAATCGGGTCTTGATTTTAAAATGCGTTTTGCATCAAAAACGTACCATTTGGCAATCAGTTTTTCAATGGGCATCATAATTAACGCCGCAAGTAAAACAAAAACCGAAACTAAAATTATTGGAACAAAGCATAAAATTCCCATTGGGAATGATAACGCCTGACTTAAACTATCAATAAAAACGTAGCCAAGTAAAAAGTTAAATAAAAAGGTTATTAAGAACAAAGCAAAAAACAACCTTTTGATTCTTGCCGTATAAACAAGCGGTTTTTTTACCTGTTCTTTATTAAAAAACAAGCCTGGCTTTTTAAAACGCGCAAACAAATGCGGAAGATACTGCGTTAAAAAATAGCCTTCTAATTGAAGCATATGTATATAATATCTTGATGCCATAAGCGTCAGGCTAGTTGAAGAAAGCACCAACACTAATTTTATAAACTCCATTTTTTACTCCTTAAAAAACGTTTTGACGATTGCAACGGTTCTTGAAAGTTCTTCTAAAAAGGCATAATGAGTTCTGCCCATATAGATAACTTTTGCGCAATCCTTAATTTCCTTTTCCATAATATCTGCCATATATTTAGGCGTGGCAGTATCGTTTTCGCCCCAGATTAAAAAGGTGGGCGCTTTTATTTCTTTTAATAAATAAGTTAAATCTTCGTTTACGATATTTGAAAAGGTTGCTTTCATAACATCGGATAACTTTTTATAATCTTCTGAGCCTTTTGAGTTTTTCCATTGTTCAAATTTCTTAGGCGCAAAGGTTTTTAAAAAGAACTTTGCAATTTTATAAGAATACACTTTTAAATAATAATCAAATCCGCGCTTATCCTTTATGCCTGCGGCACCGCAAAGCACCATTTTTTTAACTCTTTCAGGATTTTTTGAAGCAATAATTATACTTAATCTGCAACCAAAGGAATGTCCTAAAAAGTACGCTGATTTTATATTTAATTTATCTAACGTTTTTTCAACTATATCTGCATAATCGTAAACTGTAATAGGTGTTTGGGGTTCAGGGGATTTGCCGTGACCTAAAAGGTCAATTAACGTTACCTTGTAACTATCCTGTAAAGCGTTTTTAAGGTTATTAAGTAGCGTTATATCATAGCCCCAGCCGTGAAGAATTACTAAATCTTCGCCTGCGCCTACAGTTTCATAATTTATCTTATAGTTATCAACTTCAACTATCAATTAAAGTTCCTCCAACCACATAATTAAAGCGTCTTCTTTGTCGGAATAATAATTTTTTCGTATTCCCGCTTCCTTAAACCCAAGCTTTTTATAAAGGGCTATTGCGCTTTCGTTTGACACGCGAACCTCTAACGTCATAGCCTTAATATTTTGGCTTTTTGCATCCTCTATTAAAGCGTTCATAAGCATTTTGCCAAAGCCCATTCCCCTAAATTCTTTTTTAACGGCAATATTATTTATATCCGCTTCGTCTATTATCTTCCAGAATCCACCGTAAGCAACAACTTGATCTTCAAAAGTTATTACGCGGTAGTTCGCAAGGGGATTTGAAATTTCTTTTTCGTAGGCTTCTTTTGACCAAGGCTCCTTGAAACTATCTTGTTCAATAAGGTTAATTTCATTTAAAAAGCTTTCGTTTAACTTATGAATTTCTACTTTCATACTCTCTTTCTGCCTGTGGTTTTCTTAAATATATTGCGTCAAGCTCATTATAAGTAATAAGTTTGTTTTCATTATATGCCTTTAAGGTTAAGTAAGCGCCGCTTGCCGCCCTTAAAAAATTATGCTGTGGCAAGGAAAATATTGCATTTTCACCTAAAACGGAAATTATTTTTTCCTTGAACGCCTTTACCCCATCACCTAAAAACAGGGTTTTTTTGTCTTTAACAAAGTCAAGCACGTCTGTTAACATACAAACGTCGTGCTCTCTTATAATTTCACCGTCTTCATAAACTGCGGAATACACCTGTCCGCGCCTTGCATCTAAAATAGGACAAACGGTTTTAAAATAAGGAACGTTTTCCTTTAAGCAATCTAACGTGTTAACCGCATAGCAGGGTTTATTATTAGCCTGTGCCAAGCCTTTAATTGCACAAACGCCGATTCTGACGCCTGTAAAAGACCCAGGTCCTGCAACGCAAGAGAAAACGTCAATTTCCTCTATATCCATATTTGCGCCAATAAGCACCTGCTCAACAAGTGGCATAATGCTTTTTGAATGAACAAGTCCGCTTAAAATTACTTTTTCGCTTACTATCTGTTCATCCTTTAAAATTGCGCAGGAAGCGTACACGCTTGAAGTATCAACACATAAAATATTCATTAAAATTCACCTTTTATAATGGCTTTATCATCTATCACAGTAATCATGCGGGAATTTTCCCCTGTTTTTTGAATATCAACCCTTAAAACGTTTTCAGGAAAATCGGTAAGCCTTTCACTCCATTCAACTGCGGAGATAACGTTTTCATCAAAAAAGAAATCGTCAAAGCCCATATTATAGCAATCGTCTTCACTAATACGGTAAAGGTCAAAATGGCAAAGCATTTTATCGCCAAAGTACTGACACATAATGGTGTAAGTTGGGCTTACCACCCTTTCTTTAACGTTAAGCCCTTTTGCAAGACCTTTTACAAACACGGTTTTGCCTGCACCAAGGTCCCCTGTTAAAGCGATAAATGCGCCGTTATTTAGTTTTTTTGCTAATTTTTCACCCAAGCTTTCAGTTTCAGCAGGGCTCGTAATATTAAAACAGTATCTCATAGTTACATATTATATAATATATTTCAATATTATGCAAGAAAAAACGCTTTTTATAGTAATATTTTTCCTTTTTAAAGCATACGTTTTTATAAAGAAGGAGTGATAAAAAATGAATGAACTTATGAATCAGCCATCAAGAATACCTGCCAGAAGCCTTGTAACCATAGAAAACCGCGAAAAAATAAGCATTACAGGGATTAAACAGGTGGATAGCTTTGATGAAACAGAGGTTTGCGCCCATTTAGAAAATGCTTCCGTTTCAGTTTACGGGCAAGGGTTACATATTTCCCGTTTAGATTTAGATAACGGTATTTTGGTAATTGACGGATTTATTACAGGGGTTGAGTATTCGGATATCAGTCAAAAAGGCGGTTTATTTGAAAGGCTGTTTAAATGAAGCTGTTTGAAAGTTCACGCCAAGCACCGCTATTTGTTGTGTTCTTTTGTTTGGGCGTGATTTTAGCGGTAATTTACGATATTTTTTATTTATTCAGATATAAAAGAAAGCCTGTTTTAACTGCAATATCAGACATAATATTTTCAATGGCATTTTTTGTTTTAACGGTATATTTTATTCAGACGTTTAATTCCGGAGCCCTTAAAATTTTTATGTTTTTTGCTATTTTTTGCGGGTTTACTATCGCAAGGCTAACTTTAGGAACTTTCATAAAAATTTTTATAGACTTTTTTATGAAAATCTTATATAATTTATACAGGCGTTTAAATATGGGAAAATTTTTTAAAGCGCTTTTGAAGTAACAAAAAAGGAGGTTTATTTATGGCAAGAAGAAAAAAGAAAGTTTCGCCTGTTCGTTTCGTTTGCACGCTGTTACTTGTTTGCCTTTTAGGATATTTTTGCTATATGTATATAAACCAGGGTATTGTTCTTCAAAGGCAGAACGAACAAATTGAAAGAATGACCCAGGAAAACGAAAAATTGGAAGAAAAATATCAACAGATGCTTAAAGAGGTTGAAGATAAGGTTTCCTTAGAGCATATTGACAAATATATGCGCAGCCACTTTGGTATGGTTAAAGACGGTGAAATCCGCGTTGATATTGTTGAAAAAAATGATTAAAGCAGTTATTGATATCGGCACAAATTCCACAAGGCTTTTTGTTGCTGACGAAAAACTTAATCCTATTAAAAAAATGCTTTCTACCACAAGGCTTGGGGAAGGCATTTTGTCTTCACCTTTTATGTTAGATATCGCGATGGAAAGAACAAGCGATAAGGTTAAAGAGTTTGTTGAAATTGCAAAAGGCGCAGGCGCTGAAAAAATCTATATTTACGCTACCGCAGTTGTTCGGGAAGCAGAAAATAAAGACGTTTTTGCAAAAATGATTTTTGATAAAACAGGCATTAAATTAGATATTATTCCAGGTTTTATGGAAGGCGAAATCGCATTTTTAGGCGCGGCACAAGGGTTTGAATCTCCCGCGGTTATTGATATTGGCGGCGGTTCAACAGAGGTTGTTACAAATGAAGATAACGTTTTAAAAGCCTTATCCCTTAAAACAGGCGGTGTGCGCCTTAAAGAGCAGTTTGAAACACCTTCGGGAATCATTGATAT
Organism: Clostridia bacterium; assembly: GCA_045652205.1. Lineage (GTDB taxonomy): Bacteria > Bacillota > Clostridia > Christensenellales > QALW01 > UMGS1322. The sequence goes on from JAZRTX010000017.1 coordinate 47,625, forward strand.
AACACCTATAAAAGAGTTTTTATTAGAAAATTTTATTCCCAAGTACAAGGATTCAACGGATATTTTAAAAGCAAAAACTTTAATTGGTGTAAGCGGAACGCCAACCACAATAGCATCGTTATTTTTAGGCTTAAAAACTTATAAGCCTGAGGCTTTTCAAAACAGAGTTCTTTTAAAAGAAGATTTTGATAAAACCTTAAAGCATCTTGCTTCTTTAACAAAAGAAGAACGCAAGGAATTTAGCGGTGATTTTAAAGACCGCGCCGACATTATCGTGTTTGGCGGATGTATTCTTTCCGCCTTTATGGAATATTATAATTTTGATAAGTTAGTTATAAGCGATAGAGATTCATTAGAAGGATATTTAATCAAAAAAGCGACCCAATAGGTCGCTTTATTTTATATCTTTATTTTATCCAATCTTTTCTTGCAGGATAAAAAAGTATATTTGTTTTATTATAAAGTGCAAGTTGAAGTTTTTGGGCGGCGCGGGGATAATCTACCTTCCAGTACCATATATTATTAACGGTTATTTCCCCTGCACATTCTTTATCGGGAAGGCTGAATTCATTAAATTCATAATTAAACCATCCACCTGTTAAAGCCTGTGCGCTTAAAGATAACATCTGGTCAGATGTATAGCCTGTGCGGATATACTTAAAGATTTCAGTTATAAAAGAAGCAAGCTGAGTGTTGCTTTTGCTTTTTACTTTATCAATTATTGCTTTTATAACCTGTTTTTGCCTTGTTACGCGGGCTTCATCGCCCCCTGTCTGATGGCGGATTCGCATATAAATAAGTGCCGTTGCACCGTCAATTTCGTTTTCACCAACAGAAACGTTTGTGCCCCAGAATTCATTCATATATTCTTGTTCGGTTTTTGTGATATTTACCGTTACACCGCCTAATTTATCAATGATTTTAGGCAATGAATAAAAGTTTACAAGGGCATAATTATCAATGGCTACCTTATAATACTGTTCTATCATTTTTATTTGCGCACTTGGTCCGCCATAGCTGTTTGCGTGGTGAAATTTTTCAAAACCTTTATGATTATTAGTTTCAACGTAAGCATACTGATCCCTTAAAATTGATGCAAGGGTTATCCTTTTTGTGTAATGGTTAATTGAAACTATCATCATTGCATCTGCGCGGGAATTTAAAAGCATATTTTCACTTTCGGAATCAATGCCGATCAAAAGAATGTTTATTACGTTTTCTTCCTTTGCAGGCATACCGTTACTGCGCCAGGAAAGAATGTTAGCGTTTAATTCTTCCAAGGAATAATCTTTAACCTGGCTTAAATCGTATATAAATTCTTCTTCAATGTGAATGCTTGAATTAGGGGTAAAAACTTCGCCTGTTATATCCCTTGTAAGATACTGCCACAAACAGTATCCGCCACCAAGAATAACGATCGCAATAATTAAAACTATTGCAATAGTTTTAAAAAATACCCCGATAAGACTTTCCCTTTCCATTAAGGCCCTTCCCCATAAAATATTTGTTAAATTTATTATATCAAAGGAAAACTCACTAAGTCAACAATATTTGGTTTATTTGACTTTCGGTGATTTCCCTTTACGAATTTTGAAACTTTTTATCCTTCTTTTCTTATTGACACATAAATACATTCAAGGTTATAATTTACTTAAAGGATGTGAACAGCTTGAAAATTCTTATACTTACTTGCAACACAGGTCAAGGTCATAACGCTACTGCCGATAGCATTAAAGAAAAATTTACAAACGAGTTCGTTCAGTGTGAAATTGCCGATGCATTAAGCTTTGTTTCACCTGCAATGTCTGATTTTATATGCAACACCCACGCAACAGTATATAAATACGCCCCCGTTCTTTTTGATATGGGCTATGAGCTTGCCGAAAAGCACCCCTCTATCTTTGCAAACGATTCAGTTGCATATAACTTTTTCTGCCTTGGGGTTAAAAAGTTGGAAGCCTTTGTTTTAGAAAATGGCTTTACAGGTATTATCTGTGTACACATGTTTTGCGCTTTAATGGTTACCCAATTAAGAAAAAACCCTGAAATAAACGTTAAAACTGCCTTTGTTTCAACGGATTACACCTGCCATCCGGGCGTACAGGAAAGTGAGTTGGACGCTTACTTTATCCCCCACGAAAATCTTATTGGCGAGTTTGTTGCCTGTGGTGTACCTGAAGAAAAAATTATTGTTTCGGGTATTCCTGTAAAAAGCATTTTTTATAAAAAAGGCGATAAGGATAAAGCAAAAGAAGAACTTAATATAGACAAAAACGCAAAACACGTTTTAATGATGTGCGGTTCCTTAGGTTCAGGACCTATGGAGGATATTACTAAAAAAATCGTTCCTTTAATGCCAAAGAATATACACCTTAGCATCGTTTGCGGAACAAACAAAAAATTAAAGAAAAAAATTGAAAAACACGCAAGTGATAATATTACCGTGTATGGTTTTACCGATAAGGTTTCTCTTTTAATGGACAGTGCTGACCTTTACGTTACAAAACCCGGTGGACTTTCTATAACCGAAGCTGCAAGAAAGCGCTTGCCCTTAGCATTTATTGATACGGTTTCAGGTTGCGAAGGCTATAACAGATATTTCTTTTTATCCCGTGGCCTTGCCATTGCATCAAACAACCCTGATAAATTGCCTGAACTAATTATTAAGCGTCTGCTAAACGAAGAAGCACTTAACAAGCAACGCTTAATTATGGAAAAAGAATTCTCAATGAACCCCCAACAAGTTATTTTTGATTATTTTTTATAAATTTATGACCTGTTTTATTTAAAACAGGTCATTTTCTTTGTTTTTTATAATAAACTTTTGATTTTCCTATTTAAAATATGCAAGTTTTGTGGTATTATTAGAGTAATAGAAAAGGAGATTAAAAAAATGGAAGATTTCAGATACCCCCAAGACCTTAAAGGCATAGTTGATATTACAAAACCACCTTACAATTGCGATCCCACAGGCAAGATTGACTGCACAAAGGCGCTTTGCAAGGCTATTGACGACATTTTTTACGATTACAAACGCGCTTTTGATGAAACAAAAGCAAAATTAGATTCTATGGAAGGCGACGAAGTATGGATCGGCTTTGAAATCCGCCGTATTGACGGTGTAAACTGCATTATCTGGCCTGAAAAACTGCCTGAATCTAAAATTATATATTTCCCTAACGGCACCTATCTTGTAAGCGATACGATTTCCTATTCGCTGGAACATTTCAGAAATATTTTCAACAACGTTCCTTACTTGGAAATGAACTGTCGCCTGCGCCTTATGGGACAAAGCATGGATGGGGTAACAATAAAATTACAGGATAACTGTAAGGGCTTTGAATACGGCAACGACCGCCCTGTTATTTCCTTTATGCGCGGTGAAGCAAGTAATATTTCAATGACCAATATGATTGAAAACTTTACTATTGATATTGGTAAAAACAACCCCGGCGCAACAGGTGTTGTTCATTTTGCCAATAACACAGGCGCCGCAAGAAATTTAAGGATAATTTCAAGTGATGAAAACTATCGCGGAAGCGCAGGCTTTGAAATCATACACGATAAGGCTTCTGCTTGCTATGCAAAAAATATTGAAGTTATCGGTTTTGATTACGGCTTTAAGGTTACGCCACAAACTCACTTTGCGTTTTTTGAACATATAAAAGCAAAAAATCAAAAACGCGCAGGCTTTTTTGTTGGGGATACTATCGTATCTATCCGCGATTATGAAAGTGATAATGCCTGCCCTGCTTTAAGATGCGTTGGTTTTGACGGGCACACCGTTATGATTGACGGCAAGTTTAAAGGAAAAACCAACAACGATTTTGCCGTTCGCCACGAGTTTGGTACTGTTTATTTAAGAAATATAAAAATAGAAAATTATATGCACTCATTGTTTGGCTACTGCGCAGGATACGTTGACGGCGACCTTATGGAATATTCTTCACACGGAAGCGTTACAGGGCTTGATAAAAGCGAGGCTAAAACACTTAATTTACCTGTTGAAGATGCCCCCGAACTGCCTTGGGAAAATCCTGAAAACTGGGTAAGCGTTAATTCCTTTGGCGCAAAGGGCGATGGAATAACCCCTGATTCCGATGCTATCCAAAAAGCATTGAATTCAGGCGCAAAAACCATTTATTTTCAGCCCGGCGCATATTTAATTGATAAGCCATTGCAGGTGCCTGCAACTGTTGAACGCATTAACTTTATGTACTCAGACCTTTGCAACACCGATGAAATGAAGGCTCTTACTCACACAGGTATTTTTAAGATCGTTGGTGAAAGTGAAACTCCTTTAATAATAGAAGATTTGTTTGCCTTTGAACAGCTTTCGGGAATGAATACCTTAATTGACCACGCTTCTAAGCGTACGCTTGTACTTTCAGATTTACATACACAGGCAATTTCAATGTACTTTAATACCGTTGAAGGCGGTAAGGTATTTATGGAAAACGTTGGCTGTACCTTAGGGGGTATCCCAGGCACAGGCGGACTAACGGACGAAGGTGAAAAGGAAAGGGAAAAACAGTTTAATTATTCCCGTGATATTCCTTGCTACCATTTTGTTGGGCAAAAGGTATGGGCAAGGCAGATAAACCCTGAAAGAAGTAAAACAGAAATCTTAAACGACCATTCTGACCTTTGGGTACTTGGCTTTAAAGCCGAAGAAGAAGGCACCGCATTTAAAACAATTAACGGCGGAAGAACCGAAGTTTTAGGCGGTACTCTTTGCATCTGCTATCGCGACCGTTTCCCTGCAATTATAAACAAAAACAGTGCGGTAAGTTTTATATCTTCTTCCATAACATACGCAAAAGACAAAATGTGGTCAACCATCGTTGAAGAACATAAGGGCGAAGAAACCCTTTTAATTAAAAAGGATAAATTCCCTATTCGCTTTATGGACGTTATCAGCGTACCTTTGTATTTTGGAGATTTGAGAAAATAATTTTATTGCAGGAGATTTTCAAAATGTTAAAAAGAAAATTTTTAATAAGCCTTGCAATTATTGTTGTGTTACTATTGGTTGGTTTCTGCTTTTTACCCAAAGACACCGGCGTCTTATATAAGGGTATGACAGCTGAAGAAATCAACAATAACGGAGACGTTTGGTGCGTTTGGGGTCTTGTTGTTTGTAAAAACAAAAATGGGGATAGCGTTATAGGGTACCGTTCTGACCTTGGCGAAATTACTAAAATATCCGTATATCCAAAGGCAACCCCTACGCCCAAAGCATTTTCAAAAATTGAAAATGGAATGTCTTTTGAAAAGGTTATAAAATTGATTGGATTACCCAAGAAAACCGTTCTTGCTTCAGGCGGAAGCGTTTTTGAATTAACAGACGGAACGTGTTACACTATAATTTGGAATTTTGACAATCCGTGCAAGCTTTATGCCGAAATAATAAGCAAACATCCCGCCTAATAATTATGATTTTATTCTTATATGACACAAATATAAAATACGTTAGGATCCCCAATGAAAAAACTTAACTACAATCACACTATTACAGCTTCATATATATCCTATACCGTACAGGCACTTGTAAACAATTTTACACCCCTTTTGTTTGTTACCTTTTCTTTAAATTACGGTATCAGCCTTGATAAAATAGGGTTGCTTGTTACAATAAACTTTTTATTCCAATTAGTTATTGATTCTATTGCCGCAAGGTTTTTAGATAAAATCGGGTACAGAACCTCAATGATATGCGCGCAGTTTTCTGCGGCCTTTGGGTTTATTCTGCTTGGTTTTTTGCCCGATATTATTGACCCTTTTTTTGCCATAATTATTTCAACGCTTTTTACTGCTTTAGGCGGCGGTTTAATAGAAGTTACCGTTTCACCTGTTGTTGAAGCTATACCCGAAGATAAAAAGCACAAGGGCGCTATGAGCATTCTGCACTCCTTTTACTGTTGGGGTCAGCTTTTAACTGTACTTGTTTCCACGTTGTTTTTTGTGTTTTGCGGTATTAAAAACTGGCGTATTATGTCGTTTTTATGGGCGTGCTTGCCACTATTAAACGGTATTTACTGTTTTTTTATTCCTATAAGGTCTTTAAACGAAACAGCCACGCCTTTGCCTATGAAAAAACTGTTAGCAAACAAACTTTTCTGGCTTTTTATCTTTATTATGGTTTGCGCAGGGGCAACGGAATTAACGGTAAGCCAGTGGGCTTCTGCCTTAGCGGAAAAGAACCTTAACGTATCTAAAACCGTAGGTGATCTTACAGGACCTTGCATCTTTGCACTTTTAATGGGTTTAGTAAGAGCTTTTTACGGTAAATTTTCAGATAAATTAAAAATAGAAAACGCCCTTTTATTAAGCGGAATTATCGGTGTTATAGGATACTTAATGATTTCACTTTCCGCTAACCCTGTGATTTCATTATCAGGTTGCGCGCTGACGGGCATTGCTTCGGCTTTGCTTTGGCCTGAAACTTTAACCCTTTCAGCTAAATCCATTTACGGTGGCGGAACTGCCATGTTTGCGCTTTTAGCCTTAGGCGGAGATTTAGGGTGCAGTATCGGCCCGGGAATTGCAGGATGTTTTTCAGAAATCTTTGGGCAAAACTTACAAATCGGTGTGCTATCAGGGATAATCTTCCCTATTGGTATAATCGTTGGCGCAATAATCTACAAAACAAAAACTAATAAATAATGCAGGTAATTTTTATGTGGAATGATTTTGAAAAGGATAAGGAAATCTTATCTGATCAGTACGCAAAAATTAAATATATTGAAGATAGCGGGCTTGACGCAGAAACCGTTAAATTAAACGTGCAAAAGATAAATGAGGAAAATCCCCTTTCTTATGAAACAAGGGGCAAAATCATTAAGGAATTGCTTTCCACTTTGCGCATCGGCATTGTGCCTGAAGATTTTTTTCAGGATCATATTCAAAGCCAACCCATGCTTATTAACGAATTATTCCGTATGCCCCAATTAAAAAGCCATAAAGCAGAGATTAAAAACGTGCTTGATAAACACGAAAAAGCGCAGGAACTTTTATATTTTGAAGGTTTTTGGGATTTTTCACACACTTCACCTTATTGGAAAAACATTGTTGAATTAGGTATTTCCGGCTTAAAAAAGCGTGCAGAAAATAAAGACGGTGATTTTTATAAAGGTGTTGTTTTAGCCTATGAAGGCGCGCAGATTTACTTAAAAAGATTAAGCGAACAGGCAAGAAAATCAGAAAGAGAAAAGGAACGCATGGCGTTTGTTGCCACAGCGTTAGAAAACTTAATTGATAATCCGCCTGAAAACACATTTGAAGGTTTATGCCTTATGTATATCTTTTTCGTTTTGCAAAGCGAAATTGAATGTTCATATCTTCGTTCCTTTGGCAGTCTTGATATGCTTTTATACCCGCTTTACAAAAAGGATATTGAAAAGGGCACTTTTACAAAAGAACAGATACGCACTTTAATTAAATATTTTATACAAAAGCTTGATTCTTTGAAGGTGTGGGCAAACCAGCCTTTTGCCCTTTGCGGAACAGATGGTCAGGAGCCTGTAAACGAGCTTTCTTATATAATTTTAGAAGAATTCGTAAAGTTAAAGCCTGCTTACACAAAGATACATATCCGCTATTCAAAGGCAATACCTGAAGATTTTATTCTTACAATTTGCGATAGCATCCGCAAAAACGGAAACAGTTTTGTTTTTATTAACAACAAGCAGGCTACAAAAGCGCTGAACAAAAACGGCATTGCCCTTAACGATGCAATTGATTACGGCATTATCGGTTGTTACGAAGTTTACGCCCAGGGTACTGAAATTCCTTGTTCGGGTAACGGCAATGTAAATATGTTAAAGGCAGTTGAAGCAGTTATTTTTAACGGCTATGATGCTTTAACAGGGCAAAAGGTTTTTGAGGAAAAAACCGAGCCTAAAACTTACGAAGAATTTTTACAGCAAGTAAAAGATTATCTTGCCTTATTTATAGATAAAACTATTGACGTTATTAACGCCTACGAAAAAGGCTATCCTAAAATGCAGTTTACACCATTTTTATCATCAACCTACGATAGTTGTATGGAAAATGGAATGGATATTTATTCAGGCGGCGCAAAATATAATTCATCAAGTATAAATATGGTTGGTACCGCATCTTGCGCTGACAGTATTTTTGCGGTAAAAACTCTTGTTTTTGATGAAAAACGCGTTACCTTAAAAGAGTTAAGAGAAATTCTTAAAAACAATTGGGAAAATAACGAAGAATTAAGGCAGTACGCGCTTTCCTTACATAAATACGGCAACAATTTCGACGACGTTGACAGTATTGCAAAAGACGTTACTTCATTTTGTATGAACAAAATAAACGGCAGAGAAAACGGCCATTCAGGTACTTATCGCGGCGGAACATGGTCAATTACAAACCGTATTCCACACGGTGAAAAAGCAGGCGCTTCACCTGACGGAAGACTGGCAAAAAATCCACTTTCAAAGAATATCTGCGCGCACACGGCACAGGATAAAAACGGCGCTACTGCACATATACTATCCGCTTTAAAACTTGATTATTCCCTTACCCCTAACGGAACGGTGCTTGACCTTGCTTTAAGCCACACCGCAGTTAAGGGCGATGACGGTTTAAAAGCATTAAAGGCTACTCTGGACGTTTTTATGGCTAACGGCGGTTTTGCCATTCAGTATAACGTGCTTAACCCATCAACTTTAAAAGAAGCTCAAAGCAATCCTGAACAGTATAAAAATCTTCAGGTCCGCCTTTGCGGTTGGAACGTATTGTTCAGTTCATTATCAAAACAGGAGCAGGATGATTTTATCCTGCAAAGTGAAGTTATATGACAGGTTTAATGTATGCATTAAAGCGGTTTGCCGTTCACGATGGTCCGGGAATCCGCACCACGTTATTTTTAAAGGGATGTCCCTTATCTTGCCTATGGTGCCATAACCCCGAGGGCAAAAGTTTTACGCCCCAGATTGCTTTATATAAGCACAAGTGCATAAATTGTTTAAAATGCGCAAGCCTTTGCAAAAACAACGTGCATCAATTTAATGATACCCACACTTTATTAAGGGATAACTGTGTTTTTTGTTCAGATTGCCAGCAGAATTGTTTTAACGATGCTATTGAAATCTTTGGCAAAAAAATCACTGTTGACGATGCTTTAAAAATGGTTTTGGAAGACAGGCTGTTTTATGAATCTTCCTTGGGCGGTGTTACAATTTCAGGTGGTGAACCTTTAATGCAAAAAGATTTTGTAAAAGCACTTTTAATTAAATTAAAAGAACAAAATATTCACGTTTGCGTTGATACTTGCGGTTATGCCGATAAAGATGCTTTTGAACAAGTTGCACCATACACCGATTTGTTTTTATATGATATAAAAGCTTTTTCTGAAGAAACACATATAAAATGCACAGGCAAATCAAATAAGATTATCTGGGAAAATTTAGAGTTTCTTGATTCAATCAACAAACCTGTTATAATCCGCTTTCCCTTTATCCCCGGCTACAACGACTTTGAAGCAGATGATATTGCAAAAAAACTTTCAACCTTTAAAAATATTTTAAGTGTTGACGTTTTACCATACCATAATTTTTCTTCTTCAAAGTATGAGGCTCTTGAATTAAAAGACACTATGCCCCAAATCCCAATGCCCCAAAAACAAGAAACAGAAAAAATAAAAGAAATTTTCAGAAAATACAATTTAAAAGTAAACGATTAAAAAAAGACCGACAAAAGTCGGTCTTTTTGTTTTCAAAGTAAAAAACCACGCACCCACAGAGTGCAAAAAACGTTGCAAGACATTATCACCACTGCCCTCAAAGTGCGAGAAAACACAACGCACCCACAGAGTGCAAAAAGCGTTGCAAGACAAGGCGTGTTAAAACCACTCTCTACAAAGTGCGAGAAAACCTGAAATTCAAGGCGAGTAATTTTTTTGCGAATGAGTTTACAAAACGGTAAATGATTGAGCAAAAAAATTATCTCAACACAGAAAATAAACCCCTGCAAAATGCAGGGGTTTATGGTTTCAGGGAATTCTCGCGCTTTGTCTAGAACTCTGCGGAGTTGGGTGTACGGGGATACGGTATAACGTCACGAATATTTTCCATACCGGTGATATAGCGCATCATTCTTTCAACACCCATACCAAAACCGGAGTGCTGACAGGAGCCGTATTTACGAAGGTCCATATACCAGGAATAATCTTCGGGGTTAAGACCAAGTTCATCAATACGCTTCATTAAAACGTCATAACGTTCTTCACGCTGTGATGAACCAACGATTTCACCTAAGCCGGGGAAAAGAAGGTCGGTTGCGGCAACGGTTTCGTTATCATCGTTTAAACGCATATAGAAGCTCTTACATTCCTTGGGATAATCGGTAACGAAAACAGGGCGCTTGAACACAACGTCAGCAAGGTATTTTTCGTGTTCAGTCTGAATACCTGTGCCCCAGGTTGCAGGAATATCAAATTTAATACCTGATTCGTTTAAAATCTTTAATGCATCGCGGTAAGATACGCGGGCAAAATCGCTATTGATAGTATTGTTAAGCTTTTCAATTAAGCCTTTTTCCATAAACTTATCAAAGAAGTTGATTTCATCAGGGCAATGTTCAAGCACGTACTTAATAACGTATTTTGAAAGACCTTCAATGGTATCCATTAAATCGTTAATATCGGCAAATGCCATTTCAGGCTCAACCTGCCAGAATTCTGCTGCGTGGCGGGGTGTGTTACTGTTTTCTGCCCTGAAGCAAGGACCAAAGGTATAAACGTTTCTGAAGCCCCAACAGAAAGGTTCAACGTTTAACTGACCGGAAACGGTCATAAAGGCTTCCTTACCAAAGAAATCCTTGGACCAATCAATATTGCCTTCTTCGGTTCTTGGCGGATTATCAACGTCCATCGTAGAAATACGGAAAACTTCGCCTGCGCCTTCGCAGTCACTTGCTGTTACGCAAGGTGTTGCAACGTATACGAAGCCGTTATCCTGTAAGAACTTATGAATTGCAAAGGTTAAAACTGAACGAACACGGAATACTGCGGTAAAGGTGTTTGTTCTTGGTCTTAAATGAGCAACTGTTCTTAAATATTCAAAAGAATGTTTTTTCTTCTGAATTGGGAAATCAGGCTCACTTGTGCCGTGAATATCAATTTTTGTTGCGTGAATCTCTAATGGCTGACGGGCTTCAGGTGTAAGAACAACGTCACCTTCAACAATCAAGCAAGCAGAAACGTTCTGCTTTTCAACAATATCAAAGTTATCTATATTGCGGTCAAACACAATCTGAATATTCTTTTGTGTTGTACCATCATTAAGTTCAATAAACCCAAAATCCTTTGACGCCCTTATGGTGCGCACCCAACCTGCAACGGTAACGTGCTTTGCTTCATTGGACGCATATATATCTTTTACAAGATCTGTTTTCATAAAAAATATACCTCCTTAGCATATTCTTATATAATAATATTAGTATTATACTTTAAACATTGTAAATAGTCAATCAATTTAAGAATTTTATTTTGTTAAACGACTTGACAAACCCATTTGGGAGAGTTATAATTTTAAGTGAAAGTGAGGTTTTTTTATTTATGAAGCAATTAAACGGACTGAATGAAAAGACGTTAAATGAAATATTAAACAAAGTTGAAAATATTAAAGCAGTTTTAATCGGCGATATCTGCCTTGACGTTTATTGGGTTGCAGATATGACGAAAAGCGTGCTTTCAAGGGAAACACCGCACTTCCCCTTACCTATTGTGGAAGAAAGAATGTCCTTAGGTGCAGGGGGAAACGCCGCAAACAATATGGCAACCTTATGTAAAAACGTAAGCGTTGTAAGTGTTATCGGCTCTGACTGGCGCGGTATGTGTCTTAAAAACTGTTTAAAAAATTCAGGTATAAACGACGAATATATCGTTGAAGTACCAAACAGAATTACCAATGCATATTGTAAGCCTATGCGTAAAGGCTTTTTAGGCTTTGAGGTGGAAGACCCAAGGTTAGATTTTGAAAGTTATTCCCCGATAGATGAAGAAACGGAAGATAAAATCATTAAAAACCTTTATTCTGCCACAAAAGGCGCTGACGTTTTATGTGTAAGCGACCAGTTTGAAAACGGTTGTGTTACTGAAAAAGTTCGCCAAGCAATAAATGAAATTGCAAAAACTATGCTTGTGGTTGTTGACAGCCGTTCAAGAATCAAAGAATACAAAAACGCATTTTTAAAGCCTAACGAAATTGAGTGCGCACGCGCCCTTAATTTAAGTGATGATTTTCTTACAAAGGCTGACGAAAAAGAAACAGAAAACACTTTAAAGGAATTATTTAACCAAACAAACTCCAACATTTGCCTTACCTTAGGCAAAAAAGGCGTTCGTGTTTTAAAGGATAATAAAATTTATTCGTGCCTTGGTTTAAAGGTTGAAGATCCCATTGATACCTGTGGCGCAGGTGATTGCTTTTTATCAGCATTTTCTCTTGCTTTGGCTGTTAAATCTGAAATCATTCATTGTGAAACTATCGGAAATCTTGCTTCTGCAATTTCCATTAAAAAAATAAACACCACGGGAAGCGCATCAAAAGAAGAGATTTTAAATCTTTTTTTGAAAGAGGCAAAAGATGAATAAGCCTAATAATTCTTCTTTAATGAAGGCTAAAAACAGAAGCTTATGCCTTTCTTTAATCAGACAGGAGCCTGTTTCACGGGCTGAGCTTGCAAGAAAAACAGGTTTAACGAGAGCGGCAGTTTCAATAATCGTTGACGGTTTATTAAATGAAGGCGTTATTATTGAAGGTGACGCGGTAAAATCATTAAACGGAAGGCATCCAACGCTTTTGCACCTTAATCCATCTGCTTTTAATATTATTGGCATTGATATTTCAAGACAAGGTTGGTTATTGGTTTTAACGGATTTTTCAGGCAACATTATTAAAAGTTTTGCTGAAGCTTTTGAAAAAAACGAGGCTGATACCGTTAATGCTTTTTCTAAAAAGATAAATCAATTAAAGAAAGAATACGATAACATTTTAGGCATCGGCATAATTGCACCGGGACCCGTAGATTTACAAAAGGGCGTTATTCTTAATCCCCCTGATTTAAAACTGTTTAATAATTTTAATATTGTTAAAGCAATTAAAGATGCAACAAAAATAGACAACGTTTGTTTTGAAAAGGATACTAACGCGCTGGCGTTAGCGGAAAAGGTTGCAGGAAACAGGGATAACTTTTTATACCTTTTAGCCGATAGTGGACTTGGTTCTGCTTTTATAAAGGACGGTTCCCTTTTTAAAGGTGCTTCGGGATTTGGTTGTGAAATCGGGCATATTTCCTTAAACGTTTTCGGCGAAACCTGTTTTTGCGGAAACAAAGGTTGTGCAGAATTATATACCGCTAACCCGCGTATTGCAAAAATGGGCAACCAAGTGGATTACAACTCTCTTTGCATTAACGCAACAAAGGGTGATGAAAAAGCAGTTTCTGCTTTAAATTATCAAGGTGAAATGCTTGGTTTAACTCTTGTTTCATTTATAAATCTTTTTGAGCCTGAAAGTATTATTTTAGGCGGAGATTTAATAAAGGGCAGTTTTATTTTAATTCCAAAGATTAAAGAAATAATAGAAAAACAAGCTATGTCCCGTGCAACACGAAAGGTTGACATTTGCATTTCTTCATTAAAGGAAGATTTAAGGGCAAAGGCTTGCGCGAATTTAGTTATTGAGAATTATTTAGCGAGGTAGATTTTTATGAAAATTTTAGAAGCACACGAAAAACACAATATCAAAGCCGCCATTTTTGATTTTGACGGTACTCTTTCAACTTTAAGATGCGGTTGGGAAGACGTTATGGCGCCATTGTTTGAAGAATATCTTAATAAAACGCCAAACGCAAAAGAACTTGTTGCTGATTTTATTGATGCTTCAACAGGTATTCAGACCGTTATGCAGATGCAATGGCTTAAAGATCAGGTTATAAAGCAAGGCGACGAGCCATTAGACGTTTGGGATTATAAAGCCGAATACAACCGCAGGCTTATGCAAAGCGTTGAAACTAAAAAAGAGCTTGCAAAGGTTAATAAAGAAAATTATCTGATTAAAAACTGCGAAAACTTTTTAAAGGCTTTAAAGGAAAAAGGCATTAAGCTTTACGCCGCAAGCGGAACTGATGATGCTGACGTTTTAAAGGAATCTGCCGTATTAGGCTTAGATAAATATTTTGACCAGATTAAAGGTGCTATGCCCTTTTCAACCGATTGTTCAAAGGAAGCTACTTTAAAATCCTTAATGGAACAATATAAAGGCGAAAACTTACTTGTTGTAGGCGACGGTCCTGTTGAAATCCGTTTAGGAAGAGAAGCAGGTGCGCTTACCTTAGGTATCTGTGCTAACGAAAAAAATTTACAAGGCTTTGACGAAGCAAAAATAAAGCGTTTAACTAACGCAAAGGCTCACGTTTTAATTGATAGTTTTGACGATATTGACGAAATTTTAAAATGGATGGAGGAATAAAAAATGGATAATAACTTTATCGGTTCAGGAAAAAGTATGACCCTTGATTTTAAGAACATTACAACCTACGATTCACATAACAGGCACAATTTAGTTACCATTGAAAATCTTATGATCCCTGGTAAAACACCCCACGAAAATTTTGAAGACCCTGATTTTTCAGAACTTGTTGAAAGAATTAAAAAAGCCCGCGAAAACGGACGCCCTGTAATTTGGTCAATGGGTGCGCACGTTATTAAAAACAGGCTTTCAAGATATATTATTGAGCTTATAAAAATGGGTATTATTACTCACGTTGCATCTAACGGAGCAGGCAGTATTCACGATTTTGAGCTTGCTTATTTAGGCGGAACAAGTGAAGACGTTCCTACCGCTATTGAAGACGGTTCATTTGGTATGTGGGAGCAAACAGGCGCCTGGATGAATGAAGCATTAAAATTAGGTGCAAAAGAAAATTTAGGCTACGGTGAAGCATTAGGCAAATACATTGCCGAAAATCCTGATAAATTCCCCTATCGTGAAGATTGTATTTTATATCAGTGTTATATAAATAATATTCCTTGTTCATACCATATTGCTCTTGGAACGGATATTATCCATCAGCATCCAACTTGTGATATGGCTATTATCGGTGCTTGTTCAGGTATTGATTTTAAGAAAATGTGTGCTTCCGTTGCACAGCTTGACGGTGGCGTATTCTTAAACTTCGGTTCAGCAGTTATCGGTGCAGAAGTTTTCTTAAAGGCTCTTTCTATTGCAAGAAACTTAGGCTACCCCACCTTTAATATTACTACTGCTAACTTTGACCTTATTAACTTAGGTAATTACCGCTGCAAAATCGGTTACGAAGATCCCAACTACTATTACCGCCCAAGAAAAAACATTGTAAACCGCCCCACTTCACAAGGCGGAAAGGGTTGGCACTTTAACGGTGATCACCAAATTACCATTCCTACCTTGTTTGATTTAATAAAAGGCTAAAAATTTTAAAAAATTAACCTTAATGTTGTTGCAAATATTATAGAATTGACTTATAATATCATTAGAAATTAAATCTTTGGAGGTATAAATATATGTTAGTTTCTGCAAAAGAGATGTTACAAAAGGCTAAGGCAGGTAAATATGCAGTTGGTCAGTTTAACATCAACAATCTTGAATGGACAAAGGCTATTCTTTTAACTGCACAGGAAAACAATTCACCTGTTATTTTAGGTGTTTCCGAAGGCGCAGCAAAGTATATGTGCGGTTTTAATACCGTAGTAGGTATGGTTAAGGGCATGATTGAAACCTTAAACATCACCGTTCCTGTTGCAATTCACCTTGACCACGGCTCCTATGAAGGCGCATACAAGGCTATGGAAGCAGGTTTTTCTTCAGTTATGTTTGACGGTTCACATTATGCTATTGAAGAAAACATTGAAAAAACAACACAGATTATCAAAGACGCTACTGCAAAAGGCATTTCAGTTGAAGCTGAAGTTGGCGCTATCGGCGGTGAAGAAGACGGCGTTGTAGGTTCAGGCGAAGTTGCAGATCCTAACGAATGTAAAATGATTGCAGACCTT
>JAZRTX010000018.1:0-141915 GCA_045652205.1 Clostridia bacterium
TATAAATAAAACCAATATTTTCTCATAAATTTTACCTAAATTACATATTTTTTCTAAAAAATATGGTATAATCTATTTATAGATTATTTTGGAAAGGTGTGTTTTTTAGTTGTTAGTACTTAAAAACATCAAAAAAAGTTATTTAAGCGGTGATAACACAGTTCACGCACTTGATAACGTTTCCCTTACTTTCAGGGATAATGAATTCGTTTCAATCCTTGGTCCCAGCGGAAGCGGTAAGACCACACTTTTAAACATTGTTGGCGGTCTTGATCAATACACAAGCGGTGATCTTGTTATTAACGGCAAATCCACTAAAAAGTTTAAAGATAACGATTGGGATACTTACCGCAATCATTCAATCGGCTTTGTTTTTCAAAGCTATAACCTTATTCCCCACCAAAGCGTTTTAGCTAACGTTGAGCTTGCTTTAACCCTTTCAGGCGTTTCCCGCAAGGAAAGAAGACAGAAGGCAAAAAGCGCGTTAGAAAAAGTTGGTTTAGGAGATCAGCTTCATAAAAAGCCCAATCAGATGTCAGGGGGACAGATGCAAAGGGTTGCTATTGCAAGGGCATTGGTAAACGACCCTGATATTCTGCTTGCTGACGAACCAACAGGCGCGTTGGATTCAGCAACAAGCGTACAGATAATGGATCTTTTAAAAGAAGTTTCCAAGGACCGCCTTGTTATTATGGTTACCCATAACCCCGACCTTGCAGACGAATATTCCAACCGTATCGTTCGTTTAAAAGACGGCAAAGTGCTTGACGACACTAACCCTTGTAAAGAAGTAGAAGAAAAAGATCAAGGCAAAAAAATCAAAAAGCCTTCAATGAATCTTTTTACCGCACTTTCACTTTCATTAAACAATTTAATGACTAAAAAGGCGCGCACCTTCTTAACAAGTTTTGCAGGATCAATCGGTATTATTGGTATTGCATTGATTTTAGCTCTTTCAAGCGGTATTAAAGCATACATTGATCAGGTGCAGGAAGATACTTTAACTTCATACCCCATTCAGATACAGGCTGAACAGATGGATATGTCAAGTATGATTTCTACGCTTATGGGTTCGCAGGAAGAAAGCAAACAACACCCCAAGGATAAAGTTTATGCAAGCTCGGTTATGTATGACCTTGCTAACAGTATGAACAATTCCACCGTTATAAAGAATGACCTTAAAGGTCTTAAAAACTATTTTCAAAGTGATAAATCTGATATAAACGAGCACGTTAGAGCGATACAGTATTTTTATGACGTTCCTTTGAACATTTACGCAAAAACTGCTGACGGTGCTTATCAGAAATCCGATATTATGGAAGTGTTCTCCAACATGATGGGAACAGATGCAAGCCAGATGTCATCAACCTCTGTTATGGGGCAGATGTCACAAAGCTTTATGAGTTATAATACTTGGGCTGAATTTATTTCAGGCTTAAACGGTGAAAACGTTTCTGATATTATTACCGATCAGTATGATTTAATTGCAGGCGCTTGGCCAACGGATAAATCACACATCATCCTTGTGCTTGATCAAAACAACGAAATCACCGATATAACCTTACACGCTTTAGGTCTTGTTACCACTGATAAACTTATAAAAGATACCGTTGCAGCGCAAAAAGGCGAAGAAGTTGTGCAAACGGAATCAAGCTATTCATACGAAGAAATTTTAGGTATGAAGTTTAAGCTTATCTGCTCACCTGATTACTATAAATATAACGAAGAAGAAAAAATTTGGGAAGATATCCGCGATAACAAAGATTCAATGGACGTTATAATTTCCAAGGGTCTTGATCTTGAAATCGCAGGTATTATCCGCCCCAAAGAAGATTCTAACGTTTCAATGGGTGGCGCATCCCTTTATTACACCCACGATCTTGCAAAGTATATTATTGATTACACCAATAATTCTGAAATCGTTAAAGCACAAAAGGACGATAAAAATAAAAACAACGATATTTTTACAAATCTTCCTTTTACCGTTGAAAACGAAACAGTCCTTACAGTAAGCGAAAAAGCCAACGAAATGAAAGAGTATTTCAAATCATTAACCGAAGCCAAAAAGGCAGAAATGTATTTAACGCTTCTTTCAGTTCCTGATGAAGAAACCATCAATAAAACCCTTGATCAGCTTATGATGCAGTATCCTGACAGGGCATCTTTGGAAAAGCTTATTTTTGACGAATACGTTAAAAGCGCAGGACTTGACGAGGATTCAATTAAATCCTTTATCGCAGGCTATTCTGACGATGAGCTTAAAGATATGGTAAGAAGTTCAATTAAGGAAATGCTTATTGCGCAACACAAGGATAACGCACAAAAGCAGATTGATAATATTATCGCAACACCAACAAACGAGGAACTTGCCCCATTTAAGCAACAGATTCTGGCGAATTTGCCTGACCGCAACACAAAGGTTATGTATATCGTAGGTGAATATTCAAAAACCACCGATATGCCTGCCCAGCAGATTATGGGCTATTTTATGACCCTTGATGATGCAACAATTAACGCAACCGTTGATAAACTTGTAACAAACACTGCAACAGAATTATTTAAGCAATACGCTTTAAGTTCATCAGCTAACGCAGTACAAAAACTTGCAAAAGCCTTTGATGCTTATTACGTTACTTTAAGCGACGAAAAGCTTGTTCAAGGCTACAACAATTGCATGCCACCTAAATCTTCATCTTCCACTTTAAAAGAGAACTTTAATAAGTTAGGCGTTTTAGATGCAGATTCACCGTCATCAATTAACATTTACGTTTCAACCTTTAATGATAAAGACGTTGTTAAGGAAATCATTGAAGATTACAACGCTTCTGTAAACGAAGAAGGCAAAATAACCTATACCGATATTGCCGCAATCATAATGTCCTCAGTAACAACAATTATTGATGCTATTACCTACGTTTTAATTGCTTTCGTTTCAATTTCACTGGTAGTTTCATCAATTATGATAGGTATTATCACCTATATTTCAGTGTTAGAACGCACAAAGGAAATCGGCGTACTTCGTTCAATCGGTGCATCTAAAAAGGATATTTCCCGCGTGTTTAACGCCGAAACCTTTATAATAGGATTTATTTCAGGCGCAATAGGAATTATATTAACTGTTATTCTTTGCTATCCTGCAAACGCTATAATCCGTCATCTTTCAGGCATACCCACTTTAACGGCATACTTACCCTTTATAGGCGGTGTGGTTTTAATGTTTGTAAGCATTTTCTTTACTTTAATTGCCGGCTTATTCCCCGCAAAAATTGCCGCAAACAAAGATCCTGTTGAAGCATTAAGAACTGAATAAAAAATAAAAAACCGATAGCAAAAGCTATCGGTTTTTTTGTTATGTTTTTATTATGAACGGCGTGCCTTAAAGCATTCGTCACAATAAACAGGTCTGTCTTCCTTAGGCTGGAAGGGTACCTGAGTGGTTTTGCCGCATTCTGCGCAAACTGCTTCAAACATCTCTCTTGGTCCACGGCTTGCGTTCTTCTTTGCCTGACGGCATTCACGGCAACGGCCGGGTTCGTTTTTGAGACCCTTTTCAGCATAGAATTCCTGTTCACCTGCTGTGAAAACGAATTCCTTACCACAGTCTTTGCAAACCAAAGTCTTGTCTTCGTACATGTCCTATGTCCCCCATTTAGATTTTTGTTTAACGTAAAGCATTACGGATAATGAGTTACACATACAAGTACTGGTTAAAGGCATTCTTCATAAGTCCATTAAAAACTTTATTCGTAAACATAATTATTATACAACAACGATTTTACGATTGCAACTATTTTTTCTTAATATAATTAAAAATAATTAACAATTAGTTAAAAAATCCACATTTATAGTAAATTTTTAGCAGTTTTTAGCCTTTTATCCAATGCAGAGTACCGTTTTTGTGTGTCAATATTGTTAACGGCAAAGCTTATTGACTGTTCATTTGTGCAGGCAACAACAAGATTTTTTGCCCTTGTAACCGCAGTGTAAAGAAGATTTCTTGTTAAAATTCTGATGTTACTTAAAGGCAAGGGCAACACCACAATAGGAAATTCACAGCCCTGACTTTTATGAACGCTTATGGCATAAGAAAGTGTTAATTCTTCCAAATCGTTAAAATCATAAACTGAAATTCTGTTATCATCAAACTTAACTGTAAGTTCACGTGATGGAATATCAATATTTTTAATAATTCCGCTATCGCCGTTAAACACGCCCGTACCCTCAACAAAGTTACCGAATCTTTCCTGCACTTGATAGATACGGTCATAGTTATTGCGTATCTGCATTACTTTATCGCCTACGCGAAAAACAGTTTCGCCAAAGATATGCTCTTTTTTATTTTTGTTTTTGGGATTAAGCTCTTCCTGAAGCACTTTATTAAGATTAAACACACCTGTTAAGCCTTTTTTTACAGGGGTTAAAACCTGAATATCAGAAATAGGCGAAACTTCGTATTTATTAGGCAAGCGGTTTTTAACAAGGTCTACAACCGTTTTAACGATTTCTGATTCACTGTGTTTTCTCTCTAAATAAAAATCCCCGCCCTTTATGTTTACAACAGGCATTAAGCCGTTATTTATTTTATGGGCATTGGTAATAATGGTACTTTCCTGCGCCTGACGGAAAATTTCATTTAATTTCACCGTTACAAAGGCATTTGATGTAATCATATCCCCTAAAACGTTACCTGCGCCAACGGAAGCAAGCTGATCGGCATCGCCTACAATAACAAGCCTTGTGCCTTTTTTAATGCCTTCTAAAAGTGCCTGCATTAAAAATATATCAATCATACTGGCTTCATCAACGATAACAACGTCGGCATTCAAGGGGTTTTCCTTATTGATTTTAAAAACAAAACCGCCTTCATCAAGCCGTGAATATTCAAGCAGGCGATGAATGGTTTTGGCATCCTGCCCCGTTGCATTTCCCATTCGTTTTGCCGCCCTGCCTGTTGGCGCGCAAAGGGCAATGTTTGCGCCTCTTTTTAAAAACAGATGCAAAATACAATCAAGGGTGGTAGTTTTTCCCGTTCCGGGACCACCTGTAATTATTGTAACCCCATTATTTAAAGCACTTATAACGGCTTCCTTTTGGTTGTTTGCAAGGATTATATTTTTTGTTTTTTCATAGGATTCAATTTCGTTTGAAATCTTGGTTTCCTTATTCTCTTTTACAGACGCGTTAAGTGAAATAAGACTGCCTGCCACGATAGCTTCGGCATAAAAATAGCTTGGATGGTAAACGCATCTTTCATTATCAATATCCCTTAAAATAATTGATTGCTCGCTTGCTAAGGGCAAAAGTTTGGAAAGAATTAAATTTTCATCAACATTAAGCAAAAAGCTTGTACGCTGTAATAAAATCGTTTGGGGCAGATAGGTATGCCCATCGTTGCCAGCTTCGTTTAAAACGTGAATAATACCCGCGTTTATTCTGTAATTTGAGTTTTTATTTAAACCCATTTCACTTGCAATTCTATCCGCAGTTAAAAAGCCGATGCCGTTAATATCTTTTACAAGGCGGTAAGGGTTTTCCTGTATTTTTTCCACCGCCTGATCGCCGTAAAAGGCAAATATCTTTAAGGCAGTTTTAGCGTTTACCCCGTACTTTTGCAAAAACATTACTGCGCGCCTTGCATCAAAAATCTCCATATAAGATTCCCTGATGGTTTGAACCTTTTTTTCACCTATTCCTTGTACAAGGCAAAGCTTTTCAGGGGATTTTTCAACGATTTCCAAGGCTGAAGAACCAAAGTAATCAACTATATCCCTTGCAGTTTTTGGTCCGATGCCTTTAATGATGCCCGAAGATAAAAAGGCTTCTATCTCTTCAACGGTTTTAGGAACTGCCATCTCATAACTTGTAGCCTTAAATTGCGTTCCGTAAACCTCGTGCTCCACAAAAAGACCAAAAACAGTTATAAAATCACCTTCCCGAATTAGCGGGAAGGTGCCTGTAACAGTTTCAAAATTATCCTTTGTTGAAAGTACAAATACCGTATAACCGTTTTCATCGTTGCGGTAAATAATACCTTCAACCGTGCCGGTTACATTAACCATGATGCTAACCAATCAGGCGCAGTCATAAACGCACCGCCAACAAGAACCATAATTAAAGTAGCAACAATACTTCCTATGCAAACCGCAGGAAAAGCGTACTTAAATCTTATATCTAAAAGAGTTGCAACAAGGCTACCTGTCCAAACGCCTGTGCCGGGCAAGGGAATTGCAACAAAAATAAACACACCGATAACTGATGCCCATACCTTTGCGGCATTAGATTTTGAATTTTCAATTTTACCCTGAAGCTTTTCGCCTTTCTTTTTACCGTGGCTTTCAAGTTTTTCTACCATTTTTCTAAAAAGTTTAGTGCTTTTCATCCATTTAAAAACAGGCTTTAATAACAAAAGCAAAACAAGGCTTATAAAGAATGCACCAAGCTGTGAAAGTATAAATAATTCCACAATGCCAATTTCTTTAAACATAGTCATGCCAACAACAATGGCGTAGCGCGATTCAATTAAAGGTACGCATGAAAGCAAAATAATTATAATCTGATGCCAGAATCTTTCTAAAAACATTTGTTATCTCCTAAATACTTTTTTATATATCTATGCTGATTTTTAAAGAATATTACTTTGTTCCTGTTGAGCCAAAGCCACCTGTTCCGCGAACAGTATCGTTTAATTCTTCTTTTATATCAAAATCTGCCTGAATAAAAGGCGCAATAACAAGCTGTGCAATACGTTCACCGTTTTCAACAACCTGATCGCAATCGCTTTGATTATATAAGGCAACCATAATTTCGCCCCTGTAATCGCTATCAATAACGCCAACCTTGTTTGCAGGTGCAAGCCCTTTTTTTGTAGCAAGACCGCTACGGGCATAAATTAAACCAACGTAACCAACAGGAATTTCCATAGCCAAGCCTGTTTTAATAAGCCTGGTTTCACCCTTTTTTATGGTAACAGGTTCTTCTAACAAAGCATAAAGGTCAGCCCCTGCTGAAAATTCCGTGCTATAAACAGGAAGCATAGCGTTTTCGTTTAACTTTTTAACGTTTACTTTCATCGTTTTTTCCTTTAAAAATATATTTATTTTATTATACCAAGTTTTACAGCATTAGGCAAGAAAAAAAGATGCTTAAAAAAGCATCTTTAAATGCAACAAATCCAAGGCCAACACCTGCCACCTGTTAAGCAACAAAGCAGAGCAGGAATAATGCCTGTGCAAATTCTTGGGTTGATATTGGTATAAACCGTTCTGCGTCCACTGTAATTCTGCCCGTAATAATTAAGTTGCTGATAAAAGGACTGATATTCACTGTTATTTGGCTCAAAACGTAAGGCTTCTTCAATATATTTAATGGCAGTTGCCTTGTTACCTAAATTAAAATGGGTAACGCTTGCAAGGTAATACCACTGCCCGTTCCTTATATTTATTGAATCAAGCAAACGTAGAGCATCGTAATACTGCCCCATCTGAATACATCTTCTTATTGCCGAAAATATATCGTTGCCGTTATAGGAATCATATCCACCGTAGTAGCCACCGTTTGAAGCATTATAATCGTTATATCCACCGCTTGTTGCTTTACCTGAACGGATAAGATCGTAAGCCTGATTTATCTGGCTCATTTTTTCCTGTGCGTGCTTATCGCCCGGATTTAAATCGGGATGATATTTTCGCGCAAGCTTTTTATAGGCTTTTGATATTTCTTCCTGTGTTGCATCGGGCGAAACACCCAACACCTTATAAGGATCCATCAGTTTTCCCTTTCTTAAACTGATACCATATACCTGAAAACAGTACGTTATCAATTATCGTTTTATTTTTTACTATATTCATTGTATCATAAATTTCAACAGTATCGTTTAAAAGTATTGTTAAAATTTGCTGAAAATTTTCTGATTTAGTTTCAACTAACGGATTATATCTGCATTTTTTTAAATCTTTTTTAAAATCAAGAACTGCATCCATTATATAAATTACTTTGCCTAAGGCTTTACCAAACTCCCTTAATTTTAAATCTTCGCCGTTTATATCAAAGAGATGCCCCATAAGTTCACCGAAAATATTTGCAGGAATATCGGCGTTATGTTCATCTTGTTTTTCTATTTCGTTAAGCCTTTTTAAGCAATCAGAAATCGCCTGATTTTTTATTGGATATTTTTCTTGTGCTAACTCTTTTTGCTTTTTTAACGCCGATTTTGCGATTTTTGCAAAACGTGAGCCTTCATCATTAACGTCATCTTCCAATTTGTAATAGGTGAGCAAAATATTCATACAGGAACAGTATTCTGCATACTTGTTCATATATACATTTTTCTTTTTTAAGGGGTGAATACCGCAACGAATCACAGATTCTTCAACGTTTTCATTAAAATATGAGGTTAAAAACAAATACAAAAATGTTAAATCGTAATTTAAGGTAATTCTGCTGAAATTATCAAAGTTTTTGCCGATACTCGTACACAATCCGCAATAAAAGGAA
The DNA here is from genome assembly GCA_045652205.1 of Clostridia bacterium. Taxonomy (GTDB): domain Bacteria; phylum Bacillota; class Clostridia; order Christensenellales; family QALW01; genus UMGS1322. The sequence goes on from JAZRTX010000018.1 coordinate 8,494, forward strand.
TTGTATATTTTTTTATCATTTTCATTTAATGAATTTATATCGGCAACGACAAGTCCAAACATACCTTTACCCTTTCATTGATTTCTACTGTTTCTTCCGTTACAAAGCAATCATAAGCTAAAATTTCAACGCCGTTTTCTTCTGCAAACTTTAATGCCTCTTTAAATTCAGGGTCAGTTTTATAATTGGGAATAAATTTTTCTGCGCCCTTAAACTGAATAACAAAAATAATTTTTGCATTATATCCGTTTTTCACAGCGTCAACAAGCTCATAAATATGCTTTCTGCCCCTTTGGGTTGGGGCATCAGGAAACATAGCAATATTATCCTTTTCTAAGGTTACGCCCTTAACCTCTATAAAAGTATTATTATCATTTATAAAAAGATCAAAACGGGAATTTTTATAAGTTACTTCTCTTTTAACGTTTTTAAACTGCTTTTTAAAAAATTCTTCTGCTACTTTATTAGGCGCCAAAGAATCCATATTTATCAGTTTTCCGCCCTTTAAAACTTTAACAACGTCATATTTAGTTTTGCGGTTTGCATTACTGCTTTCATTTAAATATACGGTTGCGCCTTTTATTAAAAGCTCCTTACATCTACCTGTATTTAAAACGTGGCAGGTTTCTGTTTTACCGTTTATATCAACGTAAGCAATAAACCTGTTGGGGCGCTCTAAAAAAGTACCCTTAACTATTTTATCGTATTTCATACTAAATTTAAAAATTCGCTTAATTTGTGGATTATATAATCCGGCTTAATATCCCCTGAAAACTTGTTTTTGGGGTCATACAAGCAGGTTTTTATCCCTGCATTTATTCCGCCTTTTATATCAGAAGACACGCTGTCGCCTAAAATAATAGCGTCATTTTTGTTAAAATCTTTTATCTGTTCAAAGCATTTTTCAAAGAATTTTACGTTTGGCTTATTATAGCCAATATCCTGTGAAAGAAAAATACCGTCAAAATACTTTTCTATATTTGCGCTTTTTATTCTGCCCCTTTGTACGCTTGTTGTTCCGTTAGAAACAATATATAAATGATGTTTTTTATAAAGGCTTTTTATAAGTTCTTCTGCCCCATCAATAAACCAATGCCCGTTAGACAGATTTTCTTTATAAATATCGTTTACAAAAGAGCAAACCACCTTAACGTTAAGTTCCTGAAACAGCCTTTCAAAACGGGTTACAAGAATCTGTTCCCTTGTCATTTCCCCTGTTTCAAGCTTTTTCCAAAGGCTATCGTTTATTTTTGAATAAAGCTGAACTGTTTCCTTTGTTGCCTCAACGTTAAAGGCTTTCAGCGTTTTTGACAGTGCCACTTCTTCTGCCTTTAAAAAATCTAAAATTGTATCATCTAAATCAATAAAGATGTACACTATTGCTCTCCTTTAAATATTGATATAATTTATCAGGATAATTGCAGGTCATTCCGTCAATATCAAAATCACACATTTTCTTCATTAAATCAACGTTTGTAATGCCCCAGATACGCGCCCTTAACCCATAAGAATTTATTAAATCAATATCCTTTTTTTCTGTAAAAAACGCTTGCGGGCAAAGTTGCAAACCGTTTATACTTTTAAGTGCTTGGCACGCTTCATCAGTAGTTTCACGCACAAGCCAACCTATGCGGATATCCTTATTTAACTTGCGGATATTTTCAATATACTCAAAATTAAAGGAAGTAATAATAACCTTATCCTGCACGCCGAATTTTTCAACGATTGCAAGGGTTTCCTTTTCGCAATCAGGAGCTTTTAATTCAAGTGCAAAGGTTAAATCAAGATGAAAATATCTTTGAGCAAATTCTTCTAACGTAAGAATTTTTTCGCCTGCATATTTGGGATCTTTCCATGCGCCAAAGTCCATTTCTTTAAGTTCGGCAAGGGTATATTCCTTTATAGGACCTGTACCCGAAGACCTGTTATCAAGATTATCATTATGGAATAATACAATATGCCCATCCTTTGTTTTATGAAGGTCGGTTTCAATGCCGTTGGCATTCATTTTTATTCCCATATCAAAGGCGGCAATTGTAGAATCGGGCGCATACTCACTTGCACCGCGATGCGCGTAATTTATAAACATATTAAACCCCTTTTAAACTATCGTAAAGTTCATTAAATCCGTTTATGAACATATTAAGGTCTGTTCCTGCCCAGATAAAGTTCGCACCCATACCAATGTATTTTTCAGCTTTTTCAATATTGTCAACGAAGATTCCTGCCGAAGTGTTATTATCCTTGCAGATATCAAATATTCTTTGGATATGTTCAATTAACCTGGGATTATCAAATTCCTGCGGTTTACCTAACATTATTGAATAATCATACGGGCCGATAACAATAGCGGAAACATTTTCCCCGTATTTTTCAAGTATTTCAGGAAGATTTTGAGTTCCTTCAGGCGATTCAATCTGTAAAACAAGGTGTCTTTTAAAATTAAACACACTTTCCCCTGCCCTGAACTGACCATGCCCGCCACAACCGAGTTTACCTATCGGTGCAAAATTCATTGATTCAACTGCCACTTTAACCTGTTCTAACGTTTCGCATCTTGGAATCATAATACCATCAGCACCCATATAAAGCGCACGGGCAATCAAATCATACTGACAATCTGCAACACGAACAATAGCAGGTGTATTTTTAAGCCTTGTAATAAGCAAGGTGTTTACAAGATTTTCGTTATTGAAAATACCATGTTCACCATCAAGCACAAAGAAATCTACTTGTTCTGCCATTTTTTCAAGCAAAATTGGATTGGCACATTGGATGCAGGGTCCAACCACCTTTTGCCTGTTTTTAAGTTTTTCATTAAATAGCTCATATTTATCCATCAGATTAACTCCATATCATATTCAAAATTGATTTTCTTTTATTGAATACTTTTCAATAAATTACATCGTTTCACTGTCTTTTTCGGAATAAATTATCACCAATATTATACCTTAGCAAAAAGCAAAAAGCAATAAAAAAGAGAAGTTTTTACGCTTCTCTTTACCATTTTATAAAATAATCCATTCCTTTTACGGTTACGCCGTCAATAAGCACATCGTTTTCATCATAGTTTACAAAAACACTTGCACCGTTTTCGTAAGTTACCTTAGCCAGCGTATCGGTTAATTTTTCGTGTTTAATCATTCTTTCTTTTTGAAGTGCTTTATAAGGCTCGTAAAAATCAACGGTTTTCTTTAATGCATCAACGCATTTTTCCATTTCTTCATTGGTACCGATGCGAAGATCATCATCACCCATCCAGTTACCCCTATCCTTTGATTCCTGAACAAACCTTGAATAAACGTACATAGCAGGTCTGCCGCCAAACTCAATAAACTTTAACTGTAATTTTCTATCTAAAATACCTACGTTTACTAAATCTGATGATGGACAAGCCATTATTGAACCGTGGTAAACAAGTTCCCAAAGGGGAATAATCTCATATTTAAAGTTGGTTCTTGTTGGCTTAGTAAACTTACCGAATCCGCAGTAAAGGGCAAAATCAAGATCTTCACATACGAAATCATAGTTGCCCTCTGATGCACTGCCCCCAAACAATTCTTTTGAAAGTTTAAACATTTCACGCCATAAAAGCGAAGTATCTTTTCTTGTAGCAGGATGATTTGCATCGTGGCAGTAATATGGGCGGATTACGGAAAGCACGTCAATATAATGCACGCCTTCAAAGCCCAAACCGCGAACCTGCGGAAGCGTTTCTTTTGTATATTCAAGGGCTTCAACTGCACAGAATTTATGTAATCTGCCACCGCTCCAAGTAGTGCCAAGTTCCGTTGTGCCATCCGCCTTTTTAACCATTTTATTTTCATCAAAGCAATCGGCAATGGTGTAGGCATCGGAAGAATTTGTATGTGCTACAATATTATATCCAAGTTTTTTTGCGTGAAGAATTGCCTTTTTAAGACCTGCTTCACCGCCTAACTTTTCTTCAACAGGGAAAATCTGTGGCCATCTGCCATCATGCCCGCTTTTGTTCCAGCCAACCAGACAGAACTGTGCCTTTTCAACACCCTTTTGTTTAACCTTGTCCATAAGTTCAATTAACTTATCAAAGGTAACGGCAACGTGCATCTGGGGCTCGTTTTCTATTGTCTGATACTCAATTTCTGCAGGAACGGGTTTCCAACCCATTCTTACACGGATTTCAGGAGCTTCGCTTATGTAGTCTACCATAGGCTTATTTTTTTGTTTAATGGTTTTTAAACCGTTGGCGTATTTATAATCACGGTAGATTTTTGCCATATCGTTATAATCGGCATTTTTATCCATTTCATAAACCATTACGGTAATATCTTCATAGGCTTCAATATTTTCTTCTTTAAGCCTTAAAACAAAGTACGCACCGTTTTCATTACCTTCTTTGTAATAATGAAAATACGATTCATACTTCATACCTTCAATAATTACCGTATAACATTTTTCCGTAGTTTTAACACCGTAAAAATTTACTACCTGTAAGCAGTATATATCGTGGTCATCCTGTGTTTCATCTAAAAACACTTTCATTCCGCTATATTGGTCGGAAACGATATAATACCCATCTGTGCAATTGGTTTGTGCAACCTGTGATAAAATATTTACCCTTGTTGCATCCTTATAATCTTCTTTTTTTACGGTTACAAGAAAATGGTCGTTTTCTTTTTTTACGCCGGCAGGAATTTTATACTCACAATTATTATTGTCATATCCTATAACGTATGATAAATCAATATTCATATCAGAACTCATCCTTTAATCTATGTTACCTTTATTATAACTTTACACTATCACCTTGTAAATACAAAAAACAAAATAACTTTATATAAAAACAAATAAAAGGCCGTTTAACAGCCTTTTAAATAGTTATATATTTCGTTCTTTATAATATTTTGCCCCAATACGCTTGGATGAATGCCATCAAAGGAATATAACCCTTTTATCTGACGGTTTTTTAAAAATGCGCCCCTTAAATCAATCATATCGCAGTTTTCCTTAAAGCTTATTTCTTCAATCTTTCTTGAATACTGTTCCTGATAGCGATATATTGCAAAAACGTCACCCAACCAGGATAAAATATTTTCTTTATTTAATCCGTTACGGCATATCCAGCCTAAATATCTTTCAGAGTCAACGGGAATAAGATTGCATAAAACAGGTTTAATATTGTTTTCCTTTAACTGTTTTATCATCTGAGTATATTTATCTTCAAATTGCTTTATAGGTGTTTTGGAAAAATATTCACTGTTAGGGTTTTGTGCAATTTCTTCCCAGTTAAAATCACTGTCATTACCACCATACTCTAAAAACACAATAGGCGCGGTTCTGCCCTTTTGAATATTACGGTTTAAAATTTCACTGCCCTTTTCTATGGTGCAGCCAAACTTTGAAAAATTTTCTATTTCCTCAGTATCCTTAAAGAAATTGTTTATCTTGTACTTTTCATTATTTTCGTCTAACGTAACGCCCTTTAATATGGAATCACCGTAAACCTGTGCATAACACATTGTATCTTCTCTCCTTACACATAGTTTTCAATACTATGTTATATTGTATTTAACATTTTGTCAAGAACTTTTTTTGTAATATTTTTTTGTACTTGCGTATTTTTTTATGGTATGGTATACTATGTTACGTATTTATAATGGTTAAAGAAAATAGAAACAGTATTTAAAAGTGCTGTTTTTACAAACAACAATCATTATTATTTAAAAAAGGCGGTTTTTTATGCAAGATATAAATGAATATATAAAAAAGGTTGAAGCGCACACACTTCCAAGATGGGATCAGTTGCCTGATTTTGAATTATATATGGATCAGGTTATCAGTTTAATGCAGAAGTATCTGGAGCCTTATATTTTAAAGGACGATACTTTAACCCCATCAATGATAAACAACTACGTTAAAATGGAAGCCTTGCCCGCGCCTATAAAAAAGCGTTATTCAAAGGAGCATATTTCAAGGCTTATAATTATCTGTTTAATGAAAAGGCAGTTTGCTTTGCCAACCATAAGCAGTATAATCAATACAGAAAGCGTAAACAACGATATCGTTGCATTTTATAATTACGTTGTTGAGCAGTATGAAATTGCTTCAAAAAACGCCCTTAAAGAACTTGAAGAACATTCTATCAAAGGCGCGCTTTTACTGGCTATTTCTTCCTGTGCAAACTATACCACTGCCCAATATACCGTTGATATAGTTTTACCCGGTGAAAGCAAAAAAGTAGAAAAGAAGCCCGAAAAAGAAAAGAAAGACAAAAAGAGCGAAAAAGATAAAAAGGATAAAAAAGATAAAAAAAGTTCGGAGAAATAATCTCCGAACTTTCTTTTTTTATTTTCTTTTTAAATTCTGAATTCTTCGCCGGCAGCGTAAATAAACAAGATTACCGCTATTAAAGCCGCGCCTACTGCAAAGCTTGTAGCCAAGGTCATTCCCCAAAGGGAAAGATCCTCGTGCTCACGCTTTTTCTTATAGCAATAAATATAAATACCGACAAAAGCAATTATTGCAGTAATTAGTCCGAACACCGCTAAAATGTTGGCATTAAGGGGTTCAGCAGGGAAAAGTATTATTGCAAGTATTAAGTATATAGGCATAAACGGTGATATCAAACCTGCATTTAACCCAAGAAATATATTACCAACTATGGTAAGTATTTTTTTAAACATTTCTTTTACCCCTTTTTACAGTGTTTCAACGGTTTCAACGGTTTCAACAGTTGTTGTTTCTTCGCCTGTTTCGTTTTGAACCATTGGTTCACCGTTTTCATCTAAGATAGGTGCTTCTTCATCTTCAACAGGTGCTTTTGCAACTGCAACAACCTGAACACCATCTTTAACACGCATTACGCGAACACCCTGTGTGCTTCTGCCCATTGTGCGAATCTGATTTATCTTTGTACGGATAATTACGCCGTCATTTGTAATAAGCATAATATCTTCTTCGCCTGTAACGGTTACCATATCAACGATATTACCTGTGGTTTCGTTAATATTATGGGTAATGATACCCTTGCAGTTTCTGCCTGTTATACGGTATTCGTTAATATCTGTACGCTTGCCGTAGCCGTTTTCGGTAATGGTAAGAACTTCACAATCTTCTTTTATTATTGCCATATTTACAACAAAATCGTCATCTGCAAGGTTAATTGCAGTAACACCCATTGTAGCACGGCTCATATTACGAACAAGTTTTTCTTCAAAGCGGATAGCCTTACCCTTGTTGGTTGCAACAAAAACGTCGTTTTCGCCGTTAGAAAGTTCAACGTTAACAAGTTCATCGCCTTCACGAAGAACAATGGCGATAAGACCGTTTTTGCGGATATTATATTCGCTTAATGCAGTCTTTTTAATGAAGCCTTGTCTTGTTGCCATAACAAGATTCATATTTTCGCGGTTTTCTTCGCCTTCAGGAAGCGCGATAACGGTAGTTACCTTTTCACCGCCATCAAGATTAAGCAGGTTTACAATAGCACTGCCCTTTGCAGTTCTGCCTGCTTCGGGAATCTGATAACATCTTAACTGGAATACCTTGCCCTTTGTGGTAAAGAACAGAATATCCGTGTGGGTGTTTGCAACAAGCACCCTTTCAACGAAATCTTCATCCCTTGTGGTAATACCCGTAATGCCTTTACCACCGCGGTTCTGTGCGCGATAGGTATCTGCAGGAACACGTTTGATATAACCAAAGTGGGTCATAGTAACAACCATATCTTCCTGCTGAATAAGAGATTCAAGGTCAATTTCATCAGAACTAAACGTAATTTCGGTTCTGCGGTCATCACCGTATTTATCCTTAATTACAAGAAGTTCTTCTTTAATAATATCAAGTACCATCTGTGGTGAAGCAAGAATAGCGCGGAAATATGCGATATTCTTTTGTAATTCATCAAATTCCTGCTGAAGCTTTTCTTTTTCAAGTCCTGTTAAGCGCTGAAGACGCATATCTAATATGCTCTTTGCCTGCTCTAATGAGAAATCAAGTTCTTCCATCAAACGATTTCTTGCAATTTCAGTTGTCTGGCTTGAACGGATTAAAGCAATAACAGTATCAATAATATCAAGCGCCCTTAAAAAGCCTTCAACAAGGTGTGCGCGGGCAAGTGCTTTGTTAAGGTCGTACTGTGTTCTTCTTGTAACAACCTCTTTCTGATGTTCAAGATAGTAATAAAGCATTTCTTTAAGGTTAAGTACCCTTGGTTCACCATCAACAAGGGCAAGCATAATTGCGCCAAAGCTATCCTGAAGCTGTGTATGCTTATAAAGGAAATTAAGAACAACCTGTGGGTTAACGTCCTTCTTTAATTCAAGAACGATACGCATACCTTCCTTGTTGGATTCGTCCCTTAAATCACTTAAGCCTTCAAAAGCCTTATCCTTATGAAGTTCAGCAATTCTTTCAATAAGCCTTGCCTTATTTACCTGATAAGGAATTTCAGTAATAACGATTCTCTGGCGGTCAGCAGTAATCTGTTCAATCTCGTGCTTAGCGCGGATAACGATTCTGCCCCTGCCTGTTAAATAAGTATCGCGAATGCCTGAAACGCCCATAACCTGCGCGGCAGTTGGGAAATCAGGACCTTTGATATGCTCCATAAGTTCTTCAATGGAAATATCAGCGTTTTCTATTAAAGCAACAACGCCATCAATAACTTCGCGTAAGTTATGGGGCGGAATGTTTGTTGCCATACCAACTGCAATACCGTCAGAGCCGTTTACCATTAAGTTAGGAAATCTTGATGGTAAAACGCGGGGTTGCATTTCGGTTTCATCAAAGTTAGGATAAAAATCAACGGTTTCCTTATCAATATCTGCTAAAAGCTCACCTGCGATTTTTGAAAGCTTTGCTTCTGTGTAACGTGAAGCAGCCGCAGGGTCGCCATCAACTGTACCAAAGTTACCCTGACCGTAAGCAAGGGTGTAACGGATAGAAAAGGGCTGTGCAAGACGAACTAACGCATCATAAATTGATGAATCGCCGTGGGGATGGTATTTACCCATAACGTCACCAACGATACGCGCGCTTTTTCTTGTAGGCTTATCAAAGGTATAGCCGGATTCGTACATTGAATAAAGAATTCTACGGTGAACAGGCTTTAAACCATCGCGTACGTCAGGAAGCGCACGGCTGATGTTAACTGCCATAGCGTAGGATATAAAGGATTTTTTAACTTCGGATTCAATATCTATATCTATAATTCTGTTATTTTGTTCCATAAATTCTCACTTCCTTAAATATCAAGCTCGTCATCAGAAACAAGGCGTGCATTTTCTTCAATAAACTGGCGCCTTGGCTCAACCTCATCACCCATTAAAACGGTGAATATCTGATCAGCGGCAATAGCATCCTTCATAGTGATGCGCTTTAAGATACGTGTTTCAGGATTCATTGTGGTTTCAAAAAGCTGTTCAGAGCTCATTTCACCAAGACCTTTATAACGGCTTACCTCATAATTCTGCCTGTTGATAGAATCAAGGAATTCGTTTAATTCATCATCAGAATAACAGTAATGCACCTGTTTGGTTCTTGTCATAGTAACCTTAAACAGAGGTGGCTGTGCCGCATAAACATAACCGCCTGTAATTAACTGTGGCATATGGCGGAAGAAGAAGGTTAATAAAAGTGTACGGATATGTGAACCGTCAACGTCAGCATCGGTCATACAAATAATCTTATGATAACGTAATTTGCTTTCATCAAACTCAACGTCAATACCTGCGCCAAAGGCAGTTATCATTGAACGGATTTCGTTATTTTGAAGCATCTTGTCCAAACGTGTTTTTTCAACGTTTAAAATCTTACCTCTTAAAGGAAGAATAGCTTGTGTTTTTCTGTCTCTGCCCTCTTTTGCGCTTCCGCCTGCGGAATCACCTTCTACGATAAAGATTTCGCACTTTGTGGGGTCTTTTTCAGAACAGTCAGCAAGTTTACCGGGAAGGGAGAAGCTATCAAGGCTTGATTTTCTTCTTGTTAATTCCCTTGCTTTTCTTGCTGCTTCACGGGCGCGGGAAGCCATTAAGCACTTTTCAATAATGCCCTTTGCAACTTGTGGATTTTCTTCTAAGAAAGCTTCAAGCTTTTCTGAAACGATTGCTTCGGTAACAGGTCTGATTTCGCTGTTGCCAAGCTTTGTTTTGGTCTGACCTTCAAACTGAGGTTCTTCCAATTTTACTGAAACGATAGCGGTTAAGCCTTCGCGAACGTCTTCACCTGAAAGATTCTGTTCACTATCCTTTAAAAGCTTGTACTTTCTTGCATATTCGTTTATAACCTTCGTTAAAGCGTTTCTGAAGCCTGTTAAGTGAGTACCGCCTTCGTGGGTCTGAATATTGTTTGCATAAGTATAAACGGTTTCGTTATAACCATCGTTATACTGCATAGCAACTTCAACAGTGCTTGTACCTTTTATTCCTTCAAAGTAAAGGGGCTTTTCTAAAAGAAGCACCTTATTTTTATTTAAAAACTCAACGAATTCAATAATACCGCCTTCATAGTGGAAGCTTTCTAACGCTTTATGCTCTTCTCTTTTATCTTCAATGGTAATACGAATACCCTTGTTTAAGAAGGCAAGCTCCCTAAGGCGCTTTTTAAGATTATCAAAATCAAAAACAACTGTTTCAAAAACCTCAGGATCAGGCCAGAACTGTACGCAGGTACCTGTTTCATCAGTTGTGCCTGTAACAGTAAGCTCGTCCACCGCATCACCGCGTTTATAGTGCTGAACGTGGATTTTTCCTGCCCTGCGAACCTCAACGTGAAGATCTGTTGCCAAAGCGTTTACTACTGAAAGACCAACGCCGTGAAGACCGCCTGAAACCTTGTATCCGCCACCGCCGAACTTACCGCCTGCGTGAAGCACGGTAAGGGCAACCTCAACTGCGGGCTTTTGATATTTTTCGTGAATATCAACAGGAATACCACGGCCGTTATCACGAACTGAACAGGAGCCGTCCTCGTGAATAGTTACGGTAATGGTATTACAGTAGCCTGCAAGTGCCTCGTCAATAGAGTTGTCAACAAGTTCCTGCACCAAGTGATGAAGACCCCGTTCATCAGTTGAACCGATATACATACCAGGTCTTCTTCTTACCGCTTCAAGCCCTTCAAGAACCTGAATCTGCGATGCGTTATAGTTGTTTTCCGTCATAGCTTTTTTCCTTTCATTTTTACTGCGGAGCAGTTAGGGTAAAAATTCCTTTACACCCTTTTATATATATAATATATTTATATATAATATAGCATAAATGCGCGCGCGTGTAAAGAATTTTTTATAAAATATTTTAAGTTTTTTTCGTTTTAACCCTGTTTTAAGCCTTGTTTTTACTGTTTTTGCTCTTTTTTGGGACAAACACCTTAATAAATTCTTTCTTTTGTTAAAACCCCTTTAAAAAGCGTTAAAACCGACGCCCTAAAAAAAGACGTCGGTTTTTAAAAAATCAGTTACAATTTCTGCCGTAAGAAATTCTTGACCCTGTGCAGCCGGAGCCATAAGACCATCTCTCTGGCAAAAGATTGATACAGTTTTCATAATTTCTTGTGTTTGAGCAACCGCAAGAATTTGAGCAGTTACAATTATTATTTGAACAACCGCAGTTATTTGAGCAATTGCGATTATTATTCGCATAACTACCGTTATTTGAACAGCCTGTATTACGATTAAATGAGCAATACATATTTTTCCCCTCCTGCAATAATATACTATGAAATATCTTTAAATTTTGTTAAAAAACCTTTATTTATAGTGCATGTTCGCCATTGACACAAAGAGTAAAAAATGTATAATGAAATCAAGTTATTATATTTAAGGAGTTCTTTTTATGGAATTTATGATAGGTTGCAACTACTGGGCAAGCCACGCAGGAACTGAAATGTGGGCAAAGTGGGATAAAGAGCAGGTTGAAAAGGATTTTTCGCTTTTAAAAGAAAACAACGTAAATACCTTGCGTGTTTTTATTAACTGGCGTGATTTCCAGCCGGTTCAGACTCTTTACGGACCAATGTGCAATATTAAAGGCTACGTAATGAAGGATTTATCAGAACCTAAAAATCCTTATTATCTTGACGAAGAAATGCTTGACCATTTTAATGATTTCTGCGATTTAGCGGAAAAATACGGTTTTAAATTGATCGTTGGTATTGTTACAGGCTGGATGAGCGGAAGAATGTTTGCGCCCCCTGCATTAGAGGGCAGAAACACTTATACTGACCCTGTTTCACTGCGTTTTCAGATTAAGCTTGTTACAGGCATCGTAAAGCGTTTTAAGGACAAAAAAGCCATTTACGCCTGGAATTTAGGTAACGAATGCAACTGTATGTCCCCTTGTAATAACCGCGAAGAAGCATTTAACTGGTCAACACTCATCGCAAACACAATCCGCGCCAACGACCCAAGCAGAATGGTTATAAGCGGTATGCACGGTCTTGTAACGGAAGAAACAGAAAACAACCATTGGTTAATTTCCGATCAAGGTGAAGCAACGGATATGCTTACAACACACCCTTATGCATACTTTGTTCCCCATTGTTTAATGGACCCTATTAACTCTATCCGCACCTTAATGCACGGCGCAACAGAAACACGTCTTTACAGCGATATAAGTAAAAAACCTTGTTTAATTGAAGAGCTTGGTACTTTAAGTTATTCAGTTTGTTCTGACGAGGTTTCAGCACAGTTTATGAACACAAGCTTATTTTTAAACTGGGCATACGCCTCCCCCGGTGTTTTATGGTGGTGCGCCCACGAACAAAGTCATCTTTCAACGCCCCCTTACAACTGGAATATGCTTGAACGCGAGCTTGGCTTATTAAATGCAGATTTTAAGCCTAAAAAGTATTTTGAAAAGATGACTGCTTTTGCAAACTGGCTTAAAGAATCAGGATTAAAACAAGAAAAGCCCGAAACCGACTGTGCTATTTTATTAACGAGAGATACTGACCATTGGGCGCTTGCCTATATGAGCTTTATTTTAGCAAAGCAGGCAGGATTAGAACCTGAATTCGTTGCGCCAAACGCACCTATTCCTAAAAAGAAAGCGTACATTATGCCTTCTTGCCGTGCGCAAGGTCCGTTATTTAAAGAATATTACGACCAATTAAAAGAGCATGTTAAAGACGGCGCAACCCTGTACGTTTCTAACTATGACGGATTTTTCAGTGAATTAAACGAGTTCTTTGGTTTTTCAATTACCTGTATTGAGCATAAAAGCGACCTTGCAGGCACGTTTAACCTTAACGGTGATAAAATCCCCTACCGTTTATATCAAAGGCGAATAATTGCCCCCATTACCGCTAAAACCCTTAAAGAAGATAGTTTGGGCAATCCCTTATTACTTGAAAACCAATATGGCAAAGGCAAGGTAGTATTCTTCAACTGCCCCATGGAAGAAGATATGTTAGAGCGTTCTTATGCATTTAACGATAAACGTCATCTTGTTTACAAAAATATCTTTAAAGATTTAATTGACAGTAAAAGAGTTGCTGCCGAAAACGATTTCGCTATCGTTATTGAAAATAAGAGCTTTATTACTGTTGTAAACCTTTCCGATAAGGAAATTAACCCCCAAATCAAATTAAACGGTGCAACCGTTGATAAGGTTTATTACGGCAACATAGAAAAATTACCGCCTTGCGAAGCAGTAGTATTTTCAGTTAAATAAAAAAATTAAAAGCACCGCGTTTGCGGTGCTTTTTTTATTCCCAATACAAAAGACCTTTTTCTTCCATAAAAAGATCGTGGTAATCAAAATATTTTTCAGTTAATTCTATTAAAGAATCGCCGTCAACATTTTTTAATGCGTTGCCGATACGGTCAATTATAAAATCGTAGGCATCGTCTTCATCATAATATTCGTCAGTAAACTGACCTTCCTTAATAATGCCTGCGGAAACCATATAATCAAGGTCATAAGTAAGTGCAAGATTAAACACCTGTTTTGCAAGAGTTAAATCTGCTTTTTCATCATCTTCCTTTAATTTATTAAGCATAAAATCTAACGCTTCGTCATTATATCCAACCATTTATTTTACCATCCTTTCAAATTCCTTTAAGGTGCTTTCAAAAACCTTTAAAGCGCTAACAATAGTATCGGGCTTTGTTAAATCAACGCCTGTGATTTTTAAAAGTTCCACAGGGAAATCACTGCCACCGGAAGATAAGAACTTTTTATATCTTTCAACTGCAGGTTTTCCTTCATTTAATATCATATCTGCAATAGCAACCGCAGAAGAAAATCCCGTTGCATACTGATAAACGTAATAAGCCCTGTAAAAATGCGGAATACGTGACCATTCAATTTCAATAAACTTATCGGTTTCAACTGCATCTCCATAATAAGCGCGGTTTAAATCACCGTAAATTTTATTTAAAACGCTCACCGTTAAAGGCTCGCCGTTTTCTGCTTTTTTATGGGTTTCCCATTCAAATTCGGCAAACATAGTCTGCCTGAACAGCGTTGTTCTGAACTGGTCAAGGAAATGGTTTAAAAGGTATGCTTTCATTTTTTTATCTTCTGTATTATTAAGAAGATATTTCAATAAAAGCACTTCGTTTACCGTGGAAGCAACCTCGGCAACGAAAATCTTATACTGTGCCTTTTCATAAGGCAGATTTTTATCTGAATAATAAGTGTGCATTGAATGACCTGCTTCGTGCACCAAAGTAAACACGTCGTCAAGCCTATCCTGATAATTTAAAAGCATATAAGGATGCACACCGTAAGCGCCCCAGGAATACGCACCGCTTGTTTTACCCTTGGTTTCATAAACGTCAATCCAATTTTCCTTAAAGGAACGCTCTAACAGTTCAACGTAGTCTTCACCTAAAGGAGCAAGTGCTTTTTTAGAAAGCTCCTGTGCCTGTTCAAAAGTATATTTAACGTCAGGCATATCAAGAAGCGGAACGTACATATCGTACATTTTACCGTCTGTTATACCTAAAAGCTCCTGCCTTAAAGAAACGTATTTATGCATAACAGGGAAAAATTCGTGCACCTGTTCAATTAAAGTGGTATAAACGCTTTCGGGAATATTACCTGAAAACAGTTCACCTTCTAAAACGCTTTTATAATTTCTAACCTGAGCATAAAAAACGTCCTTTTTTACGCTTGAAGAATAAAGTGCAGCAAGAGTATTGATATTGTTTAAGTGGGCGTTATACATTGATTCGTACGCCTGTTTTCTTATATCACGGTTTTTATCCTGCAATAAAAGACCGTATCTGCCGTGGGAAAGTTCTGTTTTAGTTCCGTCGGGCATTAAAACATCGTCAAAGCGCATATCAACGTCATCAAGCATAGTGAATATGGTATCAAAAGAATTTGCCATTTCGCTTGTTTGCGCTAAAATACGTTCTTCCTTTTCACTTAAAAGATGTTTTTTATTGCGCACGATTCCTAAAAGATAACGGCTGTTATCCTTAAAATCTTCTTCCTTTGATAAATCAATTAAAACGTTATCGTCTAATTCATTAAGTTCAGGGGTAACAAAAGCAGTTTCCGTTTCTAAAAGCATTAAAAGAGAGTATGCCCTATCGCACATAGAAACGTTTTCATCATTGCCGTTATCTTCATCTCTGCTCATTTTAGCATAAACGTAAAGTTTTTCGCTTAACAAGGAAACCTTATGTTCTAAATTAAAAAATTCTTTTAACTGTTTTTTATCCTTTAACTTTCCTTTAAACGCTTTTAATGCAGGAATTGATGCTTTAATTTCATTAAAAGCTTCTTCCCACTTTTCTTTACCAGCGAAAATATCGGCTAAATTCCATTTGTATTTATTTGGAATTTCTGCCCTTGTTTTTACCTGATCCATTCTTTCTCCTTACACGATTTTACCCAGGCACACCTTTTCTACCGCTTTTGCGATTTTTATGGCAAAACTGTTGATTTCATCTTCGTTTTCGCCTTCTAACATAACGCGGATCAAAGGTTCTGTACCGCTTGCGCGAACTAAGGTTCTGCCCCTGCCCTTTAAAGCCTGATCTGCCTGTTTAATTTCGTTTAATATATTTTCATCTGTTTTATAAAGCTCTTTTTTTGAATTATCTACCTTAATGTTTACAAGTACTTGTGGAAGATTTTTCATCTGGCTTGCCAAAACGCTTATTTCTTTATTTTGTTTAACCTTTGCCCTTAATAATTGAAGAGCAGTTAAAAGCCCATCACCCGTGGTGTTATAATCAAGGAAAATAACGTGTCCGCTTTTTTCACCGCCTAAATTATAACCGTTTTCAAGCATATTTTCTAAAACGTATCTATCGCCAACGGTGGTTTTTTCTAAACGGATATGGTTCTTGTTTGCAAAAATATCAAGACCCATATTGCTCATAACCGTGCCAACGATAGTTTCCCTTTTTAATCTGCCTTCGTCTATTAGCATTTTACCGCAGATAGCTAAAACGTGATCGCCGTCAATTTCGTTACCGTGTTCATCGCAGGCGATTAAACGGTCAGCATCGCCATCAAAGGCAAGCCCAATATCTGCACCTAATTCCTTAACGATTTCACAAATGCGTTCAGGGTGTGTTGAGCCGCAGTTTTTGTTAATATCCGTTCCGTCAGGAAGGAAATAATAGGGATAAACGGTTGCGCCTAACCTTTTAAATAACTGTGGTGCAACGCTTGAAGCCGATCCGTTAGCGCAATCCATAACGATTTCAATGCCTTCAAGGCTAACGTCAATGGTAGAAGCAAGGAAATCCATATATTCTTCCTTTGCGCTTTTAATAGAAATCTTTCTGCCTACGTCCAGACCGGTTGGGCGCGGAAAATCATCGCTTTCCATAAGGCTTTCAATTTTATCTTCAACTGCATCGGGCAACTTAAAGCCTTTATTATCAAAAAACTTAATGCCGTTAAATTCCACAGAATTGTGGCTTGCAGAAATCATTACGCCCGCATCGGCATGGTAATGGCGTGTAAGAAATGCAACCGCAGGTGTTGGAATTACCCCTGCAATCAAAACGTCTGCCCCAACGGACATCATACCTGCCATTAAAGAAGCTTCAAGCATATTGCCTGAAATTCTTGTATCCCTGCCGATTAAAATTTTAGGTTTATGAATTTCACTTGTTAAAACTGTGGCGCCTGCCTTACCTAACTTAAAAGCCATTTCAGGTGTAAGTTCAGTGTTGGCAATACCGCGCACGCCGTCTGTTCCGAATAATCTTTTCATAAAATATTATCTCCCATCATATTAGTTTGATACTTTTAATTATAGTATAGCACAAACAAAAATATGTAGAGTAATTTTATGATTTATATATACTAATCAACAAAGTTGTATAGTCTGCTTACATTCCGAACACCCATACTGCACAAGCAAAGAATACCGTAACGCTTAATGCATCAACGATTGTAGTAATTAATGGTGCTGCCATAATTGCAGGGTCAAGTTTAATTGCTTTTGCGCCGATAGGCAATAAACAACCTAAGGTCTGTGCAAGGGAAACGGTAAATAAAAGTGCCAATGCATTAGTTATCGCAAGCAGAATAATTTCGTGAGAAAAGCCATAAAGCAAGAACACACGAATTGTATTTACTACTGCAAGAACCACACCAACCACCAAAGAAATTCGTATTTCCTTAAACCAGACTTTTAAAACGTCCCTTGTGCTCATCTCGTCAACTGCAAGGCCGCGGATAATCATTGTTGAAGCCTGTGAACCGCAATTACCACCTGTTCCCATTAAAAGCGGAAGGCAGGCAATTAAAAGCGGTACTGCCTGAAAAGCATTTTCGTAATAAGTAATTATAAATCCTGTAACGGTAGCGGAAATCATTAACACAATAAGCCAAAGAATTCTGCTTAACGAGTGCTTAAAAACACCTGTTTTAAAATAGGATTGGTCTATGGGTGTAACTGCCGCCATCTTTGCCATATCTTCGGTGGTTTCTTCAACAAGAACGTCAATAGCATCGTCAACGGTAATAATACCAACAAGACGTTTTTCCTTATCAACAACGGGAACTGCAAGAAAATCGTATTTTTTAAGAATCTTTGCCGCTTCTTCTTTATCGTCAACAGTTTCAACGAAAACAACGTTTTCGTTCATAATATCCTTGATTATAGCATCTTCCTGTGCCAAAAGAAGTTCGCGAACTGTTATAACGCCTAAAATATGCCTGCTTCTATCTAAAACGTAACAGGTATAGACGGTTTCACTGTCAATACCTTCTTTTCGGATGCGTTCAAAGGCTTCTTTTACCGTCATATCCGATTTTAAGGCAATGTATTCAGGGGTCATTACACTGCCCGCAGAATCTTTATCAAATGCCAATATGTCGTTTATATCCCCGCGCATATCCTTGGTGCAGTTCTTTAAAATCCTTTTAACTACCGTTGCAGGCATTTCTTCAATAATATCTACCGCATCGTCAACAAAAAGTTCGTTAAGCATCTGATGAAGCTCGTTATCAGAAAAGCCTTTTATTAAGTTTTCCTGCATATCGTTATCAAGCTCAACAAAAACCTGCGCCGCAAGGTCCTTTTTTAATAACCTGAATATAAGATTTTTTTGTTTTTGTTCAAAATAATCATCGTTTAAAATTTCAGCAATATCCTGTGGCTGAAAGGGTTCAAGAATTTCAAGTATCTTGTTTGGTTGCTTTTGCTCAATAAATTCGCAAATGCTTTCAAAAATAAAATCTCTGTTTTCCATTGGTTTCGTACCTCCTTTTTTAATGAATTGCGAAAGGTACACCGTTTCTTATCATAAAGCATAAAAAATATCCATTTGTTTAACTTATGCATATTTGTGCATATTAACAAATGGATACTGTTTCCGCCTTGAATTAAGCGTAAAAGAATTTTTTAATTATGTTATTATAAAAAAATACGAACATAATGAAAAACCCCATTACGCCTACTGACAGGAACAGTGCTTTTACTTCCGTCTTCCATTATGTTCACCTCTTTTTTAATTTATTCTTTTATTATTTTACCCCTAACTTTAAAAAGAGTCAAGGCAAAAGTTAAAATCTGCGCAAAATTTGTTTTAGTATATTTTATGAAAAAAATATGAACTTTTTTTAAATTTACTATTGACAAACGTTTTTTGGCTTGTTATAATGTAAATGAAGATAAAAAAAGTTCATTGCATATTATATCTTCATACTCCTTTCAAAAAAATTCAAAAGAAAGACGTGGGTCCGATGTACTGAGCAGTTTTTAGAACTTAATTTCTAAATGAAAGGCGTGCTTTTTATGAAAAAAAGGTTCCATTTAGAAATCTAAAAGAAAGGAATTAGTCCAATGTTCTAAGAAACTTAATCCCGCATGAGCGGAAAAAGGAAAGTTACTTTAAAAAAGGATGTGTTTCCTTAATGAAAAAACTTTGTAACTTTAAAATCTAAGAAAAGGAAATTGGTCCAATGTACCATTTAGTTAAAACCTGAGACAATTAAATAGACATTAACATATAAAATATTAAATACTTTATTACGTATTAAATCCCCGCAAACGTGCGGGGATTATTTTTTATCTATAATTCTATTGCAGTTTCCAATGCTAAAAGCATCATTTCTTTAAACGAGTTTTGCCTATCTTCTGCTTTAAGGCTTTCACCGTTTATCAGATGGTCGGAAATCGTGCAGATGGTTAAAGCATTTTTGTTTGCCTTCTGGGCGTTAAGATAAAGTGCGGCACTTTCCATTTCAACGGCTAAAACACCCATATCGCCCCAGGCTTTTGTGGTTGGGTTTTCATTATAGAAAATATCCGTTGAAAGAATATTGCCAACGTGATAAGTTAAATTCATTTCTTTTGCTTTACTAACCGCCTTTTCTAAAAGCGAATAACTACAAATTGGCGCGATTGTGCCGTTTAACTTATATTGCTTGTGAAAGTTAGAATCAGAAGACGCGCCAAGCGCAATAACAATATCACGAACCTTTACGTTTTCCCTCATCGCCCCTGCAGAGCCGATACGGATAATGTTTTCAACGTTAAAAAAGTTAAAAAGCTCATAGGAATATATACCCATTGAAGCCATACCCATTCCGCTTGCCATAACGCTGACTTTTTTGCCTTTATAAAATCCCGTGTAGCCTTGCACACCGCGAACGTCGTTAATTAAAACGGCATCTTCTAAAAAGTTTTCGGCAACAAAACGTGCACGCTTGGGATCCCCGGGCATAAGCACGGTTTTTGCAAAATCAGATGGCTTTGCATCAATATGCGGTGTTGGATAATTCATTTTCATTCTCCTTTAAAAGTTTAACTATTCTGCTTGTACCAAGTCGGCTTGCACCTAAAAGTATAAATTCTTCAGCATCATTTAACGTCTTAATACCGCCTGCCGCCTTAATCTTTTTTGTTTTAATATGCTCAGAAAATAATATTATATCTTCTTTTTTTGCACCGTCAAAAGAAAATCCCGTTGAAGTTTTAATAAAATCCGCCCCTGATTCTTCAACAAGTTCGCACATTTTAATCTTTTCTTCTTGGGTTAAAAGGCAGGTTTCAATTATTACTTTTAAAATCCTGCCCTGACAAGCGTCTTTTACAAAATTGATTTCTTCTAAAATATCATCGTAGCGTTTTTCCTTTAAAAAGCCGATGTTTATAACCATATCAATTTCATCTGCACCGTTAAGAATGGCGTTGGCGGTTTCAAAACACTTGCACTCTTTTGTAGCATTACCGTTAGGAAATCCAATAACCGTACAAAGTTTTATTTTATCGTTTGCATATTCCTTGGCTTGTTTTATAAAACAAGGCGGAATACAAACTGACGCCGTTTTAAACTTAATGCCGTCATCAATAATCTCTTTTATATCCTGCCAGGTAGCATCTACGCTTAATAAGGTGTGATCCACCTTAGATAAAATTTCGTTTACGTTCATAACTACACCTCGTGAAATTATTATATCAAAGCAACATTTATTTTACAAGAAAAAAAACAGGCTAAAAGCCTGTTTTTGTTTAAAGCGGAATATGTGATTATTTATTCATTTTTGCCCAAGTATCACGCAACCCTACAATCCTGTTAAATACGGGATTTTCGCTTGTAGAATCTTCGTCCTTACGGAAATAGCCTACGCGGATAAACTGGAATGAATCACCAACGTTAGCGTCACTAATTGATTTTTCAGCAAAGCCGTTTTTAACGATTAAGGAATCCTTATTTACGCGCTCAGAAAAATCAAGACCTTCCCCTTCACGCTCATCTAAAAGATAATCGTAAAGCCTGAATTCACAGGGTGTGCAGTTATTTGCATCAACCCAATGAAGCGTACCTTTAACCTTACGGTCAGCGCCGGACATACCTGACTTTGTTTCGGGGTCATATTCGCAGTGAACAACTGTTACGTTACCTTGTTCATCAGTTTCATAGCCGGTGCATTTAACGATATAAGCACTCTTTAAGCGAACCTCACCGCCAACAAAAAGCCTGAAGAACTTTTTAGGTGGATCAATCATAAAGTCTTCGCTTTGGATATAAAGCTCACGGGAGAATGAAACTTCCCTTGTGCCTGCGGTTTCATCACTGCCATTTTCGGTTGTAAGCATTTCAGTCTGATTTTCAGGATAGTTATCAATAACAAGCTTAATAGCATCAAGAACTGCCATACGCCTTTCAGTTTTTGCGGCTAAATCTTCACGAACACAATGCTCTAAAAGTGCGGCTTCAACCAAAGAATTGCTTTTTGCAACGCCGATTCTATCACAGAAATCGCGGATAGCTTCGGGGGTATATCCCCTTCTTCTTAAACCTGCGATGGTGGGCATTCTTGGGTCATCCCAACCTGCAACGCTGTTTTCATCAACAAGGCGTTTAAGATACCTTTTGCTCATAATAGTGCGGGTCATATTAAGGCGTGCAAATTCTATCTGACGTGGTTTAGCCTTAATATCAACGTTTTGAACAACCCAATCATATAAGGGGCGGTGATCTTCAAATTCCAAAGTACAGATTGAATGTGTAACGTTTTCAATCATATCTTCAATGGGATGAGCGTAATCGTACATAGGATAAATGCACCAATCGTTGTCTGTGCGGTAATGTTCCATCCTTAAAATGCGGTAAATAATGGGGTCGCGCATATTGATATTAGGTGAAGCCATATCAATCTTTGCGCGTAACACCTTTGCACCATCAGCAAATTCACCTGCGCGCATACGGTTGAATAAATCAAGGTTTTCTTCAATACTTCTGTTACGGTATGGACTTTCAACACCCGGTTCGGTTAAAGTGCCGCGGCTTTCCTTAATTTCATCAGCGTTCATATCGCAAACGAAAGCAAGACCTTTTTTAATTAACACTACTGCCTGATTAAACATTTCTTCAAAGTAATCGGCAGCATAGCAAAGGTTATCATATTTAAAGCCAAGCCATTCAACGTCCTTTTTAATGGCTTCAACGTAAAAGTTATCTTCTTTTGCAGGGTTAGTATCATCCATACGAAGATTGCACTTTCCGTTATACTTTTTTGCAATACCAAAGTCCACGCATATTGCTTTGGCGTGGCCTATATGCAAATATCCGTTAGGTTCAGGGGGAAAGCGTGTAACAATGTTAATTTTGCCATCACTTTCTTTAATATCGTTTTCAACGATTTCCTGAATAAAATTCTTTCTTATTTCTTCCATAAAAAACACCCTAATTAAAATATGTATGTATATTGTATCAAAAAGCAGAAGATTTTGCAATTAGTTTATTGACTTATTTTTAATATAATAATATAATTAAGAAAAATAACCTTTTAAGGAGAGATATTATGCAGTTTGAAATGCTTCAAAAAGAAATGATTGCCGCTATGAAGGCAAAAGACAAAATTAAAAAGGATGCCGTTTCTTCTTTAATTGCCGCAATTAAGCGCGTTGCTATTGACGAAGGCGTTCGCGATAACATTCCTGAAGAGCTTGTTGACCGCGTTATTTTAAAGGAAGTTAAATCCTTAAAGGAACAGGTTGACACCTGCCCACAAGAAAGACAGGATTTACTTGAAGAATACACACAAAAGCTTCATGCAGTTGAAGCTTATGCGCCAAAGTTAATGAGTGAAGAAGAAATCATCGCTTTCTTAAAAGCCAACTGCGCCGATTTAATTGAACAAAAGAACAAGGGTATGATTATGCGTACCGCTATGGGTCAATTAAAGGGCAAGGCAGACGGCAAGCTTATCAATCAGATTGTTGCTGACCTTTGTAAGTAAAAATTAAAAGACACCTGAATTTCAGGTGTCTTTTTCTTATTCCATTAACGTTTTATAAACTTTAGCTTCAAAGGTTTCCCATTCCAAACGGTTTTCATTAGGAAGTTTAAAGGAAAAATTACTTTCGCTATTTATATTGCCTTGATAATTATATTCCTTAATTGTTTGCTTAAAATCCTGCCAATCAACCTGATTAGAGTATGGCAAAGCGTGAAGATCGGTGCCTGCAATAGAATCGTGGATATGCATACACTTAATTTTATCACCTAAAACTTCAAAAAAATCTCTTGCTTGTTTGCCGTTGCAAACAGCGTGCCCCGTATCTAAACACGCGCAAAGTCCGGGAACGTTATCAATAAAATATTTTACGTTTTCAGGAAACGCCGTTATACCGCGAAAGCCCGGCATATTTTCTAAACAAACAATTGTGCCTTTTGCATTTTTTACTGCATTTTTAAGATATTCAAGATTAAACTGTAAAGTTTTTTCAGGTTCGGGATCATCAGTTGCCCAATCGTAAATAAAGGGATGCACCACTACGTATGGAATACCAAACTTGCTTGCGGTTTCAATACAATTCATAATACTTAAAAGAATATCGTTTATTTCTTGTTCGGTTTTGCCAACAATGCAATGTGGCATCGGTGCGTGGCATTGACCAGCCTTTAAGCCTGCCTGTTCAATATATTCAAGCGCTTGTTTAATATACGCTTCCCTATCTTCTGCGCTTTGTAAAAATATTTCTTTATCAAGTGTTTCGTTCATATCAACTGCTTGCCAGCCTGCCTGTTTAAGCATCTGATAATATTCTTTGCTCCTGCCCTGCGAGTTTCTACTTATAAGCATAAATTCACCTCTTATTGTTTTAATTTTATAACGAACTTTGTTATAAGTCAATATCAAAAAAAGAACACTTCTTTTTTAGAAGTGTTCTTTAAAATTACTTTTTATCAATTACGATATGGCGGTTAGGTTCTTCGCCTTCAGAATAAGTTGTAACGAACTTATCATTTTGAAGGGCAAAGTGAATGATTCTTCTTTCAAATGGGCTCATTGGTTCAAGCACCACTTTTTTACCTGTTTTAGCCACCTGACCTGCCTTCTTTTTAGCAAGCCTTATAAGTGTGTTTTCTCTTTTTTTACGGTAATTTTCCGTATCTACTGTAACACGGTGATAATCGTCTTTATCCTTATTATAAACTAAGGATGCAAGATACTGAACTGCATCAAGAGTTTCACCTCTTCTGCCAATTAATGTTCCCATATCTTCGCCTGTAAGGTTTACAAGTAAGCCGTTATCGGTATTTGCGGCTTTAACTGTTGCGCCTTTAATGCCAACGTGTTCCATAAGTCCCTGTAAAAATTCAGTTACTTCGTTTTCAACAAACTCAGTTCCCTCAGGGAAATATTCACCTTTAATTTCTTCGGTTTGCTCGTTCTTTTTTTCTTTTCTTGGCTTTTCGCGTTTTTCTTTACGGGGTGCCTTTTCCTTATCCTTATTAAGAATAAAATCAGGAACGATAGCTTCTTCCCTTTCGGTTAACTTAACCTTAACGGGTTTATAGCCAATACCCATAAAGCCTTTCTGACCGTAATCAACAACCTCCATCTCAACTTCATCAATGGTAAGTTTAAGCTGGTCAAGACCAAGATAAAGAGCTTCGTCAATGGTTTTACCTTCCATTTCAATAACTCTTGCCATTATTTTTCTCCTTCAGCTTCTTTTTTCTTATCCCTGGCATCAAGAACCTTATTGATAATAAAGTTTGCCAGAATCATGCAAAGGCTTGAAGTTACCCAATAAATAGCTAACGCAGTTGATGAAATAAGACAGAAATATACGAACATCAATGGGAAGAATATTTGCATAAACTTACCTGTTGATGCTGCCTGCTGTGCCTGCATATCCGTACCCCGAGGCTGTGGTGTTTGCTGGCCTGAAAGTTTAAGGCTTAAAACCTGAACAACACCTGCAAGCAGGGGCATAATATAAAAACCGTTTCCGTATTCGGAAATATTTGCAATTTTCATAACGTTCTGCAATCCTGCAAAAACGCCCGATGCAAAGGTTTCTAAATCATTAAAATGATAATAGCCCTTGCCAAGCTCAAATAACAATCCGTTGTTATAAGCAGACTGTAAATTTGCTTTAAGGGTATTCATAACTGCCGAAGCAGTATCGGGATTAAGCGTTGCAGGTATAATATGACCGTCAACGTTTTTAATTACCCAAAGTGTTCTTAAACCCCAGGTTTCGCTGAAGTTAAAGTAAACATCCGGCTGCCAGATATTTTTAACCCATAAAAAGCTGTTTGTATCAAACCAGTTATTGATAGCATTAACGTCTGTCAAAGTTGAAAGTTCAACAATCTTTTCAGCGGCAATATTACGGAAAACTGCAAAGAACGCAATCAAAATAGGGTAAGTAAGAAGCATTGTTCCACAACCCTTTGGCATCATACCAATGCCTTCGCGTTTTCTTACTTCCATCGCCTGCTGTGATGCTTTTTCAGGATTATTCTTATAAGCCTTGTTTATCATATCAAGTTCAGGCTGAATCTTTTTAAGCTTCATTGTATATTCACGCTGACCTATACGGCTGCGGATATCAAAGGGCAAAAGCACAAGTCTGAACATTATGGTAAACAGGATAATAGAAAGACCGTAGTTATGGGTAAAACCATTTATCCATTCAAAAACGGATCCTAAAATTTCACTTATAAAATTCACTTGGTTTTCTCCTGTCTTAGTTTTTCAGGTACAGGGTCGTACCCGCCTTTGCAAAAAGGATTGCAGCGAATTATTCGCCACAACGAAAGCGCCCCGCCTTTTATAACGCCAAATCTTTCAATGGCGGTATAAGCATACTCGGAGCACGTTGGAACAAATCTGCACGCAGGGGGTAAGTTTGGCGATATATATAGTTTATACATCTTTATAAGCTTTAAGCACAAAAGTTTAACAGGATTCTTCATTCAAAAGCCCTGCCTTTTGTAAAAGCGCGCGCATTTCTTCAAAACAAAAAGTGCTTGTTTTACCTATAAGACCTCTTCTTGCAATAAAGAAATACCATTTATCCTGTTGTAAAACAGGCATTAAGGGTGTAAGCCCCCCACGCATTATTCGTTTTGTTCTGTTACGGACAACGGCGTTACCTAATTTTGAGCTTACCGAAAACCCAACCTTAACGCCTGCCCGTGATTTTGCGCAAATCAGCACCATTGTAGGTGACTGATAGGACTTTCCCCTTGAAACAACGTAACGGAACTCCTTATTCTTTTTAAGCATATCCTGTTTTTTCAAGAGGACACCTCCTAGTTAAGCGCTGAGTACTTTTCTGCCTCTGCGACGACGTCTCTGAAGAACGTTTCTGCCGTTCTTGGTCTTCATTCTTTCACGGAAGCCGTGTACCTTTTTTCTTTTACGTCTGTTAGGTTGATAAGTGCGTAACATTTTTTATTCATCCTTTCATAATCGCCCTTATGGGCGCAAATTTTCATTTTATTGCACATTAGCCATTTTATTATAGTGTAAAGGGGCAAAAGTGTCAAATGAAAATTTTAAATATTAAGTTAATTTTACACAAAATTCACCTGATTTTTGGTTCACCACAACATATTGTATGCCCAAAAAAGTTATCCACAATTTTGAAAAAATTTTTAAAAAAGTTGTCTTTTTTTTGTTGATAAAAGTTTGGTTTTATGTTATTATAATCGCACCCGCAAAAATTAAGGAAGGAGGAAAATTTAATGGATGCATCACAGCTTTTTCAAAAGGTTTGTTCTATTATTGAGCAATCACCGCAGGAAATAAGCCCTATCTCATACAGAACATTTATTGCAACGTTAAAACCTCTTACCTTTAAGAATAATACCTTATATCTTATAGCGGCTTCTGATATGCAAAGGCGCCATTTAATGACTGCAACTATGATGCACGCATTTTTAGTTTCAGCCCTTAATATCGTGCTTGATTCACCGGGCGCGGATATTGTGCTTGTTTTAGAAAGTGAAGCAGCTTCCGTTGTTGATACTACCTTAGAACAAAAGCCCACTATCCCCTATCCCATGCTTAATGAACGCTATACATTTGAAAACTTTGTTATCGGTTCAGGTAACCAGTTTGCCCACGCTGCCGCTTTAAGCGTAGCCGAAGCACCTGCAACCATTAACAACCCCTTGTTTATTTACGGCGGTGTTGGTGTTGGCAAAACCCACCTTATGCACGCCATCGGTAACCACATTTTACAAAACAACCCTGATAAAAAGGTTCTTTACATAACTTGTGAAAAATACACCAACGAATATATCCGCGCAGTTTCCAAGCATCAGATTGATGCTTTCAGGGACAAGTTCCGCGAAAGCGTTGACGTGTTGATGATAGACGACGTTCAGTTCTTAACTAAAAAAGAACATACACAGGAAGAAATATTCCATAATATTAACGACCTGTTTTCTTCAAACAAGCAAATTATTCTTTCAAGTGACCGCCCGCCAAAGAGTATTCAGACGCTTTCTGACAGGCTTTGTTCACGCTTTGAAGGTGGCTTGCTTGTAGACATTACCCCGCCTGACCTTGAAACCCGCGCCGCTATTTTAAGAAAAAAAGCGGAAATGGACGGTATCAGCATAGATGACAATATTATTCTTTTTATTGCAGAGCGAGTAAGCGACAACGTTCGTGAGCTTGAAGGTGCTTTAAAGCGTATTTCAGTTTTTGCTTCAACCACAGGTCAGCCTATTTCATTAGAGCTTGCAGGTAAGATTTTAAAGGATTACAATGCTGAAATTCAAAAGCATTGCACCCCTGAAACAATCATTTCTACCGTTGCAGATTACTTTAATATTACCCCCGAAGACATACTTGGTCCAAGGCGCGATAAACCAATCGTTCAGCCAAGGCATATTGCATACTACCTTTGCCGTGAGCTTACCTCATTATCAAACAAGCGTATCGGTGATGAGTTTAACGGCCGCGACCATGCAACCATAATTAACGGTATCGGTAAGATCCGCACCGCCCTTAAAACTGACATAGAGGTTAAAAACTGCATTGAAGATATTACAATGCGTTTAAAGGGTGAATAAATTTTAAGGATTGATTTTTATGTTTAACGGCACTTTTTCAGGAAACCTTATGGGTTTCCTTTATTTTACCTTATTTATTGTTTCAGGTGTTTTTATATCCAACAACCTGTTTAAAAAGCTTTCATTTTTAACAAGGATTTTTTTAGGAACAGTTACAGGCACGGTTCTTTTAATGTGGTTGCCTGTTATGGTTTCCTTTATTATGGGCTTTAATATTCTTTCACATATAATTGCCCTTGTGCTTTTACTTGGTTTAAACGTTTTAAGTTTCTTTTTAGCAAAAAAGCCGAAAATAGACAGTTTTAATTTTTCTTTTTCAAAGGACGATCTTTTAACTTTAATCCCTGTTGTTATAATGACTGTTTTTTATGCACTTGTTGAAACCAGCCATATTATGCAACCCTCAGAAACAGGTGGAATGATTTTTGGGCAAAGCACTTATGCGGACGTGCATATTCATTTAAGCTTTATTACCGCACCTATTAAGCAAGGTACTGTTCCTTTTTATTATAATATTGCGCCCCAAAATCAAGTTTCATATCCCTTTTTAAGTGATACGGTTTCTTCTTCAATTTATATTTTTGGTGCATCGTTAAGATGGTCCTATATTGTTCCCACTATTATGGGTGCGTTTAATATTTATTTAGGCGCTTTTATGTTTTTCCGCCTGTGGCTGAAAAAGTTCAGTAAAGCCTTAATTGCCTGGGTTTTATTTGCCTTTAACGGTGGATTCGGATTTATGTATTTCTTTGATAATTTAAGAATTAACGAAGATAACTTTACCCGCATTTTTGAAAAGCTTTACGAAACGCCTACCAACCTTGACGGCAATATGATACGCTGGGTAAACACATTCTGCGATATGATGATTCCCCAAAGGGCAACGTTATTTGGTTGGATGATGCTTTTTGCTATACTTTATTTATTATATAGGGCGGTTTTCTTAAAAGAAAACAAGAACTTTATTTACGCAGGTATTTTAGCAGGGCTTACGCCTTTAATCAGTACTCATATATTCCTTGCCGTTGGTATCATTTCGGCAGTATGGATGCTTTCAAGATTGTACCTAATGGCAAAGTTTAAGCCAAAGTATGCTTTTTATATTGCATTGGGTCTTGTGTTGCTTGGCGCAATAATATTTATCGCTACCTGCAAAAATACAGGTGATTCCATAACGAACGTTGATTACGACCAGGCAGGCATGAACGTTTTAGGCGCAGTGGGAATAATTATCGCCTTAATTTATGCTTCTCTTATTCTGATAAACTTGTTTAACGGCAAGTTTAAGGAAATCTTCTTTTCCTGGGGTATATACCTTATTATAGTGCTTGTTTTAGCTCTGCCACAGTTAATTAAGTTTACCTTTGGTCAGGCACAAGGCGAAGGCTTTTTACAGCCCCACTTTAACTGGATAAATTCAAAGGACAGTTATTTCTGGTTCTACGTAAAAAATATGGGCGTGCCTGCACTTTTAATTATTCCTGCATTATTTAATGCAAGCAAGCGCAATTTAAGTGTTGTTGCACCTGTTGCAGTTTTAATGCTTTTAGCTGAAACATTTTCATTGCAACCAAACGTTTATGATAACAACAAAATCATTTACCCTGCATTTTTCCTTGCTATTGGTGTTATTGCCGATTATATGGTAACAGTTTATGAAAAGCTTAAAGGCATAAAGGGTAGAGAAATTTTAGCAGTTGGTGTAATAATTGCCTGTGTGCTTTCAGGCGCTTTATCAATGGGCAGAGAGTACGTTGCAGATGAATACGAAATGTTTTCTGCTCCGCAGGTGCAGGTTGCACATTGGGCTGACGAAAACACCGAAGATGATGCAGTATTTTTAACAAACGACCGATATAATAACGCCATTACAGGTTTAACAGGCAGAAGTGTTGTTTGTGGTGGCGGTTGGTTCTTTTCAACCCACGGTTTACCAAATTATAACGATTTACAAAACGAAGTCAGACAAATGTATGCTGACCCTGAAAACAGCAAAGTGCTTTTTGAAAAGCACAGCGTTGATTATATCGTAGTTGGTCCTGATGAATTAGGCAGTTACAACGTAAACGAAGAGGCTATAAAAAATATAGCGGATATGGTTTATGATGAAAACGGCGTTCAGGTTTATAAATTAAAATAAAAAAAGGAGTGAATTTTTCACTCCTTATTTTTTTATTATTTTTTAGGAACAAGTTTTTCCTTGCCACCCATATAAGATTGTAATGCCTTGGGAATAGAAATTGTGCCGTCAGCATTAAGGTTGTTTTCTAAGAATGCAATTAACATTCTTGGTGGTGCAACAACGGTGTTATTAAGGGTGTGTGCAAAGTACTTGCCGTCTTTACCTGAAACACGGATACGAAGCCTGCGTGCCTGTGCATCGCCTAAGTTGGAGCATGAGCCAACTTCAAAGTACTTTTTCTGCCTTGGTGACCAGGCTTCAACGTCAATAGATTTAACCTTTAAATCTGCAAGGTCGCCTGAACAACACTCCAAGGTGCGAACAGGAATATCAAGGGTGCGGAATAAATCAACGGTGTTTTGCCATAATTTTTCAAACCACATGGGGCTTTCTTCAGGCTTACAAACAACGATCATTTCCTGCTTTTCAAACTGATGGATACGGTAAACACCACGTTCTTCAATACCGTGTGCGCCCTTTTCCTTTCTGAAGCAAGGTGAATAGCTTGTTAAAGTGTAAGGAAGATTTTCTTCATAAAGCATCTGTTCAATAAATTTACCGATCATTGAATGTTCACTTGTGCCGATAAGATAAAGGTCTTCACCTTCAATCTTATACATCATAGCGTCCATTTCAGCAAAACTCATAACGCCGGTAACAACGTCAGAACGAATCATAAAGGGCGGAATGCAGTAAGTAAAGCCACGGTCAATCATAAAATCGCGGGCATAGGAAATTACTGCTGAATGAAGGCGTGCAATATCACCCATTAAATAGTAAAAGCCATTACCTGCAACGCGCCTTGCACTATCTAAATCAATGCCATCAAACTTTTCCATAATGTCTGAGTGATAAGGCACTTCAAAATCAGGAACCGTAGGCTCACCGTACTTTTGAACTTCAACGTTTTCAGAATCGTCTTTACCGATTGGAACAGAAGGGTCAATAATATTAGGAATAACCATCATAATATTTTTGATTTTTTCCTGAAGCTCGGCTTCCTTCTTTTCAGCTTCAGCAAGTTGCTGGCTCTGTTGGGTAACAAGATTCTTCATTTCCATTGCCTCATCTTTTTTACCCTGCGCCATCAACGCACCGATTTCTTTTGAGTATTTATTGCGGTTTGCGCGCAATTCTTCAGCTAACTGAATTGTCTTGCGGTTTTCCTTATCAAGTTCAATAACCTCGTCAACCAGTGGCAACTTGGAATCCTGAAACTTGTTTTTAATATTCTGCTTTACGATTTCGGGGTTTTCCCTTAAAAATTTAATATCAATCATTTTTCTAACTCCTTTGTTATGCAAATAATTATATCATAATTTAATTATTTTGCAAGGGTTTTTAAAAGAAAACAGGCTTGAAAATAATATCAAGCCTGTAATAATATTAGTGCTTATCTTCTATATTATCCGTTATACAATGTTCTAATGAACAAGGAATTGCTACAACCCCTTTTTCACGCAAACATTTTAGTAAATCATTACCTGTCCAATGAAGAACCTTATCAATATCAACGTCGCTGTTTGCGATAACAATGTATTTACCTTTAAAAATATTTTTTGCATATATACCCATTGACATTGTTAGTTCTACACTTCTTTTCTGTGCACCAACAAGAGATATCTCTTTTTTATATAACCTTCCACATTTTAAAATAGCTTTTTTATTATCAATATAGCATCTTGAAAGCACAGGCAGATTATATAATATGCCTATTACAATAAAAAACATTATTGCACCGACAATTATTAGTGCTTCTATAACAGAATTATAAATCACCCCTAAAACAAAAAAGAAGATTAAAGTAATACACACAAACAAAAATGATATTAAATATGCTTTTAAATATTTTTTATCAGCCACAAACATACTTTCAACCCCTTTTATACTTAAATTTTACTATATTAAACTTTGTTTTGTCAATAAAAACAACCCCCTGAAATTTCAGGGGGTTTTGTTTTTTTATTGTGCTACGCAAAAAGTGCAAGAAAGCTTGCAAATCAGTGGCGTGGGCGGTTAATTGCGAATGAGCTTGCAAAGCTACGTCCACAGTGCGATAAAATTTGCAAGACAAGGCGTGGTGTTTTAAAAGCGAAGGAGTTTACACAAAACGTAAATGACTGAGCTTTTATAAATGCCACAACACAGTATTGCAAAGATTTAGCGTGCTGTGGTTAAACGACGGCGTTTTTGCCCACAACTACCGGATAATTTTCCTGCCCTACCAACGTTTTATTCTTACGTATAACAACGGACTTATCAATTACGGCGTGGTTTAAGTTTACACCGGACTGAATTAAAGAATTCTGCATTATGATACTGTTTTTCACAACAGCGCCCTCTTCAATCTGAACACCGCGGAAGATAATGCAGTTTTCAACGGTGCCGTTAATGATACAACCATCGGCAACCATTGAATTTTTGATTTCTGCTTTTTCACCGTAAATAGTAGGAACTTCGTCCTTAACCTTGGTATAAACGGGGTCACCGTTTTCAAAAATCTGCGCGCTGATTTCGGGTTTTAAAATATCCATATTGCATTTATAGTATGAAGCAATATTATACACCCTGCCAACGTAGCCTTTATATTCGTAGCCAAAGAGCCTTAAACGGTCTTTTTCGTGCAAAAGAATATCCTTTGCAAAATCGTGCAAGCCACGGGAAAGGCAACGGTTAAGGTGATATTCTAAAAATTCCCTTTCCATAATATATGTGCCCATTGAAATCTGTGAAGAAAATGCGCGGGTTGGGTCAATTTCAATATCAATAATTCTGCCGTCGGTATCGGTTTTTAAGCCAACGTGATGGGTTAACTCACTACAAGTTGGCATATTGTGATACATTACGGTAATATCAGCATTATTCTTTTTATGGGCTTCTAACATATCGTCAAAGGTAGTTTTATATAAAATATCACTACCGCAGATTACAACGTATCTTCTGTGAGAAGCGGAAATATAATCTAAAATGCTATTTAAAACGTCAAGATCGCCTTGCATATCAGAAGAAGCCATAATTGGCGGAAGTACCACAAGGCCGTGGCGTTTACGGTTAAGATCCCAGGCGGCACCTGAACCAAGATGGTCCATTAAGGAACGGTAATGGTCCTGTGTAGGAATACCAACCCTTTCAATACCTGAGTTTACCATATTTGAAAGTATAAAATCAACAAGCCTGTATCTTGAACCAACAGGAACTGCGCCGATCGGGCGGTTTTTTGTAATTTCGCCAAGTTCAAGACCTGTGTTACCTGCCATTATAATGCCTAAGGTATCATTCATTACAGCCACCCCCTAAAATATCCTGTTCAACCATCATTTCCCTGCCTACGCGAACATCTTTACCAATGGTAACTTTATCGCCAATCAGCGTTACACCGCCTGAGCACATTGGGTTTTTAACCCAGGGAATATTAGGTTCATCGCTACCGATATAAGCATTTTCACCAATAACGCAGTTATTTGAAACAACTGCTTTATCAATTACAGCATCCTTTTTGATGACAGTATAAGGTAAAACAATAGAATTTTTAACTACTGCACCTTCTTCTACCACTGCGCCTGAAAACAATACGCTATGTTCAACTGTGCCTGAAACCTTACAACCTTCTGAAATACAACAATTTTTGATTTTTGCCTTAGGTGAAATATAATGCCCCGGCAAGCCTTCGTTTCGGGAATAAATTCGCCAATGTTCATCGTAAAGGTTTAAAAGAGGAACTGTGCCTAAAAGGTCCATATTGGCTTCCCAAAGGCTATAAATTGTACCAACGTCTTTCCAGTAACCGTCAAAAGCGTAGGCGTACATATTAAGCCCATCGTTAAGCATTGCAGGAATAACGTCCTTACCAAAATCCTTTGAAGAATTTTCGTTTTCTTCATCAGCAATTAAGTACTTTTTAAGCACTTTCCAAGAGAAGATATAAACACCCATACTTGCAGTGGTGCTTTTAGGTTGTTTTGGTTTTTCGGTAAAATCGTAAATTCTGCCGTTTTCATCAGCAGACATTATACCGTAACGGCTTGCATCTTCAAGAGGCACGTTAAACACTGCAATAGTAGCATCAGCACCTTTTTCCTTATGGGCTTTAAGCATACGCCTGTAATCCATTTTATAGATATGGTCGCCTGAAAGCACAAGCACGTATTCGGGATTGAACTGCTCAATAAAGGGCATATTCTGATAAATGGCGTTTGCAGTACCCTTATACCATTCACCTGTTTTGCCTTTTACGTAAGGCGGAAGCACGAACGCACCACCGCGTAATCTATCCATATCCCAGGGCTGACCGCTACCGATATAGGTGTTTAATTCAAGCGGTCTGTACTGGGTTAAAACGCCAACGGTATAAACACCTGAGTTTGCGCAGTTACTTAAAGGAAAGTCAATAATACGGTACTTTCCGCCAA
Source organism: Clostridia bacterium (assembly GCA_045652205.1). Lineage (GTDB taxonomy): Bacteria > Bacillota > Clostridia > Christensenellales > QALW01 > UMGS1322. Next base: position 43,322 of record JAZRTX010000018.1, read on the forward strand.
ATGGAACTGCGGGTTTTGCTATTTCTTTTGTTAATGCACCAAGCCTAGATCCCTGCCCACCGGCAAGAAGCATTGCTACGCATTCAATACTGTACATTTTTTTGCCCCCAATTTGTGTTTTTAGTCGGAACAGAAAACCTATTCCGACTAAATATAATCATTATTTTTCTAACTTATAATAGAGTACCGACATAGGCGGTAAGTTAATCCTTAAACGGTTTTTAAATTCCGGCGATTCGTTATCAGTTACGGCTTCGCATAAAACCTGAGTTGTGCCTTCGCCTGAATATTTTTTATCATCACTGTTTAATAAAAGTGTGTACTTTCCTTCATCTTCTAAACTTAACCAGTAATCGTAGCGTTCAACAGGAGTCATATTAACAACTGCGATAATGGTTTCATCATCGGATTTACGGCACATTGAATAAACGCTTGCCTGAGAATCGTCAGCGTTTATCCATTTAAAGCCATCCCAGGAATCATCTTTCTTCCAGAAAGCATCGTGGTCGTTATAAATATTAAGAAGTTCTTTGGTAAAGCCGTACAAACCGCGATGGGTTTCGTACTGTAAAAGCTTCCATTCAATCTGTTCATAGTAACGCCATTCCATAAACTGACCGATTTCGTTACCCATAAACAAAAGCTTTTTGCCCGGATGCGCAAACATATATCCTAAATATGCTTTTACTGAAGCAAATTTCTGATAATATTCCCCGTGCATCTTATCTAAAAGACTCTTTTTGCCGTGAACACATTCATCGTGTGAAAGAGGCAGAATATAGTTTTCGTTAAAAGCGTACATCATTGAGAATGTAAGTTTATTATGCACGCCACTTCTGAAAAGCGGATCGGTTTCCATATACTCTAAGGTATCGTTCATCCAACCTAAATTCCACTTATAATCAAAGCCTAAACCGTCTTCATTTAAAGGTGCGCAAAGTTTTGGATAATCGGAAGATTCTTCGGCAATCATAATAGCGCCGGGGAATTTTTCCTTAACTATTGAATTAAGGGTTTTAATAAATTCAACTGCGCCAAGATCAATATTTTCACCGTAAATATTAGGCGTCCATTCCCCATCGTTTTTGCAGAAATCAAGGTAAAGCATACTGCTTACCGCATCAACGCGAAGACCGTCAAAATGGAATTCTTTAAGCCAGTAAATAGCGTTGGAAACAAGGAACTGACGTACCATTGGGTGATCATAATTAAACTTTAACGTTCCCCAAGAGCTAACGTTACTGTCCTTTTCGTAAAGACATTCACCATCAAAGAAGCTTAATCCGTGGGCATCCTTGGGGAAATGACCGGGTACCCAATCAAGAATAACGCCAATAGAGTTCTGATGCAGAATATCAACAAAATACTTTAATTCATAAGGTGTGCCGTAACGGGACGTTGGTGAAAAATATCCTGTTGCCTGATAACCCCAGGAACCATCGTATGGGTGTTCGGCAAGGGGCATAAGTTCAACGTGGGTATAGCGGTTTTCCTTTAAGAATTTAACTAATGCATCAGCAACGTCAGCATAAGATAAGATTTCGTTATTGCTTCCGCGCATCCAGGAGCCCATATGCATTTCGTAAATAGCCATAGGCTGATTTTTATCAATGGGTTTTGAATGCTTTAAGCACCAGGAAAGATCGTGCCAACGGTAATTATCCGCATAGGTTTTTGATGCGGTTTTAGGGCGAAGTTCACTGTACTTTGCCATAGGGTCTGCTTTATAAAGTATGCGACCATCCTTGGTTAAAATGCAATATTTATACAGGCTACCTGTTGGAACACCTTCAATATAAACTTCCCAGAAATCAGTTTCAGGAATTCTTTGCATGGGATTTTTATCCGTTTGCCAATCATTGAAATCACCTACAACGCTTACTTCTTTTGCGTGGGGTGCCCAAAGAGCAAAGTAAAATCCATCAATAAGACCTGTACTGTTAAATACTGCACGGGCACCTAAGATTTCGTCAAGATTTCTGTGGGTGCCTTCGCAAGCAAGATAAAGATCGTAATCACTTATCATTTTGCTTTTTGTAAAGTTTTCTTTTCCCATGAAGGTAGCCTCCTATATATAATATTCGTTGATTATATTGTAACAAAATCGCACCCTAATGTCAATATTGGTAAAACAAAAATTTTGTAATTTATTCATTGTTTTTACATATTTGCAGGTATATATTTATGGTTTAAGGAAAAAATATACATTGGAGGTGTTTATTTTATGAATCTTGGACCAATCAAAGACAAAACTATCGGCGCTAACAAAAAACAAAAAACCGTTAAAAAGGCTTTCACCGTTACGGCAGTTTTCTGCGTTGCGGCAATCGCAGTAACATACTTGGTTTCGGTTATTTCTGCGCCAAAGAACAACATTGTGCTTGAAAACCCAACAAACACGCAATCTGCGCTTGTTGGCGGTGATGCTTCAATAAGCACAAAAGAGCCTTATGCAACTATCGTTCCTGAAAAAGAAGGCAATAACGATTCCCCTGCTTCTGCGGGCAGCAGTGTAAATGCTTTAATGGTTGCGCCCATTAAAGATGCAAACGTGCTTAAAGGATACGCCGCAGATTCGTTAGTGTATTCAAACACGTTAAAGCACTGGGCAACACACTCGGCAATTGATTTTGCCTGTTCAGAAGATGCAACGGTGCTTTGCGCCCTTGATGGAACGGTAAGTGCAATTTACGAGGATTCCTTAATGGGTTTAACGGTAAAAATTTCCCACAACGATGGTGTTGAAACAGTTTATTCCTGTTTAAAAACCGTAAATGCCGATCTTCAAGAAGGCGCAACTGTTTTAAAGGGACAGGCAATCGGTTCTGCAGGCAACACAGGTGCAAGTGAAGCGTTGGACGGCGCCCATCTTCACTTTGAAGTATTAAAAAATTCAAAGCCTGTTAATCCTTTAAACTATTTAGGCAATTTTACAAAATAAAAAGAGCAGAAAATTCTGCTCTTTTTTTATTTTATTTTGCACTGAAATATTTTGAACCGGGGGTAAGATTGTTTTCACCAAAAAGTTCAGAAACAGTAACAACCTTATAGCCTTGTTCAGTTAACTTTCTTAAAATAATATCTAACGCCTGATATGAGTTTTCGTAAATTTCGTGCATCAGGATTATCTTACCGTCGCCAACGTCTTTCATAACGTTATTTACGATAATATCTATTTCTGATTGAGTTTGTGTTTTGTGCTTCCAGTCTTCAGAATCCACGTTCCACAAAATAACGGAATAACCGCAACTTTGCACACGGGCATTAGTTATGCTTCCGCCGATGGGGCGCATAAGCTTTGCATCTACGCCTGTAGTCTGTTTAATAACCTTCGCGGTTTGAGAAAGCTCATAATCAAAGGTAGCGTCATCACACTTATTATAATATACTGAGTGAGTATAACCGTGAATTGCAATTTCGTTACCTTGGTCAACAAGATATTTTACTGCATCCTTTGTTGAAGCATCTATTCTGTTACCAACAACAAAAAACGTTGCCTTTGCGCCATATTCATTAAGCTTATCAACGATTAACCTTGTATATTTTTTATGGGGACCGTCATCAAAAGTAAGTGCAATATACTTTGTACCTGGTTCCCTTTGGGGTGTTACGATAGGACCCTTATTTACGTTTGCAGTTGGTTTAGGCGTTGAAGTATCCTTTGTTGGCGCAGGTGTTGGGCTTGGTGTTACTACCTGTGCAGTAGGTGTTAAACCGATAGGCAAGTTTTCCATACTTGTGTTTACGTCAATATAAATAAACTCGTGAGAAAAATCATAAACGCTTGTTTTTATGCCTTGTCCGCCTGAAAGAATGGCTATTTTGGTTGCGTGGTAATTACTGATAAAGGTGTTTGCAATTGCCTGCATAATCAACTTTTGGTATTTACCTTCATAAAGCGCAAGCCAGGGTGCAAAATTTTCACTTAAATCAAGCACTAATTCACGGGTAGAATCATCGCCGCGGCTTTCAAAAGCTTTAATGGAAACTTCACTTGAAACCACACCTAATTCCTGCATATAAAACAAAATCTGCTGTGGTGTAAGGTTTTCAACCTTAATTTGTTTTGCCTTTAAAGCATCATCTTCAATTTTATAAACGCTGATCACTTCATTTTTAGTACAGGCAGAAAATATCAGGCAAGGCAGAAGCAACAGCACTAACAACATTTTGATTATCTTGTGCATTTTATGTTCTCCATGAATTTTTAGTTACTACATATAGTATATCACATTTATCAATAAAAGTATATATTTTTTTGTCGTTTTTTTAAAATTTTTCTTATAAAAATTTTTTCCAATTTGTGTTGCATTTTTGAAATTCTGTGATACAATATAAGATGTTTACGGGGGTATAGCTCAGGCGGTAGAGCGGTTGCTTCGCATGTAACAGGCCAGCGGTTCGAATCCGCTTATCTCCACCAGAAAAAAGCACTTCTTTTGAAGTGCTTTTTTCAACGAAATAAATCCTTTATAGGATTTGTGAAATACGCCTTGCGTGTGAAATGTAGCTTTGCCACGTGAAATGCCTGCGGGCGTGAGTGGATTTATTTCATTTCACATTGCGACAACGGAACAATATTTCACAATGACCGCAGGTCATTATTTCACATCCAAAGGATATTTCACTTTCATTATTTCCGTGATTGTGATATAATTCATTTAAGAAAGGCGGTACTAATATGGCTGAATCAAAACTCAGAGATCTTTCAACAGAATTTGCTGTTAAAATAATTAAACTGTGTGAAACAATCAAAGGGCACTATTCTCTTGTTAATCAATTAGAGCGTTCTGCCACTTCTATCGGTGCCAACATTCACGAGGCTAATTATGCGCACGGTAAAGCAGATTTTATCGCAAAACTCCAAATTGCCCTAAAGGAGTGCTATGAAACGGAATATTGGTTAGAGTTGTTCGTAAAATCTGATATTCTTAACAAAGAAACCGTTGCTGACCTTTACAACAAAAGCGGTACGATTCGCCGAATACTGATTGCTTCCATCAACACCGCAAAGGATAACACAAAATGAAAAATACAATTAAAAAACATATTATATTGCTTTCGCCAACAGACAATATTGTTGCCCCTGTTCAAATCAATTACGATGATAGCGAAAATACAGTTTGCACCATCGAAATTAATGTGACTTACAACGGAGTGTTATATCAAGGCAACGGTACAAATTATCTGTGGGAAGATGCTTTTGCCGATTTACAGAATAAACTTCCGCATAACATTAAACTTGCTTGTTGTATGACTTGCCGTCATGGAAATATGTGCCCGTACGGAAATTCGGAAAATCAACTTTTTTGTACAAAAGATCTACTGATAAATTCTAAGGACGACATAATAAAATTATTTAAAACATATCCCGAAGCCGAAAGAATAGTTGCATCAGTCGATTACTGTGATGATTTTATTTATCAAAGTGATGATTATTATACATACAATGACTACTTGTATTACTTGCAGAAAAAATAAAAAATCATATGGTGTACTTGTGTTCTCAATCCCCCTATCCAGACACCTTTTATTACATTCAAGGCAAAAAAGCACTTCTTTTGAAGTGCTTTTTTCAACGAAATAAATCCTTTATAGGATTTGTGAAATACGCCTTGCGTGTGAAATGTAGCTTTGCCACGTGAAATGCCTTCGGCGTGTGAGGAAACGCATCGCATCACTTATCACTTATTTGCAAACACTTTTAATTTGTGATATAATTATAAAAAAGGAGGTTCCTTTAATGAAAGCAAAGTCATTTAAAATTATTGCCGTTTTTGTTTCATTGATAATTATTTTATGTATTATTGCAGGCTTTCTGGTTTTTAACGGCGTGATTATATTAAACGGCTTTTCCGCTAAAAAATATCAGGTTAAAGGAATTGACGTTTCTTCATATCAGGGCAAAATTGATTGGGAAGAACTTTCCCGGCAAAACGTTTCTTTTGCTTTTATTAAAGCAACCGAGGGCAGTTCAACTGTAGATAAGAATTTCTCTTATAATTTTGAAGAAGCACAAAAAACATCAATTTTCGTGGGTGCATACCACTTTTTCAGTTATGATAGCAAAGGCAAAACACAGGCTGAAAACTTTATCAATACCGTTAAACCCTTTGAAAATATGTTGCCTCCTGTAATTGACCTTGAATTTTACGGCGATAAAGAAAAGAATCCGCCTAAGCGCGAAAACGTAGAAAAAGAGCTTAAAGATATGCTTACAATTCTTGAAAACCACTACGGACAAAAGCCTATTATTTACGCTACGGAAAAATCATACAAGCTTTATTTATCAGGTGATTACAAAGAGTATGATATCTGGATAAGAAACGTTATTACAAAACCAAAACTAACTGACAACAGAAGCTGGACGTTCTGGCAATATACTAACCGCGAAAAACTTAACGGTTACGATGGAACAGAAAAATATATTGATATGAACGTTTTTTCAGGAAGCGTTCAGGAATTTGACGAATTTATTAAATCACGTTCATACCGCACTGAACACTAAAAAACACCCAAAAGGAGCCAATATTTTGACCAAGCGTTTATTTGACGAAGACAGTTATATAAAAGAATTTACCGCTAACGTTTTAGAATGTAAAAACTGCGAAGATTTTTATAAAATCGTTTTAGACCAAACCGCGTTTTTTGCAGAAGGTGGCGGACAAAAAAGCGATACGGGATTTTTAGATGAAACCAGCGTTTTTGACGTTCAGGAAGAAAACGGTGTAATCTATCATTTCACCCATTCCCCTATTGAAAAAAAGGAAATTAAAGGCGTTATAGATTGGCAAAAACGTTTTAATAAAATGCAGAATCATTCTGCCGAGCACGTTATTTCAGGCGTAGTGCATACATATTACGGATATGAAAACACAGGCTTTCATTTAGGTGATGACGTTGTTACAATGGATTACAGCGGTCCGTTAACCCAGGAAGATATTGATAAAATTGAATTTTTATCCAACAAGGCAGTTTGGGAAAACCGCACAATTTCCTGTTATTATCCTGAAAACCCCGAAACACTCTCTTACCGCAGTAAACTTGATATTAAGGAAAATTTAAGGATAGTTGAAATTGACGGTATTGACAGGTGCGCCTGTTGTGCGCCCCACGTTAAAGAAACAGGTGAAATCGGCTTTATAAAAATTGTTTCCTGGCAAAAGTATAAAGGCGGAGTAAGGATTTTTATGAAGGCAGGCGAATTTGCCTTTACCGAAATTAACGATTATTTTAAAGCCTTAAAAAAGCTTTCCGCTTTACTTTCCTTGCCTTTTGCAGAAACACCCTTAGGCGTTGAAAAGCTGATGCAAAAATTAAACGATACACAATACCAGTTAAACGGCTTAAAATTAGAATTACTTAAAAGAGAAATTAACGAAACTTCTTGCAATTTCGTCTTTGTTGATAGCCCTGATTTATTAAAAGATGCAGTAAATCTTTTAGCAAAAAAGCACAGTGGCGTTTGCGGTGCGTTTTTCGGAAATGAAGATGATGGCTACCGTTTTAACATTATCACCCCTTATATTGAAGAAACACGCGCACTTTTAAAGGAAAAACTAAATGCACAAGGCGGTGGCAGAGATAATATGTTACAAGGCAAAACCAACGCTAAAAAGGAAGAAATTATGGCGTTTTTCAATTAACTGTGCAAACCGTTTCTATTCTTTGTGCAGTTTGACAGTAGCATCATTTTATTTACCGTGCTATAATTATAAAAAATTATTTAGGGAGGACTGTTTTATATGGCAGGCGTTACTTTAAGACATATCTACAAGGTTTATCCCGGCGGCGTTACCGCTGTTAACGACTTTAACCTTGTAATTAAAGACAAGGAATTTATCGTTCTTGTTGGTCCTTCAGGCTGCGGAAAATCCACTACTCTTCGTATGGTTGCAGGTCTTGAAGAAATTACAGAAGGTGAACTTTTCATCGGCGACAAGCTTATGAATGACGTTGCACCTAAGGATAGAGATATTGCGATGGTTTTCCAGAACTATGCTCTTTATCCACACATGACAGTTTATGATAATATGGCATTCGGTCTTAAACTCCGTAAGGTTCATAAGGGCGAAATTGACAAGAAGGTTAAGGAAGCTGCAAAGGCTCTTGGTATTGAAGAATATCTTCAGAGAAAGCCCAAGGCTCTTTCCGGTGGTCAGCGTCAGCGTGTAGCATTAGGTCGTGCTATCGTTCGTGAACCCATGGTATTCCTTATGGACGAACCTCTTTCAAACCTTGATGCTAAGCTCCGTGTTCAGATGCGTACTGAAATTACAAGACTTCATAAGCGCCTTAACACAACCTTCATTTACGTTACTCACGACCAGACAGAAGCTATGACAATGGGTACCCGTATCGTTGTTATGAAGGACGGCTTCATTCAGCAGGTTGATACACCTCAGAACCTTTACGATTATCCTTGCAATAAGTTCGTTGCAGGCTTCATCGGAACACCTCAGATGAACTTCTTTAACGCTACTCTTGTTAAAGATGGCGATAAGGTTATTGCTCGTATGGGCGAAAATAAGGTTGAGCTTCCTCAGGGCGTTATTTCAAAACTTACTGACCAGAGCTATATCGGTAAAGACGTTATCCTTGGTGTACGTCCTGACGATATCCACGATGAAGAAGTATTTATTGAAGCACATCCTGAAGCACAGGTTAAGGCTCACGTTGAACTTCTTGAAAAGCTTGGTTATGAAACACTTGTATATCTTGAAATGGATTCATTCATTCAGGAAAATGCAGATAACCCTGTTGCACGTGTTAACCCCCGTTCAAAGATTATGGCAGGCGACGATGTAGTTCTTGCATTTGACCCCTACCGTATTCAGTTATTTGATAAGGATACCGAAGTTTCTATCCTTGAAAGATAATTTATAATTAACAACAAAAAGCGGTCTGAAAGGACCGCTTTTATTTTATTTCTGCACTTAACACTTCAATAGCAATTCGTGCACCAAGACAAAATGCAGATATGAATATTTGTTTATCATTTATTCCTGAAAGTTCATCATAGCAATCATCCAGTTTTTCAAAAATCTCTTTTTGGTTTTCACTAAAAGATTCTTGTAAATTAGCACGATGGTTGGCTATATATTCCATAAGTCCTTTGATTTCCTGCGATTGATTTTCTTCCCTGATAACTGAACAAACATCAGCATACCACAATTTTTCTAAAACATTTTTCATTATTTTATTCACTCCTTTTTATTTATATCTCAATAATATCACATTATGAGATATTTGTCAATATCTCGTTGCGTGATATGTTATAATCTTTATATAAATTTTTTAGGAGATAAAAATATGAGAATCAGAGATTTACGGGAAGACCGTAATTTAACACAAAAAGAACTTGCGGAATACTTACACGTTAAACAAAACACGTACTCTCAGTATGAAAACGAACAACGCCAAATTCCTATTTCTTCTTTAATTGCATTAGCTAAGTTCTATAACACGTCAACTGACTATTTATTAGGACTCACAGACAAAATGAAACCATATTCCTAAATGTAAAACGGACAGGCGATGCCTGCCCCTACAACTATATTTTTATATTATACACCTCACATATAAGGCAACGTTTTGCGTAGCAAAACTCCGCCATTATTCATTTTTCATTATTCATTTTTCATTAAAAAAAGCGACCTGTTCGGTCGCTTTTCGTTACTTAAACACCTTATCAATAAAATGCTCAAAGGAATATTTATATCTTACCTTTTCATCAATTTCTTCGTAAGGGGTTTCAAAAAATTCCTTGGTTATTTTAATATTATTAACGTCAATAACAAGTTGGTTATTGGGGTTATAAAATTCCTGGTTGGTGCAGGCATGGGTGGTAACGATTTTCTTTTTCATACCAATCATTTCGCCTAATCTTGTGGTTGCACCTGTTTGATAAGTATTTTCAATTTCTAAAACCGCTTTGGATTTTTGATAAATCTCAATAGCTTTTTGTGTTGAAATAGACTTAAAATGAATTTTATTTCGTTTAACACGCACAAAATAAGGATTCATCAATTTATTGTAAAGGTACACAAAAATGTGCGGAACAAAAACGAATTTATAAAAAACAAGTCCCTGTTCTTTGCACTGTTTTGAAATTTCATCTAACACCTTAGGTCTTATGGAATGAAGTGTTCCGATAAAAGCAAGGTCATATTCAGGCTTTTCCTTTGATGGAACGTCAAACTCTTTTGTATATCCCCAGTAGGCATATTCAAGGAATGAGTAACGTAAAACATCATCATTATCAAAGGAGAAAATTTTATTAAAGTAAGCGAACTTTTTTGTTATATGGGTAATATTTGCAACTGAATCCCAAAGATACAGGATTCTTTTTGCAAAAGGAAAACGGCGCTTGAACTTTTTTAATACTTCAACTGTAGGGGCTTCGCACTTAATAAAAAGAATAAAATCGTAATCCTTTTTTAAGGTTGTAAGCACTTCATCAAAGTATCTGTTAATAACGCCGTGATAAAGCCCAATATCTTTACGCATAAGGATGCGGGCAATAGCAGAATGAGATGGTTGTTCGTCAACCACGTCAACATTAGCGCCGCGATTTTCCAATGCTTCCTTCATGCGAACGTGATAATCAAAAAAGAAGGGGCTTACAATAAGTATATTTTTATTTTGCAGATTCATACTATCTTGCACCCTCAGAATTAAACACTATGGCAACAGTTTTGATAATACATTTTAAATCCAGCCATAAGGAACGTTTTTCAATATATTCCATATCATAAACGATTTTTTCTTCGGGCAAAAGGTCGTATCCGCCGCTAACCTGTGCAAGACCTGTTAATCCTGGGATTACGTTAAGCCTGTGAGAAAAACCGTGTATGGTTTTTTCAAATTCATTATAAAAATAAGGACGTTCAGGGCGCGGGCCAACAAGGCTCATATCCCCTTTAAGAATGTTTAATAACTGTGGAAGCTCGTCCATTCTTGATTTACGTAAAAAACCGCCAACGCGTGTGCAGCGGGTATCGTTTTCAGCAGCCCATTTTGCCCCTTCATCCTCAGCATCAATATACATTGACCTGAACTTTAAAAGCATAAAGGGTTTACCGTTTAAACCTAATCTTTCCTGTTTATAAAGAGCGGGACCTTTGGAATCAACGCATATAATTATACCTAATATAATCATAGGAACAAATGCAACAATACAGCCAACTAAGGAAGCAACAATATCAACAGTTCTTTTTATAAAACTGTAAAACGGCTTCTTTTTTGGCTTGATATCGGGAACTTCATATAAGCGCCTGTGTTCAGTTTTTTGTTTTGCATTTTGTTTTTTTGCCATATAAAATCTCCAACAAAATTACGTGCTCACACTTATAGTTATTTTACCACATATTACTTATTATTGTCAATAATTTTGATTTTTCGCATAAAAAAGTATCCCTTGCTTAAATTAAATCAAGCAAGGGATTTTTTATTAATCCTGTTTATTCTTTTTTACCTTTAAAGTAACAGCTAAACCGATAACGATTATTGCAACAACGCCTGTAATTATAACAGGAACAATATTAACTGTAACGCCACCGTTTTCTTCGGTAACGTTGGTAACAGGGTCTTCACCGCCAACTACACCTTGTTGAACTTGCTCGTTTGTTGCTTTACCGGTTGCAAAAACTGAAATTTCTGCAATAGCGGTATATGAATAGCATGCCGTTTCTTCAGTTGCTTCAAAGAATCTGTTGTTACGTACGATTCTGTAATTTACCTTGTTTACTTGCGCCTGTGGAATATCTTCTGCATTCAACAAAAGAATTTTAACATATCTGTAAGCCCCGTTCAAAGCTTCCTGAGAATAGGTTTTATCCTGTGACAAAGTAAAATCGTGAAGTTTTGTGTTTACGATAATTGTCCAAGTTTTACCATCGTTTGAGCCTTCAATACGGTACTTTGGAAGAATTGTTTCCGTTGCAGGAACAATGTTTATCTGGGTTAAATTATAAGCCACACCAAGATCGTAAATAATGGTTTGTGTAACCCTGTTTGCATGTGGTTCCCAGGCAGTTCTGCCATCAAGATCATAAAGGCTTTCAGTGTTATTTCTAAGTCTGCCGTTCTTATATGATAAGCCACCAACAGCAGTAACCTTGTAAGGTGTAACAATATTGCCTACGTTTTCCTGTTTTTCAGGCTTTTTGTAAACTGATTCTGTTTTATAATCTTTAAGTTCATCGCTTGTTAAAAGGAATACCCAATCTTCTGTGGTGGGTTTTTCAGGAACGTCATACTGAACTCCCTGAACGTTATCGTTAACAGGAATAAACTTACCTGTTAATACGTTATACCATAACGCCTTATAGGTTTTTGTGTTATCCAAACCGTAGATTTTACCTGTTGAAGTATCTTCGTTTATGAAATAACATACAAACGTGGTTTTATCTTCCGTTGATGCCATCATCTTTTTAGAATCTTTTAAGAAATCAGCATAACGGGTATCTTCATACCTTGCCACTAACTTTGACCAATCTTTAATGGTCATAAAGAAGTTCTTCATATACGCCATATCAAATGAACCGGGCTTATCAAGGCCCATATACCAAGGCTCATAGTTATAGCTTGTAAAGCCGTCATACCAACCAACGTTGCCTTCGGTAGAATAGCAGTTTGCCCATATACCTGCTGCACCGTAGGTATATCCTGCGCAACCGTTAAGCATAGCGTTCCATGCGCCTATTCTTACTGCATCATATCCTGTAAAAACACCGCAGTTAATATCTTCATAGTTGTATTCTGCTTCAATAACGGGCTTACCACCTGCACAATATGCCATATAATGCTTTTTAGTAGGAAGCATTCCTAAGCCGTGACCGCCCTGTGTTGCCCAGAAAGTGTGCCAGGACTGTTTTTGAAGTTCAAGAGCCGCCATATTTGAAAGGTCCATAACGTCCATGTGCGCAGAGTTAGGGTGCTTATAACCGTCAATCTCATTAACGTATTCTGCTACTTCAAGCCATGCATCCATAACACTCATTGTAGGATCGTAAGCTTCTTCTTTGGGACGGGTAATTTCCTGACCGGTTATCCATAAAATTGAATAACAAGCATATCTTGCAACAATATATCTTGCAAAAAGTTTAAGGTCTGCCACTGACATTTTTCTAACAGTTGCCCTGTGCACACCAAAGCCTAATGCAATTGCCATATCAACATCGTGAAGATATTCAAACATTTTATCAATTTTGTTGTTAAATACCTCACTTGAAGGAAGCTTAAATTTATCTTCCCAGATAGATTCAATTTTGCCTATCTGACCGCCGCCATCGCTTTCAGAGGTATCAAAATACGTCTGATAAACTGTAAAGCCTTTTTCTTTACGGTTATCAACCTCGTGCTTAAACTGATTGTAGCAGCTGCATCCGGGATAGTTACAAACGTTAGTCTGTTCATAGTTAGGTGCCTGCCAATGAGTATCAGCAAGCCAGAAGAACGGTGTGCCGTCATCATAAGTAAATACGCCGTCACCTGTTTTAACAAAGCCGTGCTTCTGTAATCCGTTTTCAGAGGTGTTTTCTTTTACATTTAACGTGCCTTCCTTAGTTAAGGAAGCGTTTGATGCATCAGAACAAGTGATTTTATACTTCCATGTTCCTGTTTTTGTAGGTGAAAAGCGTACTGCAAAGGTATCCTTTTCTTTCCAGAAGCCAGGAAGTGAAATCTGTGTGCCGTCAGTATGGGTAAAAACTGCGTCAATACTAACGTCTTTATAAGGATTATCATATTTTTTTGTGCTTGTTAAGGTAATTTCAGTAGGTGACCAAACCATTGCATCTTCGCCTTCTGCCTTAGCAGTAAAGCTGATGCCGGTCAATAAGCCCATAAAAATTGCCATTGTAAGCACAAGTGCTAAAAATCTTTTCATATATTCCACCTTTTAATTTTTACCGTAAACTGAAATCTGTTGAATCTGAGTTTCAGCATAATGGAGCGGTTTATTGCCCCTATCCGTGTAAATTGTGTTAACAAACACTTTGTAGTTAGCAACTTCTGCTTCCTTTTCAGAAATAACGTATTTATTATGAAGCATTATTTTAACAAACTGCCAAGTGCCTGTAATTTTACTTGTAACTTTTCCTTTGTGGAATTTTGCACCAAGAGAATTAGTATCAGCCTGTGTGAACCACTTTTCGCCATCGTTAGAAACCTCAACTCTGTAAGCGGGTAAAGCTGTGTTTTCATTAGGAACGATTTCAACACCGCCTAATTCATACTGCTTACCAAGGTCATAAATAATAGTTTGTGTGGTTCTTTGTGCAAAAGGAATCCAAACAGTTTCCTTATTATTATCATAAAGATATTCAGTATTATCAATCATTTTGCCATCTTTATAATAAATACCGCCGATAGCACTTACCTTTACAGGTTTAATAATTTCACCTGTTATTATAGTTTTGTTTTCAAACTTTTCAACAACAGTAATATTCTTTAATTCCTGGGTTGTTAAGATAAATGCCCAATCGTCTAATGCAGGCTTTTGGGGAATATCATATTCCGTAACGCCTGAAATTGTTTCAATTTTTATATAGTTGCCTGTTCTAACATCAAACCAATAAGCAGTATAGGTTTTATCTTTGTTTAACTGTAAAACCTTACCTGTTGTTAAATCAAGATTTCTGAAATAGCAAGCAACAGTATCATCCTTAATACGCATCATAAGCTTGTTATCGTCTTCCAGGAAATCGCCTAATGACGTATCATAGTAGCTTGGCACAAAATTACACCAAGAATCAACGTTCATAAAGAACTGTTTTAAATACATCATTTCAAAAGAACCGGGCTTTGAAAGACCGATATACCAAGGCTCATAACTATAAGAAGTACTTTCACCAAGCCAGCCCTTGCTGATTTCTGTTGAATAACCGTTTGCCCAGATACCTGTTGCGCCGTAGGTGTAACCTGCGCAACCATCCATCATAGAGTTCCAGGCGGCAACGCGGGCGCCTCTGTTATCAGCAAAGTATCCGCAGTTAAGGTCTTCATAACTTAATTCGCCTTCAATAACAGGCTTAAAGTAATCCTTTGCTTCAGCATATTCCTTATAGTGCTTTTTCTTCGGTGCCATAGCTTCACCGTGACCGCCCTGAGTCATCCAATAAGTATGCCAAGGCTGATCTGAAAGCCTTTGCGCCCTTTCATCAGAAAACTCCATAACGTCCATGTGGGCAGAAACGGGATGCTTAAAGCCATCAGTATCACGAACTATCTGACCAAGTTCAAGATAAGTATCAAAAACGGTTTTGCCTTCAATACGTGATGGACGAAGCCTTGTGATTTCCTGGGCAATAATCCATATAATATTGTAGCATCCGTATCTTGCAATAACGTATTTTGCAAAACGGAAAAGGTCTGCTTCATCCATATTCTGTACGGTAATATAGTGAACGCCAAAGCCTAATGCAATAGCCATACCAACGCTATCAAGGTATTCAAACATTACGTCAACCTTTTCAGCAAACTGATTTGATGGCAAAGTGAACTTTTTATCCCAAAGCGAAGGTAAAAGTCCTGCCTGCCCGCCGCCATCGCTTTCAGAAGCATCAAAATACGTCTGATAAACGGTAAAACCTTTTTTAATTCTGTCGTCTACTTCATGCTTGAACTGATTTTTGCAAGTGCAACCGGGATAGTTACAATCGCAAATAGTTTCGTAGTTAGGTGCCTGCCAGTGTGTATCTGCAAGCCAGTAGAAAGGTGTGCCGTCATCATAAGTAAAATATCTGTTATTATGCCTGTCAGTAACAAAGCCGTGCTTTCTTGCTAAAAGTTCGGTTTCTTCCTTGTTGGCAGTAAAGCTTCCCTTTAAGAATAAATCCTTATTATCTTTATCTGTGCAGGCAATATCAAAAGACCACTCGCCTTCTAAACAAGGGGCAAATCTTACTGCAAAGATATCTTTGCTGTGCCAAAAGCCTAAAACCTTAATTTCCTTACCGCTTGTGTGGGTAAAAGTTGCGTTGATTTCAACGTCAAGATAAGGGTTTTCGTACTTTTTTTCACTTATAAGCTTAATTTCTAACGGACTCCAAACTGAAGCATTATCAATTGTTTTCATTTTTGTATTCTCCTAAAAAGTAAGGAAAACTGTTTAGTTTTCCTTACGCTTCTTAATAACAAGAACAAATGCAACTGTTAAAGGTATAAGAACAATTGCGCTAAATGGTATCATATCTGAAGTTGCATATTGCTTTGAATAAGTAACTTCAACGGTAATATTAGTTCTATCGCCTGCGGTAAAGATAACGTTTTCGTTATCATTTAAAATAACAAGCTTTGTTCCTTTAACAACTTTGGGATTACCGTCTGCTTCAAGAATATCAAAGCGTGCAAAGAATTCTTCAGGCTTATGATCCATATCGTTATTACCGCCTGAAACGGTAATTGTGCCATCAGCATTAACTTCCATCGTGTAGGTAAGTTCCTGTTTATCACCCGGTTCAATTAAAGCAGTAAAGCCTTTTACGGGCGCTGACCACATATCATTACCTTCTTCATTTTTGTGTACGCACTGAAGTGAAAGTGTTACCTTAACGGGTTCTTCGCCCTGATTTAAGATAGTGAAGGTTTTGGTAATCTTACCGTCTTTAATATCATCTTTTGAAACGATACCCGCATTTGTAATAATATGATTTGTTTCAGTTTCTTCTAACGCAGTAATAATAACGCCCGTAGGTTTAACAACCTCTATCTTTTCTTTTGCATCAACAAAGGTAACGATGCAGTTAGGATCGTTTGCCCAGGTTGCAGGATCTTCCTTATTAAAATCTGCATTGACAAGAATATTTTTACCATAGCTTGCATCTGCGTTCTTTTTATTTAAGGTAATGCCGTCAAAGTAAATATCAAATTTTTCTTCAATGTTATTACCCGTTTGAATTCTGAAGTATGCACTTTCGTTACTTGCGATATTCGCAGTACCCGTGATTTCAATTTCACCTGAAACCAACGTCCATTCACCGTTTGTAACAACCTTTGTAGCTTGTGGATATTTACCGTCTGCTACAATAATAAGGCGCACTGCCTTTTCTAAAGTATTGTTGGGGATTTTTACCCATGCAGAAAGATAATATGTACCATCCCCTGATTGTTTAAGAGCATCGCCAACATACTGTCTTGGACCTGAATTTTGATTTGCGCGGTTTGTTACGGTAATATAACCTTCTTCAACCGTTAAATCAGGTTTTTGTGTAGGAACGGGTGTAGATTCAGTACCTGAAGGTGCGCTTGGTGATGGTGAAGCGGTAAATTCAGGATTATCAACTACTGTAGGTACAACTGCATTATTAACGTTCCAGCTTGAGCTTACTGCAAGTTCAGTTGCCTTTGCGTTTTTAAGGTTGCAGATAACAATTTTACCTGTTTTGTTTGGACCGTCTGTTACAAGAAGTGCAAAGTTATCGCTTGCAACCTGTTGGTCTGTTATTTCAGTAACAAGAGTTTTTCCTTCGCCAGGAGCAATTTCAGTCCACTGGTTTAATCCGCCGATTGTTGACCAGGTAGCAGTTCTGATTTGTAAACCAAGTTTAATGGTTTCTGTGCCTGCATTATAAACTGTAAGTTCAGCTTTTTTACCATCAATACAGAAATTAATCTTGTTGGGTTTACTAATCATAAGATTTGTATCTGATTTGTATTCAACCTGAACACCGTAAAGCTTGTTAGGATCAGGTGTAACAACAGGTGTTGTTTCGGGTGTTGTAACCGGAGTTGTTACAGGTGTTGTTACAGGAGTTGTTACAGGAGTTACAACAGGGGTTGCTTCTGCAGCCTCGGGATTTGCAACTACTGCAGGTGCAACGCTATTATTAACGTTCCATTTTGAACTCTCTTTAAGGTTTGTTGCCTGCTGTGCAGTAAGGTTGCAAAGAACGAGTTTACCTGTTTTTCCTGCGCCATTTGCTACAAGAACTGCCCAGTTAGCAGCTGCAACGTTTGCTTCATCTATTGTAGTAGTAATAGTTACTGCTTCACCGGGAGCAATAGCGTTCCATACATTGTTTCCACCAAGAGTAACAAAGCCGTTAGCCCCACCCCTGATCTGCAAGCCAACAGTAATACTTTCTGTACCGGCATTATAAACTGTAACCTCTGCTTTATTGCCGTCAAGACAGAAATTAAACTGACCCTTTTTGCTTACAAAAAGATTGCTGTCTGCTTTATATTCAACCTGAACGCCGTAAAGCGATGTATCATTGGAATCAGGGTTTGATATTGTTGCTGATGTTCCATACCAAGTTGATAAGGGATTAAGTTCACAGCCTGAATCCTGAATAAGATTTTCGCCGTAAGTATTATCGCCTGTTTTCTTCTTTAAAACAACGCTGTCAAGATCAATATCCCAATTGTCTGTAAGCGCAGTACCGGTCTGAATACGGAAATAAATGTTCTCATTATTAGCAAAATTTGCTGTGCCGGAAATTGTAACTTCGCCTGAAACAAGAGTCCATTCGCCGTCTGTAATAGTTTTTTCAAGTGTTGCGGCTGGCCATGCGCCAGGATAAACCATAATGGTTACTTTCTTTGATGCGGTATTTCCGGGGAATCTAACCCAAGCGGAAAAAAGATATGTGCCATCGCCTGATGCATTAAGCGCATCGCCAAGTAACTGTCTTGGGCCTGAGTTCTGATTGCCTCTGCCTGTAACGTGCATATAGCCGCCTTCCCTTACAGGAGTTTCAGGTTCAGCAAGAATAAGGTTTGCAGTAAATACTGCGCCTAAAATAATTGCAATAGTTAATACTAAGGATAATATTTTTTTCATAAAAAATCCTCCTTAAAATAATTTATCTACAATTGCTTTAATAAAATCAAAACATTGTTTTGCATTTTCTACTGACGGTTTACCGTTAAGATATGAATATTCAACGGTTAAAGTATCAGCCTTACCTGATTCAACGGAAAGCTTAACCAATTCATTCCAATCATAGCTATCTTCGCCCATCATTGTTGCAGCAGCTGTTTTTACGTGATAAGGTTTAAGATGTACTATCATTGAACGTCCGGGATATTTTTTAAGATAGTGTATACTGTTACCGCCGCCTGCTTCACAGTTACCTGTATCAAGAACCATTTGGAAATCTTCGGGGGTATTGCTTAAAACTCTATCCCAGAAGTTAATACCGTCAACAACTGCAAAATCTGTGTAGTGTGTGTGATAACCGATTTCAAAGCCTTCTTTCTTTGCCTTTTCATAGGCTTCAAGGATTATATCCAATAACCCCTGCATCTTTGAACGCTTATCAAGCTGATCAGTAGGTGCAGAACCGATAATAATACGTTTTGTACCTAATGTTTTACAGAATTCTAACGTTTTATCAATGTTTTCGGGCAAAATATCAGGCCAGTTTACGTTGTGTGCAACGCAAGTTACACCTGCTTCATCAAGCCACTTTTTAAGATCTTCTGCCGGGGGAATTTCACCGTAATGAAAGAACTCAATACCTTCGTATCCCATTTTAGCAGCTTCTTTAATTGCCTTTTCGGCATCTTTCATAAAAATATCTCTTAAAGAATATATCTGTAACGCAATTACGGGTTTTTTCATTAATTAAACACCTCGTCAATAATTTTTTCAAGGTACACCTTGGATTCTCTGATCTGCTTATTTCTTTCTTCGCCGTAAGGAATTTCACGTTCAATAAGGATATCGCCTTCGTAACCGTATTCCTTTAACTTGGTAAGTAAAGCCTTAAAATCTACCTTACCCTGACCAATCTGCATTTCCTTGCCCTTAGGATTACCAAAAGTTGCGGGAACTGCATCCTTTGCGTGCATACCAAATACTTTACAACCAAGAAGATCCATTGCATCTAAGGGATTGCCCCTGCCGTTAATATAAAGGTTTGCAGGGTCAAAGTTAACGCCAACGTTATCTAAACCAATATCCTTAATCATTAAAGATAAGGTAAGGGGTAATTCTTCGCCTGTTTCAAAGGAGAACTTCTGTCCTCTCTTTTGTAATTCAAGGCAAAGTTCCTTTAAAGCGGCAACGATTGCAACGTGTGTTGGATGGTTGGGGTCATCAGGAAGATAACCTGCGTGGGTTGTAACAAGTTCAATACCCAATTTATGTGCAAATTCAGCACCGCGCTTTAAATCGTTTAATCTTCTATCACGAAGCCAATCAGGTACTAAACCAAGGCTTTGATACATTTCGGGATAGCCCCAATTTGCAACGCCTGACCAACCGCACCAGAAAGAAACTGCTTTAAAATCAACTTCTTCAAGAAACGCTTTAAGCTCTTTTGCGTTTTCATCGGTATAAAAATCGGGATTCCACATTACAAGCTGACCGAAATCAAAGCCGTTTTTCTTTGCATCTAAAATGATTTCACGGTAATTATCCGTAATATTTATAAGTACGCCGACTTTCATATTAGTCCTCCTTGATTTCAACAGGAGCACCGTTCATCTTCGCACTTGCTTCCTGTGCGCGAATAATTCTAACTGCCTTTTTAGATTCTTCAGGTTTATTCATTCTTGGAATCTGATTTGTCTTAATGCAGTTTGCAAAGTATTCAATTTCGTTACGTGCTGTGCTTGAAGGCATAACAACCGTGCCTGTTAAGTCTGTTGAAGTACCATCGTTGCTAACTGCAACAAGAGTATTTCTTTCACTGCTACGTTCATTATATATATAACCGTTTTCAAAGTTAACACGCATACTGCGAACTGCATGGTAGTTTACAGGGAATCCCCAATCGCACCAGGAATGAACGTAAAGACCGTTATCATAAATATGGTTTGCTGAAATGGATTCGTAGCCTTCACCATCGTGGCGCTCAACAGCAACTGTGCTTACGTATTTAGGCATACCAAAGTACCAATTCATAAGGTCAATGTTATGTGCCTGAAGGTCAAGCATACAACCGCCTGAAAGTTTTGCATCGCGGAACCAGTTTTCAAAGCCCCAATCAGGTCTTGCGCCTGTTGATGTAAAGAATGCAGAAACGGGCTTGCCAAACTTCTGCTCCTGAATAAATCTGCGGAAGATTTCCATAGGTGCTGCAAAACGGCAACAATGTGCAACCATAAACTTTTTGCCTGTCTTTTTAGCACATTCAAGCATTTTGTCACATTCTTCTTCAGTTAAAGCCATTGGCTTTTCAACCATAACGTTAAAGCCTGCTTCCATACATTTAATTGCAAGCTCTGAGTGGAGATATGTAGGAACTGCTAAATCAATAAGATCTAAATCCTTTTCATTTGCAATAAGATCATCAATATTTGTGTAGGTTTTTGCACCGTCAACGTCTTCTAACCTTTCTTCGCGAACGTCACAAACTGCAACTAAGGTTATGTCTGAGCCTTCTTCCTTTAAGATACGGTAGCCGTTTCTGTGAACGCCACCGATATAACCGTTACCAACTAATGCTGCTTTAAACATAATTTTCTCTCCTTTTTGTGAATAAACTTTTTCACTTAAATCAAGTATAGCGCACTTTTTGCTTTAATTCAAGACAAATCTATATTATTTTTGGACAAATATTGCACTAATATATGTAAAAAAAGGTCAGGTTTGGAAACCTGACCAAATTTTATTAATTACATTCTGCTTCTAATGGGCCTGCAAGCTCTTTATGATAGAAAAGCTTGCCAGGAAGAGTAGGAATATAACTTGATGTAATCCATCTTGAAGGACCGTGCCTTAAAGTCATCCAGAAGGAAAGACCCTGCCACTGCATACCGCGTGAAAGGATACCGTCGCATCCGCCGATAGCGTAATCAGCCTGAAGGAAAAGACCGGGGCCGATGGTGTTTGCGCGGGTGGGAACAAGTGTTGTTCTTGACTTAAAGCTTGTTATAGCGTTCTGTTCAATAGTTAAGGGATGAAGTTTTGCGCCAACGCGGTGTGTCTGCTTCTTCCATTCTTCATCAGAATCAAATTCTTCTGCAAAGTGGGGTTCCCAGAAAGCAATATGGCAAACACGGCCGATACCGTAAACAAGGATTAACTTTGCGCCTTCTTTTTTTAATGCTGCAATCTTACCTGCATAAGTAGGAAGATTATCCTTTGTTGCAAAGTTACGCTGTTCCTTAGGAACGGTAAGTTCACCTAAGGGATTAAATAGAGCCTGTTCCATTGAATACTGGAAAGAAGCCTTATCGCTTGATGAAAGTGTGTTGCCGTCTTTATCAGCCCACTCATCCATATTAAATGTTGTAACGTGGTCAGCTGAAATGTTCCATGCTTTAAGGAAGTAAACTACCCACTTATACATACCCATAGGTCCAACAGGAAGAATAAATGCGGCTTTTTGACCTGCGTCTCTTGTTTCTTTAATCTTTAATGCGATTTCGTGACCCATATAAACGTCAAAATCTGCTAAACTCTGGCACTGAACAGGAGTGAAATCCTTATTCCAGAAAGCCTGTCTTTCTTCAACTGTTTCAGGTGTTCCCACACAGGCATCAATTTTTGCCATATCCCATCCCTTTGGGAAGAAATTTTCAAGCAATGAGCCTTCAACTGTGTCCATAAAATTCATAATAAAATCCGCCTTTCATAAATTTAAAATTTTATTGTTTTTCTTTTATACTCTTTCATCAAAGAAAGAATTTGTTTTTTGTTTTTCATACCGTCAATAGAATTTTCGGAAAACAGGTTGCATGCAGCAGCGCCGGAAGCGAACTCTAAAATTTCCTTATCGGTATAATTATTATTTATTGCATACAAACAGCCTGCGGCAAAAGCATCCCCTGCACCCGTTGAGTTTTTAATGCTAACAGCTGGAATATCAAGGGAAGGTACGCAGGTAAATTCATTATTACTGTTTAAAATAAAGGATGCATCCCTTGTGTGAACGATAACCTTATCCTTAACACCAACCTTTAATGCCTGGCGCATAGCGCTTTTAACGTTAAACATATTAAGCGTGCCATCAGCATTGGTTGCAGTTAAATTAAAACAGGCGCAACACTGGACTTCGTTACAAATAAGATAGTTTACGTATTTTAATACTGAAACAACGTCCCGCGACCAATCTGCAGTATTCTTGTTTGCTATATCAACAGAAACTTTAATTCCCTTTTCCTGTACGCTATGTAAAAATCGCGCCATTTTAGTGCCGAATTCTTCATCGTATTCTTCAAACTTATCTAACAAAAGAAGGTAGCCAACGTGAAGAATATTACACTGCAACTGATTTAAATCAATATGTTCAGGTCCAAACAAACTGTTTGCGCCTTTTGCATAAAAGTATGTTTTTTCGCCGTTTGGCACCGCCATAACTTCACAAAAACCCGTATGTGAATTTGCTAAAAACGTCATAGGGCTTACGTTTATATTATGTTGCCTTAAAACTGCGCTTATATATCTGCCGCCTGCATCATCGCCAACGCAACCCCAAACGGAAATAGGAATCGCCTGATCAATCTTTGCAAGGTTTACCGCAGTACAAGGTACGCAACCGCCTACCGACTGAGTATGTTTTTTTATGTAAGCAAGCGTTTCAAGTTGAGGAAAGTGATCAAGCTCACTAACCCTGTCAACTAAAATATCCCCTGCAAAAGCAATGCTGTTTCTTTCGCCCAATAAAAGATAATCAACAGAAACACCAAAAATTGCGGCAAGTTTTGGCAAAACCGTAATTTCAGGCAAAGTTTCGGCATTTTCCCACTTACTTACGGTTTTATTGGAAAAACCAATCTGTTCAGCAAGATCCTGTTGGGTAAGCTTTGCCTTTTTTCTTAACTTTGCAAGGGTTTCGCCAAATATTTTATGTTCCATAACCCCACTGCCTTAAAATCAAATTCAATTTAATTATACATTAAAAAGCCACTGCATTCAACCCCTTAAAAGAGATTTTTTATAAATTTGGCAAAAATATATCCATATTTTTCTCTTTTTATGAGATTTTTGCCTGTTTTTTCATTTTATAGTTTTGTTATTATCATTATTTTATTGTAATTTCGGGTATTTTTAAGGTATAATTCTCTTAATGATAGATTTTTTGCTTATCAAACAAAAATTCCTAAAATTTTGTTCTTGACGGAGTTTGAATTTTTTGCAATAATTTTATTATAAGAAAAATTTACAGGAGGCAAAAAATGAAAAAGCTTTTATCTATCGCACTGATACTTATATTAAGTTTTTCTTGCTTCATAACAGTTTATGCAGATGAAGAAGATGGTAACATTATTGATAATGTAAACTCAGGTTTTGAAAACGTTACCAATATTGAAGATACACAATGGTTCAGGTTAATTGATTCCTTTGGTGATTCAAAGCAAAAGAATCTCACCGATTTAACTATTAAAACTGACGGTGGTAACACAGGCAGTAATTATCTTTCAATGACAGGTAATAAATCCTGGTACAGTCCTTCACTTAACCTTTACCCATTCTTTAAGGAAGCAGGCCCCGGCGAATACGTAATCTCATACTTCTTACGTTGTGAAAAGAAAGTTCCCGAAAGTTTTATGATCCGCGGATTAAAATCCGATATGGAAGAAACTGAGAGCGATGATGATGAAATAACAGGTTTCCCCTGCTTAATTGATAAAGGGCAAAGCAACTATTTCAGAAGCTTCCCCGGTACACTTACGGATAACGGCGGATGGTTCTTCTTTGAATCCGACTACATTGAAGTTACCGAAGAAAACCTTGCAGACGAACATCACAACTGGTGGTTTGTTTTAGGAACAATGGTAAACAGCCAATTCACCGTTGATATTGATGATTTTAAAATTATTCCCGTTGATGATTACGTTAGCCCTAACGCAGTTAAAGATACCGATATTTCTTATCTTAAACCTGACGTTATTGAAAACGCATTTGATGCTGTAATTCCTTTACAAACACAAGCGCCAAGCGCAACAACCGAACCAACACAAACCGAAGCCCCAAGTAATCCCGTTACTGAAAAAACAGACATTACCCTTTACGTATGCATGGGAATTGGTGTTCTGGCAGTTTTAGTTGCAGTTCCGGTTTTAGTTATTAAAAAGAAAAAGAAATAAAAAAGCATAAACAAAAATCCGTTGCTTTGTAGCAACGGATTTTTTTATTTATTTTACTGATTTTCAGTTTTTTTACGTTCTTTATGTGCAGCATTGATAACAAACTGGAAGCCAACAAGTACAACCATCATAATAACTGCAAACAGGATAAAGCCGTATTTATAGCTGCCAAAGGCATCGTAGAAGCCGTTAATAATAGGTGCGCCTAAGGCAAAGCCTGCGGTGTTTACTGCGGCGTAAACGCCCAATGCTTTATCAAAGGATTTCTGACCTAAAAGATCAGAGGCGTAAAGAGGAATCAAAACAGTTTCCATAGGTAATGCAAAAGCACCGATAATGCCGTATCCAAGGGAAAGTATTTTACCACCGAAAGTATCAGTTACGCCTGTTAATATAAGCATTGACATAATGCCTGTAACAGAGCAAATAATAACGGTTGTTCTTAACCCGAACTTATCGTACAAAAAGCCTGTGAAAAATTTTGAAAAAGCAAGTGCAATCATATGTATGCTTAATACCGTTGAAACAAAGTTAGCATCAACACCAACGTCTTTTATGTGGGTAGCCGCAGAACCACTCATACCCTGCAAGGCAACACCGGATAAGAAGACAAGAAAAATTGAAATAATAAAATATGGTCGTTTTAAAGCTTGAGAATATTCAATGCCGTTCCAAGCAATAGTACGCTTTTTTGCTTTGGGATCTACAACGTTGGTATCAATAGGTTCAGGCGGATTTTCCTTAAAAACAAATAACGCAAGCACACCAACTATCGCAACAATCAAAGCGCAAAGCATATATGAATCTTTATATCCTAACGGGTTGTTTTCCTGATAAATCATAGGTGCAAGAACTTTTGAAGCGATAGCCCCACCTACACCGCTTGAAGCAAGCACAAAGCCCATTATAGTGCCCTTGCCTTTATTAAACCATCTGTTTACAACCTTGCCTACCATTGTAGTTGTAGTAAAAGCAAGACCTACGCCTAACAAAAAGCTACCAATAAAGAAAATAGGGGCAACGTTAGCAACTGCAAAGATTACAGAAGCCGCCGCAACACAGATAAATCCAAACATAATCAGCGTTTTTGCCCTGTACTTTGCAATCAATTTACCAAAGAACAGGTTTGCTAAAGCAGTGGAAAGGTATCTGATAGTATCATTAAGAGAAAACACTGATCTTTTAATGTTAAGTGCTTCTGAAACAGGTCCAACATAAAGGCTTTTCGCTGAATTACAAAAGCCAAGACAGGCGCACACCATAAGTGTACAGATAGCAACTATCACCCATTTGTATTCAAATTTTTTATTGTTCATTTTAAAAATACATCCCCTTAAAAAAAGACCGTTCCTTAATATTATACGTTTTTTGAGTTTTTTTGTAAATCTATGTTTTTGAGAATTTTGCAATATAAAAAGCGTTCTATTTTGAACGCTTAAATACTTTATTCTTGATTTTTGCCAGAAATCTTATAACTTTTTTATAAAAAACTCTTAAAAAATAAAATTTAACAGGCAAATAACTATACAATTTATATAGTGGGTTATGAACGCTTATATAAACGTTACCCCTGAAAACACCATCTAAAACACCCACTATGTTTTCATCTTTTATATCGGTTTCAATAAATTCGCAGTTGTCACCGCGGATAATATATTTACCATCCTTTATATCTATTATGCGGTGAAGAATATATTTGTCACCACGTTTGTATAAAGGAACGTCATACTTTTTAAATTTTTGGGGTTTTGGTAAAATTACAGCGTTATCCTTACGGTTTCTTAAAAGGGGAAACATACTTAAACCAACAGTGGTTGCTATATAAACGCCTTCATTTAAAAGCATTTCTTCAATATTACCCTTAATCATTTAAAAACCCTGCCTTTTTAAACTGTTCTATTACGCTGTTAATATCACTTTGGGCAGTTTCTTTATTGATACCGTATTTTTTAACAACTTTTTTTACTATCTGTTCAAGGGAATCCTTCTTTTCTAAACGCTTAAACACAAAAGCAGCGGTATCGTTTAACTTAACCATACCGTAAAAATTTTGGCTTAATTCATTTACCGCAACTATGTAATTTTTATTTTGTACCCTTCTTAAACGAAGGTCTTTATTTATTTGCATAGTTTTTTACTCCCTTTTTTTATATTTTAGCACAGTAATAAAAATTTTGCAATTAAATATAAATACACGTTTTTAAAGTGACAAGGCGCGCAAGGGTAAAAGCACTCATCAACATATAATATAAAGTTTTTTGTAGCGACAGGCGCGGTACAAAAAACACCTTACGCTTATCAAGTCGCCAAAGGCACGCTGATAAGCGAAAAAAATTCCCAAATGTGCAAAAAACACATTTGGGAAAAACAAAAAGAGACTTTACGTCTCTTATAGTTTCATAAACAAGCCCCAAAAACGAGCAAGACAAGGCGCGCAAGGGTAAAAGCAAAGGAGTTTACGCGTTTGGTAAATGACTGCGCTTTTATCCCTTGCGCAACAAAGTAAATAACCCCCGATTTTTCGGGGGTTATGTTTGCGAAGTTTTTCGGGCTTGTGCTTTATTTTAGTACATTCCGCCCATTCCACCAGCACCCTGTGGCATAGCCGGTTCAGGCTGAGGAATATCAGCTACAAGACATTCGGTTGTAAGCATTGTTGAAACAACGCTTGCAGCGTTGGTAAGTGCGGTACGGCTTACTTTTGTGGGGTCAATAATACCGGAAGCAACCATATCGCAGTATTCATCGTTTGCGGCATCATAACCGAAAGTTGAGCTTTCGTTTGCAAGAACTTTTGCAACGATAACTGATCCTTCAAGACCTGCGTTTAATGCAATCTGACGCATAGGCTCTTCTAATGCGCGAAGAACGATAGCTGCGCCTGTTTTTTCATCGCCTGATAAAGTTTCCATGTGAGCTTTAACTCTTGGTGCAACGCTTAAAAGTGCAACGCCGCCACCTGGAACGATACCTTCTTCAACAGCTGCCTTTGTAGCTGCCAAAGCATCTTCAATACGAAGTTTCTTTTCTTTCATTTCAACCTCAGTTGCAGCGCCAACCTGAACAACTGCAACACCGCCTGCAAGCTTTGCAAGGCGTTCCTGAAGTTTTTCCTTATCATAATCAGATGTGGTTTCAAGAATCTGTGCTTTAATTGATTGAACGCGTGCGGCAATTTCTTCCTTAGAGCCTGCGCCTTCAATAATAGTTGTGTTTTCCTTATCAACTTTAACAAGACGTGCAGTACCAAGCATATCAACGGTAGCATCTTTAAGTTCATAGCCAAGCTCTTCAGAAATAACTGTTCCGCCTGTTAAGATAGCGATATCCTGAAGCATAGCTTTTCTTCTATCGCCAAAGCCTGGAGCTTTAACTGCAACAACGTTAAATGTTCCGCGAAGCTTATTAACAACGATAGTTGCTAAAGGTTCGCTTTCAATATCGTCAGCAACGATTAAAAGCTTTTTGCCCATCTGAACAATCTGCTCTAAAACAGGAAGAATCTCCTGAATATTTGTAATCTTTTTATCGGTGATAAAGATAAGGGGATTATCTAAAACTGCTTCCATCTTATCCATATCGGTAGCCATATAAGGTGAAGCATAACCGCGGTCAAACTGCATACCTTCAACAAGACCAAGCTCTGTTTTCATAGTCTTGGATTCTTCAACGGTGATAACGCCATCGTTACCAACCTTTTCCATAGCATCGGCAATTAAACCGCCGATTTCCTTATCGCCTGCTGAAATTGATGCAACCTGTGCGATGGAATTTTTGCTTTCAATAGGCTTTGAAATATTTTTAAGTTCGTCAACTGCAACGTCAACTGCTGAAAGAATACCCTTTCTTAAAACCATTGGGTTTGCGCCTGCGGCAACGTTCTTTGCGCCTTCGCGGAAGATAGCCTGTGCTAAAACTGCGGCAGTTGTGGTACCGTCACCTGCAACGTCATTAGTTTTAACGGAAACTTCCTTAACAAGCTGTGCGCCCATATTTTCAAAGGGATCTTCAAGCTCAATTTCCTTTGCGATGGTTACACCGTCATTATTTATAAGGGGTGCGCCGTACTTTTTATCAAGTACAACGTTTCTGCCCTTAGGGCCTAAAGTAATCTTTACTGTATCGGCTAAAATATCAACGCCTGTCTGTAATGCGCGGCGTGCTTCTTCACCGTATTTAAACTGCTTTGCCATTAGTTTGTTCCTCCTTAATCTTCAATAACGCCTAAGATATCACTTTGGCTGATTACGATATATTCTTCACCGTCAAGCTTAACGCTGGTGCCTGCATACTGGCTGTAAACTACCTTCTGACCAACTGAAACTGACATTGTAACGTCCTTTGTACCGGGACCAACTGCAACTACGAGCGCAAACTGTGGCTTTTCCTTTGCAGTACCTGTAAGTACGATTCCGCTTTTTGTTGTTTCTTCTGCCTGACAATTTTTAATTACTACTTTATCAAATAATGGTTTAATTGTCATTTAATACACATCCTTTCATAAATCAGCGCCCAATTAAACGGCGCAGACATTTACATTATAGTATTTTACCATATATTTGTAAATCTTATTCTATGATATTTATTTGTTTTTTGCAAGCGTTTTCTTGTGTTCAGGGTTATTTTTAACAAGTTTCATCTGTTTTTCACAAGGAATTTTTGCTCATCTTCCAACCGTTTTATACGCGCTTTTAAGTTTCTGATTTCTGCCTGAAGCTGAAACAAAGTCCTTTGTTGCATATAAACTTCCTGCTGTAATCCCCCGTTGCCTGCACGTTGCAATTCTAAACTAACGTGCGGATACGGTGAAGAAAGCAATATCCGTTTATCCTGTGCAAGCGAACAAAGAATATATTCGCTTGCTCCCCTTGGGTTTAAAATTTCGCCTGAAAATCTTATGCCGTTTTCTAAAACGTATTCTCTTATTGAATTGCCGTTTTTTACTGCAATATGTTTGCCGTCTAAAACAAAAACTTTTTCGCCTTTTGCCACTTCGTTTTCATTATGGAAGATTGTATCCCCTGTTTTAAACACAACGCCTTCAAATACCCCTTGAACACAAGTTATTTCAAAAGGCGAAGAAAATATCTCCATTTCAGGATTATATGCATTTATGAGCATATATGAATTGTTGATTTTCTTAACTGCATAGCACTCGTTTTTGTTCTTTTTTACATAATGAATCGCCATATCTTCGGGGGCAGTATAAATGTTTTTGCCCTGCCAGGAATCTCCCGATTTTGTGTATTCAATTATTGCCGAGCCATCTTTACTTTTAACGCAGTAATTAAGGCGCAAATCGTTTTCTGCATTTACAATAACGCTTGTTATACTAAAATTTTGGGGCAGATGCATTAAGTGAACGGTGCTTGTTTTTTCCTTTGAATATTTAATGTAAGTAAGTGTTTCCATTACTACTGCCGCAACGTGAATATCCCCTGATTCATCAATATCTGCGGAAAACAAACTGCACTTATGCTTTGTTAAAGGAACAGTTAAAGCGTTAATATCCTGTCCGCCAATATAAAGGGTAAGACAAGAGGCAGAATTTAATCCGATTTTATAAATACGGTTTTTGTTAATAAGAATATGATCTTTCATAAAAAAACACACTTTCGCCAATATATTTTTTAATAAATTATATTGAATAAATGATTGAATTATGATATCATATACTAAGTATTGCGAGGTTAATAATGAAGATTTTTGCGGTTTCTGACCTTCACTTACCCGGCACAATGGATAAAACCATGGATATGTTCGGGGCTAAGTGGCAAGGTCATTTTGAAAAAATTAAAGAAGACTGGCTTAATAAGGTTAGTGAAGATGACGTTGTTTTAATTGCAGGTGATATTTCCTGGGCAATGAGCTTAAACCAAGCTGAGCCTGACCTTAATATGATAAGCGAGCTTCCGGGCAAAAAAATACTTATCCGCGGCAACCACGATTTTTGGTGGAGCAGTGTTTCAAGAGTTCGGGATAAGTTAAAGGAAAATATGTTCGTTTTGCAAAACGACGCTATAAAAATCGGTGATTACGTTTTTGCAGGCACAAGGGGTTGGATGGATTCTGACGGTGAAGACAATAAAAAAATCTTTGCCCGTGAAGAAATCCGTTTAGACCTTACACTTAAATCTGCACAAAAACTGATGGATGAAAATTCCACGTTAATCACAATGTTACATTATCCCCCCATAATAAATAAAACAAAAGCCACGGCATTTTGCGATATTATGGAAAATTACGGGGTAAAATATTGTATATACGGGCATCTGCACGGCGTTGATAAAAAAGAAGCCGAAATATTCACCCGCAATAATATAACGTATATATTATCCTCTTGTGATATGATTGATTTTTCATTAAGAGAGATTGAAATATGAAAGGAATAAAAAATGGTTAAAATTTACGAAGCTGCTTATGCAGGATGGCAAAAATGCCTTTTTATTGAAAACGAAATCGTTCAGCTTGTTGTAACGTTGGAGGTTGGCCCAAGAATTATCCGTTACGCATTACAAGGCAAAGAAAATATGTTCCGCGAAAACCCCGATCAAATGGGAACAAGCGGTGGCGAAGATTGGGTAATGTACGGTGGCCACAGGCTTTGGCACGCACCCGAACTTATGCCAAGAACGTATATTAACGATAACTTCCCCGTTAAATATTCAGTTGACGGTAATACCGTTACCGTTACACCCGATGCCGAAGATTATTCACGCACGCAAAAGGAAATGGTTATTACTTTAAGCGAAAATTCAAGCAAGGTTACAGTTGAACACCGCATTACCAACTTAAACGTTTGGGACGTTGATTTGGCAGTTTGGAGCCTTACCGTTTGCGATAACGGCGGTCTTGAAGTTTTAGGTGAGCCTGAACATTTCCAGCAACTTTTACCAAACCGCAGAATTTCACTTTGGCCATACACAAGATTAAACGACCACCGTGTTTATTGGGGTGAAAAATATATTACCCTTAATTCTGATCCTGACTTTAAAGAGTATTCATTTAAAATCGGTCTTGACAACCACGCAGGTTGGGCGGCAGTATTTAATAAGGGTTGCTTATTTCTTAAACAATACCCCGTTGAGCCTGAAGTTGAATATCCCGATTACGGCGTTTCCTTTGAAACGTATATGTGCGATTATATGACCGAGTGTGAAACCCTTTCACCCATGATGCACCTTACCCCCGGTTCAACTGCAATCCACGTTGAAGAATGGGAACTTTTTGAAGAAGAACGCCCCGATGCAAAGGATGAAGAAGCAATTAAGAAGATAATGGATAAATACGTGTAAACAAAAAGCACCCTAAGGTGTACTTTCCATAAGGCAGGTTTACCTACCGATAAAACAAAAGGAGTACGGACAAAATTGTCTGTACTCCTTTTTACACGCCTTGCCTGCAAGGTATAGTGTGTTATACTGTATAATCTAATACAATCTGTTTCGTCAACGCAAAGTTTAAGTTGGGAAGAATTTCGGATAATATTTCTTTTCCATCGTTTGCCATCCCCTCCTCGCACAATACAACACCGGTAAAAAGCGCGAGAGTATTCGTCATTTCTTCATTTGGTTCAATTTTTTCTTTATAAATCTTCACTTGCTCAATTTCTTTTTGTAGAATGTAATACACACCTATCCAACAGTACTTCAAATTTTTTTGTTGTTCAACCTTGTTTATGTGATTCCAAAACATATCGTATTTTGATAATCCCAAATAAGATATAGCAAGCCAAATGTTAAATGCTTCAATGTCAAGCTTTGTACGTTTAATTCGGTACAATTTATAACTACGTGTATAATATGGGATCAATTTATTTGCAAGCAAAATTGATTTTTCATAATCCCCCGATTGACACAGCTTTTTCATTGATTTTATTTGTTTGGCTTTAATAATACCCGTCAATAGCGCAATAACAGGACAAACAACAAGAATAAAAATCAACAGAGGAAGAAGATTCACCGTTGTATTTCCTATTTGAAAAGAAAGCATAAAAAATCTCCTTATTTAAATCATTTATTAAATTATGCTATACGTGATTAAATTTGTCAAGAAAAACAGCTGGCGCACCTGCGATAAAGCAGGTACGCCAAGCGGTGCTTTTTTTATTTTATATTTATTTTTATTGTTTCGCCACTCTCATTCTTATAAATAAATTGGTCATTACTTATAGTTCCTGAAAGGTTTTTGTAATTTTCCAAGGTAGCAATCTCTGATACAGTACTATTTTCAGGATTATATTGTTTAAGTTTCCAAACCGCATTATTTTCGCAAAGAACGTAGAATAACAAATGATCATATTTAATTAAATTGTAATCTGGATAAACTTCTGTATTATCAATAAGCTGACTTTCACCGTTTTCATACTTGTAAAGTCCATCAGGGCTTCTTTTATAATAATACATAACGTTATCAACAAAAATAAATTCTTTATAAAGGTCTGTCCACTTTTCCTTATCGTTACCTTCCATATTGGAAACTAAAATGGGTTGTGGCTTATCATCAAGAAGATCCATTTTAAATATGGTGTTATCTTTTCCCAACAAAAACATCTGCCCATTGTTTATTTCAATTTGGATTGCAGACCAATAAATCTCTTTTGTTTGTTGTGTTTTACAATTATATTTATAAAGAGTAAAACCATCGCAACGGAAGAAAACGTCATCACCATTAACGAACAAATAATTTACACAATCTTCGTCATAAGTCAAAAATGGTTGACTGTCTAAAACAAATGTGCGCTTACTGCCATCGGTTTTAATTTTATACACCTGATGTTGCAGATTACTGTAATATAGCCAATCACCGCAAACAGTGATGGTTGTGTATTTTTCTTCTTGTTTTTCTCCACCATTAACACAGTAAATCTGATAGTTTCCCTGATTTTTTTCAACTATATATTCTGAATTATCAATTGGTGCTTTTTCGCAAGAAGTTAAAAAAGCAATAACTAACACCAGAAATATAATTCCTATTTTTTTCATTTTTGGATTCCCCCTTTAATAACCTCCAACACCTTATCCCTACCCTTATGGGCACCGCTTTTTTCCATTGTTTCAATGAATTTTGTGCGGTTATCGTAAAGGTCTTTTATGGAAGAAACTAAAATATCTTCGGTTATATTTTCTTCTAAAAGTTTCATAGCGTAGCCTAAACTTTCAAATTCATCGGCATTAACCAATTGATCGCCCCTTGAATGAAGCGCGGGCAACGGTATTAAAAGCATTGGTTTATTAAGTGCTAAAAATTCGTTGATACTGTTTGAGCCTGCGCGGGAAACAACAATATCAGCCAGTGCCATAATATCGGGCAGGTCTTCGTTTACGTATTCAAGCTGAATATATCCGTTTTTCTTAATGCTTTCATCCTGTTTACCTTTTCCGCAGATATGCACTATATTAAAAATAGGCAGTAATCTATCTAAAACAAGACGGATATTATCATTTATTCCCTTTGCACCTAAACTTCCGCCCATAATTAAAATTACAGGCTTATTATCTAATTTAAGTTTTTTCCGTGCAATATCCTTGCTTCCAAAGAAAAGATTATCCCTTAAAGGCGTGCCTGTGCAAACACCTTTTTTGCCTAAATTCTGTGCAGTTGTTTTAAAGGTGGTGCAAGCCTTTTTTGCATGGGGCAAGCAAAGTTTTGTGGCTAAGCCGGGGGTCATATCAGATTCGTGAATAACGATTGGCACTTTGTGTGCTTTTGCCGCCATAACAACAGGAACGGAAACGAATCCGCCTTTTGAAAACAACCCTTTGGGCTTAATTTCCTTAATTAAATCAAGCGCCTGAAAATATCCCTTAATTACCCTGAAAGGATCGGTAAGGTTTTTAATATTATTATACCTTCTTAATTTACCTGCGCTGATACCGTGGTATATAACGCCTGGCATATTTTCAATTAAATCCTTTTCAATACCTTCGTATCTGCCGATATAATGAACGGTATATCCCATCTCTTGAATTTTAGGAATAAGCGCAATATTAGGCGTAACGTGTCCTGCGGTGCCACCGCCGGTAAAAACAAAATTCATAAATTAAATCTCCAAGGTGATCTTTCTGCCGGTCATTTCATAGGGGGTAAGCTTTACGCCAACCATATTGAACATCTGTTTTGATGCAATAGTGCCTTCGGTATCTGCGTATTTATCAGAAAGATAAATAACTTCTTTAATGCCTGACTGAATTAAAGCTTTAGCACATTCGTTACAAGGGAAAAGTGTTGTATAGCACTTTGCGCCCTTTAATGATACGCCTGCGTTTAAGATAGCATTAAGTTCAGCGTGGCAAACGAAAGCGTATTTGCTTTCTAACATTCCGCCTTCCCTGCCCCAAGGCATATCGTCATCACAGCAACCCCTTGGCATTCCGTTATAGCCAACGGTTAAAATCTTATTATCCTGGCTTACGATACAAGCGCCAACCTGTGTGCCTGCATCCTTACTTCTTTCAGCGGATAAAAGTGCTATGCCCATAAAATATTCGTCCCAAGAAATGTAATCGGTACGTTTCATAAAATAAATCTCCTTTAAATATATTCGCAAATTATTTGTTCTATTATAATATATAATCAAAAATTTTGCAATAGCAGGTAAATTAAAATTGACTTTACGTTTATTTAGTGTTATAATTTATCCATAAATATTGTTGGAGGTATTCTTAAATGGAACATATTAAGACTATTAAAACTCGTTCTTTATGTGAAAGCGCTAAAAACGGCGGTTGTGGTGAATGCCAGACATCCTGCCAGTCCGCTTGCAAAACAAGCTGCGGTATTGCAAATCAGCAGTGCGAAAATAAAAAAGAGAACTAAAAAAATCGCCGCCTAAAAGGGCGGCTTTTTTTAAGGAGAAAATATGATACATCAGTATAAACTTAACGGCTATAATATCGTGCTTGATATTTGCTCAGGCGCAGTTCACGCCGTTGATGAAGTTGCTTACGATATAATTTCTTTATTTATTGGTAACGATAAAGCAACCGTTATAAATGAAATTTCAAAAAGATATCCTGACGTTTCTAAAAATGAAATTGAAGAATGTTATAATCAAGTGTTATCCTTAAAAGAAAGCAAACAGCTTTTTGTTGAGGATACCTTTGAAAATATGGCAGGCGAATTAAAGCAAAAGACCGCAGGGGTTGTTAAGGCACTTTGTTTGCATATTGCCCACACCTGTAATCTTAACTGTTCCTACTGTTTTGCTTCACAAGGTCATTACCAAGGTGAGCGCGCAATAATGAGCTTTGAAGTTGGCAAGCGCGCCCTTGATTTTTTAATTGAAAATTCAGGCACCCGCCGTAATTTAGAGGTTGACTTTTTTGGTGGTGAGCCTTTAATGAATTTTCAGGTAGTTAAGGACCTTGTTAAGTATGCAAGAAGCATTGAAAAGCAGCACAACAAGAATTTCCGTTTTACTTTAACCACAAACGGCGTGTTAATTGATGATGACGTTATTGATTTTTGCAATAAGGAAATGAGCAACGTTGTTTTAAGCCTTGACGGAAGAAAAGAAGTTCACGACCGTTTCCGTGTTGATTATAACAATAAGGGTTCTTACGATAAAATTGTACCCAAGTTCAAAAAACTTGTGCAAATGCGCGGTAATAAGAACTATTATATGCGTGGTACTTTTACCCACCATAACCCTGATTTTTTGGAAGATATTAAGGCAATGCTTGATTTAGGCTTTACTGAATTAAGTATGGAACCTGTTGTTACTAAAAAGGGTGAGCCTTCTGAATTAACTGATGAAGATTTACCCGTTGTTTTACAGCAGTACGAAGACCTTGCAAAGTTAATGCTTGAAAAAGATAAAGAAAACAAGCCTTTTACCTTCTATCACTATATGATTGATTTAACTGAAGGTCCTTGCATATATAAAAGGATTTCAGGCTGCGGTTCAGGAACGGAATACATGGCGGTTACCCCTTGGGGCGACCTTTATCCCTGCCATCAGTTTGTAGGTGATGAAAAGTTTAAGTTAGGCGATATTTTTAACGGTGTAAACAACAAGGAAATCATTGACGAATTTTTAGCCTGTAACGTTTACGCGCGAAAAGATTGTAAAGATTGCTGGGCAAAATTATACTGTTCAGGCGGTTGTGCCGCCAACGCATACCACGCCACAGGAAAGATTACAGGCGTTTACGATTACGGTTGTAAGCTTTTTAAAAAGCGTATGGAATGTGCAATTATGGTTCAGGTTGCCCGTATTTTAGGTGATAATTAAATGAACACCCCTATCTGTGATTTTGTTAAAAATTACATATCTAAAAAACCACTGCGTTTTCATATGCCGGGGCATAAAGGCAAAAATCTTTTAGGCTTTGAAAAATATGATATAACGGAAATTAACGGTGCAGATAGTTTGTTTGAAGCTAAAAGCATTATTAAAGAAAGTGAAGAAAACGCAAGCAAGATTTTTAATGCAAAAACGTTTTATTCTTGCGAAGGCTCTTCCCTTTCAATTAAAGCAATGGTTTACCTTGCTTATTTATGGGGTAAGGAAAACAACCGTGCGCCTTTAATCTTGGCAGGCAGAAACGCCCATAAGGGTTTAATAAATGCTTGCGCGTTAAATAGCGTTGATGTTTTTTGGCTTAAATCAAAAGAATCAAACTATCTTTCCTGCGATATTGATACCGATTTTTTAGAAGAATATTTAAAAAACGCAGAAACGTTGCCTTGCGCAGTTTATATTACAAACCCCGATTATTTAGGCAATATTGCTGACTTATGCGCGATTGCTCAAATATGCAAGAAATATAAAGTGCTGTTATTGGTTGATAATGCCCACGGTGCATACCTTAATTTTTTAAATATGCACCCATTAAATTCAGGCGCAGATTTAGTTTGCGATTCAGCGCACAAAACCTTGCCTGTTTTAACAGGTGGCGGGTACTTACATATTTCAAAAAAAGCACCTAATATAATAAAAAATAACGTTAAAGATGCGTTAAGTTTATTTGGTTCAACTTCCCCTTCTTATTTGCTTTTGCAATCATTAGATAACTTTAACGGCATAAATGAAAAGTTCAAAAAAGAACTTTTCAGCATTTTACCTTATATTGAAAATGCAAAAAATCTTTTAACAAAAAACGGCTATACTCTTTATGGCAGAGAGCCTTTAAAATTAACGATTAAAACAAAGCACTACGGATACCTTGGCACAGATTTTGCTTGTCTTTTACAAAAGCAGAATATCTTTTGCGAATTTGCTGATCCTGATTTTTGTGTATTTATGCTTTCTTTAAGCAAAAAAGAATTATCTAAACTTATAAAAGCACTTTTAAAAATTAAAAAGCAGGCGCCAATTAAAAAGGCGCCCCCTGTTTTAGAAGAAGCAAAAAAAGTTCTTACCCCAAGGCAAGCGATTTTTAGTGAGTTTGAAAACGTAAAAATCAAAAATTCTTTAAACAGAATTTTGGCAACGCCATCAGTTTCCTGTCCCCCTGCCGTGCCGATTATTGCAGTAGGTGAAGAAATTGACGAAAGCGCAATAAAAGCATTTAAGTATTACGGAATTAAGGAAGTTAAAGTAATAAAAGAAGGTTA
This sequence comes from Clostridia bacterium, assembly GCA_045652205.1. Lineage (GTDB taxonomy): Bacteria > Bacillota > Clostridia > Christensenellales > QALW01 > UMGS1322. The sequence goes on from JAZRTX010000018.1 coordinate 81,869, forward strand.
AACGCCTTCTTTTTTTATTTTTTATTTGTGTTTTCTTGTTTCTTGTGCTAAAATGTTATTTACTTAAATAGTTAAGGAGTTTAATATGGATTACTATTTCACACCCCAGGCAGATAAATTAAAGCCTTCTGCCATAAGAGAAATTTTAAAGCTTTCTTCTGCACCTGATATTATTCCTTTTTCAGCAGGAAATCCTTCCCCCGAAGCATTTCCTACTGAAACCGTTGAAAAAATTACTACTGAAATTTTAAAGGAAAACCCTATCGGCGCACTTCAATATTCAGTTACTGAAGGCTATATGCCACTTCGCGATTACTTAAAAAAATATATGCGCGAAAAATATTCCGTTGGCACAGATGAAGATGATATTTTAATCACCTGTGGCGCGCAGCAGGTTATGAGCCTTAGCGCAAACGCTTTAGCAGGCGTTGGCGATACTATTTTATGTGAAAGCCCAAGCTTTGTTGGTTCACTTAACGCATTAAAATTAAGTGGCGCAAACTTGGTTGGTATTCCTATGGAAGAAGACGGTATGGATATTTCCGCTTTAGAAAAGGCAATTAAGGAAAACAAAAATATTCGCCTTTTATATATTATTCCTAACTTCCAGAACCCAACGGGCATTACCACAAGTTTAGAAAAACGCAAAAAGATTTATGAATTAGCTAAAAAGCACGGTTTCTTAATTGTTGAAGATAACCCCTACGGCGATCTTTATTTTGATGAAGCGCCCCCTGCAACCATTAAAAGTATGGATACTGACGGCATTGTTATTTACGCAGGATCATTTTCCAAGGTGCTTGCCCCAGGTCTTCGCATTGGTTGGTGTATTGCGCCCAAAGATTTAATTGCAAAGTTTACCGCAATTAAGCAGACACAGGACGTACACTCAAACATTTTAGCACAGATGATCGCTTATAAGTTTATAACCGAATATGATTTTGAAGCTCATCTTGAATCCTTACGCGCACTTTATATTGAAAAAGCAAAGCTCTGCTTTGATTTAATGGATAAGCACCTTGCCCCTGAAATAAAGTTCCAAAAGGCAAAAGGCGGTTTATTTGCTTGGTGCAAATTACCCGAAAACGTTGATATGCCCGAGTTTTGCAAAAAAGCGGTTACAGAATATAAAACCGCTATCGTTCCCGGTTCAGCTTTTGATATTGCCCCTTGCAAGAATCAATACTTCCGCATAAATTATTCTACCCCAACAAACGAACAAATCATTAAGGGTATGGCTAATTTAGAACAACTTAAAAAATCAATCTTATAATTAAAAAGAAGTCCTTTTATCCAAAACGGACTTCTTTTTATCTTTTTCGCGCAAGGTATTGCGTTAATTGAAGTTTAAGGTTAAAATATAAAAAAGAAAGGGGGCGTTATTATGTTTGGGCGCATATTTGCAATTGAAGAATTTTCAACCTTTGATGGTCCGGGCATAAGAATGACCGTCTTTTTAAAAGGTTGCCCGTTATCTTGCCCTTGGTGCCATAATCCCGAAGGACAAAGCACACAGATTGAATATTACCGTTCGCCTAACGGTTGCGTTAATTGCGATAATTGCTTAATAGAAAATAAACTTACAAGTGAAAGTATTTCTTTATGTAAAAGGAATTTAGTGCGTGCCTTTGGCGAAGATATTTCAAGCGAAGAACTAACTGAAAAAATCCTTAAAAATGCAAAAATTTTATCAATGAACGCAGGTGGCGTAACGTTTTCAGGCGGTGAGCCCACCCTGCAACGTGATTTTTTGCTTGATTGTTTAAAAAAGTTAAAAAATAAGGTACACACCTGCATTCAAACAACGGGATTTAGTGAAAATTTTTGCGATTTTTTAAATAACGCAGATATGTTTTTATACGATCTTAAATTTATCGATAATGGGTTGCACAAAACTTTTTGCAAGCAGGATAATAAAATTATTTTAGAAAATTACAAAACCCTTGCTTCTTCCCCAAAACCGTTTATTACCCGTGTTGCTTTAATTACAGGTGTAACCGATACTGAAAAAAACCTTACCGATATTGCTTTATTTTTAAAAGAAAATAACGTAAAATACGTTGAACTTTTACCTTATAACGTTCTTGCAGGCGCAAAATACAAAGGGCTTATGCGTGAATATGATTTTATTCCTAATGCTGATGCTTCCTGCAAAGATCCCGTTAAACTATTTAAATCCTTTGATATTTTAGCTAAAATTATTTAGGAGTTTTTTATGACCGATACCGTAAAAAATGAACGCGATTTTTTATTAAAACGAGAATACCGTGCTATGCGCAAAACGGATAATCCTGCGCCACCAAGCAGATCCGATTCTTCAAAATACATAAAATACGCGAAAGATTTTGCCTTTACATTAAACCGCGAAGAGCCCGTTTTTTATAACAACGATATTTTTGGTTTTAACCGCCAATACAAGTTTTTACCTTATACCGAGCCTAACTTTATTGCTAACAACGTTATTGATTACGAGTTTTTATTAAAAAACGGTATGAACGGTTTAAAAGAAAAGGTAGAAAGATATAGTGATGGTTCTGATTTTTATACTTCCGTTTTAATTTGTATTGAAGCTTGCTTAAAAATTGCAGATAAATATTTTTTAGAAGCGCAAAAGCAAAATAACCAAAGCCTTGCAAATGCCATAAAAGATGCCGTTTACTTTGGCGCAAAGGATTATTATCAAGCGCTTGTTGTTATAAAATTTATCTCATTTTGCCTGCGCGCAGGTAAAGTAGTTCATTTAACCTTAGGCAGATTTGATCAATATATGCTTCCCTATTATCTTGTTTCAATTAAAAACGGGGCAACAAATGACGAAATTTTAGAATTAACCCAAAGGTTTTTTATTGCGTTAAATATTGATACGGATATTTACGAAGGCTTACAGCAAGGCGATAACGGACAAAGTATGGTTTTGGGCGGTTGTGATAAAGATGGCAACGATGCATTTAACCCGTTAAGTGAAATTTGCTTACAAGCTTCGCAAGAACTTGACCTGATTGATCCTAAAATCAATTTAAGGGTAAATAAAAACACACCCCTTTCCCTTTACGAAAGAGGTACGCTTTTAACAAAAAAGGGGCTTGGATTTCCCCAATATTCCAACGATGATATTGTGATCCCCGCATTAAATAAACTTGGCTACGATTTAGAAGATGCCCGTGATTACGCCGTTGCGGCGTGTTGGGAATTTATTATCCCAAAGTTTAGCGGTGATATTCCTAATATGTTTAAAATAAACTATCCTGAAATCGTTGAAAAAGCCACTAATGAATTTTTGATTTCTTCACCCGATTTTCCTGCGTTTTTACAAAAGGTTGACCTTTTAATTGAAGAAGCCTCTAAAAACATTATGGAAGTTTGCAACAATAGCACCTATTACGTTAGCCATCCCCTTATTTCTGCGTTAATATCACCTTGCATTGAACGGGGAAAAGGCTTGTTTGATGGCGGGGCAAAGTACAATAACTTTGGTATTCACGGCACGGGTTTTTCAACTGCGGTAGATGCATTAAGCGCCATAAAATGCGCCGTTTTTGATGAAAAGTTCACTACCAAAGAAGAACTGATAAATGCCCTTCACAACGATTTTAAAGGCTATGAAGATTTACAAAAAAGGCTTTTAGCCTGCGCAAAAATGGGCAATAATGATGATTATGCCGATGATATCGGTATTCACATTGCAAACGAATTTTCAAAAAATCTTAACGGCAAAAAGAATAATAAAGGCGGTGTTTTCCGTGCAGGAACGGGTAGCGCAATGGGTTACGTTATGTACGCAAAAGCCGTTGGCGCAACTGCCGATGGCAGAAATGCAGGCGCGCCCTACGCTTCAAGTTTTTCACCATCCCTTAACGCCCGCCTTAACGGTCCGCTTTCGGCAATTTTATCTTTTACAAAAATAGATTTAACTGCCCTTTGTAACGGTGGTCCGTTTACCATTGAAATTCACGATACGGTGTTTAACCACGCCGACGGTGTAAAAAAAGTTGCCCAATTAGTAAAAAGTTATATTGACCTTGGTGGGCATCAAATACAAATAAATTCCGTTAACCGTGATAGGTTGATTGAAGCCCAAAAGCATCCTGAACTTTACCCAAACTTAATCGTGCGTGTTTGGGGTTGGAGTGGATATTTTAACGAGCTTGATATTGATTATCAAAACCACATAATCAAGCGAATGGAATTTTTAGTATAAAAAACAAATCCCGTATTTACTACGGGATTTTTTATTTTGTATTAAACGTTAAATCTGAAAAGCGTTATATCGCCATCTTGCATAACGTATTCTTTACCTTCTGAACGAACAAGGCCTTTTTCTTTGGCGGCGGTCATTGACTTATACTTCATAAATTCATCATAAGCGATGATTTCTGCGCGGATAAAGCCACGTTCAAAATCAGAGTGAATCTTACCTGCCGCCTGGGGTGCTTTTGTGCCTTTAGTAATGGTCCAAGCGCGAACTTCGCTTTCACCTGCGGTTAAAAAGGAAATTAAGCCTAAAAGCTTGTAGCTTGCTTTAACTAATCTATTAAGTCCGCTTTCTTCTAATCCGTATTCAGCTAAGAACATTTCCTTTTCGTCTGCTTCAAGCTGTGAAAGTTCTTCTTCTATTTTTGCAGAGATCACCATAACCTGATCTCCGTCTTTTTCTGCCATCTGCTTTAATGCTTTAACCCCATCGTTTTCCGTGCCGATTTCACTTTCGGAAATATTTGCAGCATAGATAATTGGCTTTGTGGTTAAAAGGAAAAAGGTTTTTGCAAGCTCTTGCTCTTCCTTGGTCATATCCATTGAACGAACGGGCTTTTCGCTTTCAAGCCAGGGAATTATTCTGTTTAAAAGGTCAACTTCTTCCTGCGCCTGCTTATCGTTGCCCCTTGCAGATTTTATAGCCTTGTCCAAGCGCTTTTGTGCAGTTTCCATATCTGCTAAAATAAGTTCTAAATTGATAGTTTCAACGTCACGAACAGGGTCAATAGTGCCGTCAACGTGAATAATATCAGAGTTTTCAAAGCAACGAACAACGTGAACGATAGCGTCAACCTCACGAATATGTGAAAGGAACTTGTTGCCTAAACCTTCACCGCGGGATGCGCCGCGAACTAAACCTGCAATATCAACAAATTCAATAAAAGCAGGAGTGTATTTTTTAGGATTGTATATTTTCGCAAGTTCATCAAGCCTTGAATCAGGCACGCTCACCACGCCAACGTTAGGCTCAATAGTGCAGAAAGGATAGTTTGCCGCTTCTGCCCCTGCATTTGTAATTGCATTAAAAAGTGTGCTTTTACCAACGTTTGGTAAGCCAACAACACCTAATTTCATAAAAAGCATCCTCCAACAAAAGAAAATTACAATTTATAGTATAATACAAATCTTTAAAATTGGCAAAGAAATATTTGACTTTAATATAATTAAGGTGTAAAATTAAGTAAATAATTGCAGAGTAGATGGTATGCGTTGAAGATTTTTTATCTTCTGAAGTGTTAAGGGATGGGAAGTTGCCTTTAAACGAACGGAATCTACAGATGACAAGAAGAATTATTGTCGTCTGCCGGCGATATACTGTTGCATCCGCTGCAGGATGTTTCACACTACTCTCCTTATTGTTTCAAACAAAGGAGATTTTTTTATGCAAAAATTACGTTCAGTTAAAACCCTTGTTATCTGTGCTTTGTTTACGGCACTAAGCATCATCTTTGGTAAATTTTTAAATATTCCCATTGGTGAAACTATCAGGTTTTCCTTTGAAAACACCCCGCTTTTTCTTTCAGGAATAATGTTTGGTCCCATTATCAGCGGAATCGTTGCCTTTGTTTCTGATATTTTAGGCAGTATTTTAAGGGGATATGCAATAAATCCCGTTATTACCTTAGGTGCAGTTTTTACGTCAGTTACAGGCGCATTTTTATTCAGAATTTTAAGTAAACTGCCTGTTTTTTTAAGGTTGCTTTTTAGTGTTGGCATCGCCCATATTTTAGGCTCTGTAATAATTAAAACAGTGGGATTGGCTATGTATTCAGGCACAAGCTTTTTAGTGCTTTTGCCTATGCGCTCAGTAAATTATCTTATAATGATTGTTATTGATACGCTTGTTTTATTTTTCCTTTTAAAAAACCGTTCTTTTAAGAAAATATTGGAGTTAAATTTATGAATTATAATGAAGCTCTTGAATACATACATTCAATAAACTGGACCTTTTGTAAGCCGGGGCTTGAACGTATAAAAACTTTATTAGAAAAGCTTGGTAATCCCCAGGATTCACTTAAATTTGTGCACGTTGCAGGCACAAACGGTAAAGGCTCATTTTGCAAAATGCTTGAAACTGCTTTAACGCTTTCAGGCTATAAAACGGGACTTTTTACGTCCCCTTACATTAAAACCTTTAACGAAAGAATACAAATTTCAGGCAAGAATATTTCTGATGATGACCTTGCCCAAATTACCCAATTTATTAAGCCTATTGCCGATGAAATGACGGATAAGCCTACTGAATTTGAGTTAATTACCGCCATCGGTTTAGAATATTTTAAAAGGCAGAACTGCGATATTGTAGTGTTGGAAGCCGGTATGGGTGGAAGGCTTGATTCTACAAACATTATTTCTACCTCCGTTTTATCGGTTATTACAGGAATCGCTTTAGACCACACTCAATTTTTAGGTGACACAGTTGAAAAAATTGCACAAGAAAAAGCAGGGATAATAAAAGAAAACGTTCCCGTTCTTTTTGGCGGTAAGGATTTAAGTGCAAAGGCAGTTATTAAAGAAACTGCAAAGGAAAAATCTTCTTCCTTTACTTTTGTTGATTACAATAATTTAACTGTTAAAGAAATGCTTTTAACAGGCAGTATTTTTGATTATAAAGCATATAAAAATATGCATATTTCCCTTTTGGGCGCATATCAGCCTGAAAACGCCTGTGTGGTGATTGAAGCCGTTGAAATCTTAAATAAAATCGGCTTTAATATCCCAATAAACGCATTAAAGGAAGCCTTTAAAAACGCATACTGGCCTGCCCGCTTTGAAGTATTAAAAACTTCCCCCCTTGTTATTTTTGACGGCGCCCATAATCCACAAGGAATTGAAACAAGTGTTAACAGCATAAAAACCTATTTTAAAAACGAAAAAGTGCTTGTTATGACAGGGGTTTTAAAGGACAAGGATTACTTTTATATTGCAAAAAAATTAAATGAAATTACTGATTTTGCAGTTATCTTCACCCCTGAAAATCCACGTGCATTAGATAAAGAAGATTATGCAAAAATCTTAAATGATGAAGGCATTGAAACCGTTACGCAAGATACTATAAAAGAAGCCTATAATTACGCTGTTTCCCTTGCAAAAGAAAAAAATATGCCCCTTGTGATTTTAGGCTCACTTTACACCTACGCTTATATTTAAGGAGATATTTATGAAAAACACCCGTAAACTTATTGTAACTGCATTGTTTTCAGCAATCAGCTATATTTTAATGCTTTTAGAATTCCCTTTGCCCTTTATTATTCCAAGCTTTATTCAGTTTGATTTTTCTGAATTGCCTGCTTTAATATGCTCATTTAGTATGGGTCCACTTTGGGGCGCCCTTGTTTGCGTTATAAAGAACGTACTTCACGGATTTTCTTCTTCAACAATGTGGGCAGGCGAGCTTTCAAATATGCTTTTAGGCATTTGCTTTGTTGTTCCTGCAGGGCTTGTTTATAAAAAGTATAAAAACCGCAAAAGCGCGTTGGTCGGCTGTATTATCGGTGCTTTTTCAACTGCAATTTTAAGCATTTTTATTAACTACTTTGTAACCTACCCTGTTTATATGAAACTGTTTATGCCCGAATCAGTAATTTTAAGTATGTACCAGCAGCTTTTACCAAGCGTTAACAACCTTTTAAACGCTATTTTAATTTTTAATACACCCTTTAATTTTTGTAAATATATGATTGTTGCGTTAATCACCTTTGTGATTTATAAACGCCTTTCCCCCTTAATTAAAGGAATAAAAAATTAGTTCATCAGCCGATGCATTTTGCATCGGTTTTTTTGTATATTTTCCCAAATTCAAGCCACACTAAAATTACACCGCTACATATTTTAGTGGAGGGAATTTATGCAATATTCAGGCAAAGTAAAAATATGCGGTGTGGATACTTCAAAGCTTCCTAAATTAAAGCCAAAGGAAGCAGTTGAATTAATGGAAAAAGTAAAGCTTGGCGACGAAGAAGCAAAAGAAAAATTCATCTTCTGCAACCTGCGTCTTGTTTTATCTGTGGTGCAACGGTTTTTAGGAAGAACCGAAGCGCCTGACGATCTTTTTCAGGTAGGATGCATCGGCTTAATTAAGGCGGTTAAGAACTTTGATTTAAGCCACAACGTAAAGTTTTCAACTTATGCGGTGCCCATGATAATTGGGGAAATTCGTAGATTTCTGCGAGATAACAACAGTATTCGTGTTAGCCGTTCAATGCGGGATTTAGCATACCGCGCTTTGCAAATGCGGGAAACGCTTTACAACGAAAAAAACCGTGAAATAACTAACGAAGAACTGGCAAAAGCGTTAGATGTTCCCCTGTTTGATATGGAAACTGCACTTGAAGCCGTTACTGAGCCTGTTTCTATTTTTGAGCCTGTTTTTAAGGACGGAAGCGATCAGGTTTTTGTGGTTGATCAGATAAGTGACAGCAGTCAAAGTGATAAAAAATGGACTGAAAGAATTGCTTTAAAGGAAGCATTGACAAAGTTAGATAAAAGGGAATATAATATAATAAAAATGCGCTATTTTTTGGGAAAAACTCAGATGGAAATAGCAAATTCTATCGGTATTTCGCAGGCGCAGGTTTCACGGCTGGAAAAAGGTGCGCTGGAACGCATTAAAAAGCAAATGTTTTAAAAAAGGAAGTCATATTTATGAAACACGTACCTAACATTTTATCCTTTATACGTTTGGCTTTATGCCCTGTTTTTGTATGGGCATTTTTTAATCTTTCGCCAATTTTTGCCTTTGTTATTTTTGCAGTTGCTTCCCTTTTAGATATAATTGACGGATTTATCGCAAGAAAATTTAACTGCATTTCCGTTTTAGGTAAAATTCTTGACCCTGTTGCCGATAAGGTTTTACAGCTTTCTGCGCTTATCTGCTTTACGCTAAACGGATTTATTCACTTTTTTGTTGTTGTGCTTTTAGGCATAAAGGAATTAACAATGCTTATTGGCGGTGCTATTATTTCTAAAAAGCGTAACGATATGGTTTATTCCAATAAATTCGGAAAAATTGCTTCGTTTATGACAAGCTTTTCTCTTTGCACGTTGTTTTTTATAAACGACTTTCTTGCCCCCTTTAAAACGGGCGTATATATCCTGTTATACTTATCCGTTGTTTTAAGCTTTATAGCAATGGTGCAATACGGCTTAATTACCGTCTTTGGTAAAGGCGAACAGGCGGAAACTAAAATTAAAAACGCAAAATAATTCAGTTGCAAAAATAATTATATTATAGTATAATAGTTTTATCTTAATATTGTTGCTGGGACGAAGAGGAGTAAAAACAGCTCTGCTTTTAAAGAGAAATACCCCGTTGGCTGTAAGGGTATAAAGCATCTGTTTTGAAGGTAGCTTCTGAGCATTTTAGGTGAAACTAAGTAGCTTAAACGGTAAGGTGACCGTTATATCCCAAAAAGTTGCCGAAAATTATTTCGGAATTAAGGTGGTACCGCGTTTAAATTTAACGTCCTTTTTTTAAGGGGCGTTTATTTTTTTAAGGAGAGATTTTATGAAAGAAATCGCAAAACAGTATGATCCTAAACAGGTTGAGGACAGGCTTTATAAGCATTGGATGGAAAAGGGCTATTTCCACGCAGAAGTAGATGAAAACAAAAAGCCTTTCTGTATAGTTATGCCTCCGCCAAACATTACAGGTCAATTACATATGGGCCACGCGCTTGATAATATGATGCAGGATGCCATTATCCGCTTTAAGCGTATGCAGGGATATTCTGCCCTTTGGCTTCCCGGCACAGACCACGCAAGTATCGCAACGGAAGTTAAAATCGTTGATGCTATGGCAAAGGAAGGTCTTAAAAAAGAAGATTTAGGCAGAGAAAAGTTCTTGGAGCGCGCTTGGGACTGGAAAAAGCAGTACGGCGGAAGAATCGTTGAACAGTTAAAGAAGCTTGGTTCTTCTTGCGATTGGGAAAGAGAACGCTTTACTATGGACGAAGGCTGTTCAAAAGCCGTTACCGAAGTTTTTGTTAAGCTTTACGAAAAAGGTCTTATTTACCACGGCTCACGTATTATTAACTGGTGCCCTGTTTGTAAAACAGCACTTTCTGATGCAGAAGTTGAATATGAAGAACAGGCTTCACATCTTTGGCATATGCGTTACTTTACCCCTGACGGTAAGGATTCCATAACAGTTGCAACTACCCGACCTGAAACATATATGGGCGATACTGCGGTTGCAGTTCACCCTGATGATGAAAGATACACTCATTTAGTTGGCAAAACAGTTGTTCTTCCTTTAATGAACAGGGAAATTCCTATCGTTGCTGACAAGTACGTTGAAATGGATTTTGGTTCAGGTGCAGTTAAGATTACCCCTGCCCACGACCCCAACGACTTTGAGGTTTCTTTGCGCCACAATCTTCCCGTTATCCGCGTTATGAACGATGACGGAACTATCAATGAAGACGGCGGAATTTTTGCAGGCTTAACACGTGAACAGGCTCGCGAAGAAGTTGTTAAAAAGTTAACCGAATGCGGTGCTTTAATTAAAACTGAAGATTATTCACATAACGTTGGCACTTGTTACCGTTGCCACCACGCAGTTGAACCTATTATTTCAAAGCAGTGGTTCGTTAAGATGGAAAGCCTTGCAAAGCCTGCTTTGGAAGCAGTTAAAAACGGTGAAACCAACTTTGTTCCTGACAGATTTTCTAAGATTTATTACAACTGGCTTGAAAACATCCGCGATTGGTGTGTTTCCCGTCAGCTTTGGTGGGGTCACAGAATTCCCGCATACTACTGCGAAAAGTGCGGTGAAACTCACGTTGCAAGGGTTATGCCCGAAAAATGTGCAAAATGCGGTCACACAGTTTTAGTTCAGGATGAGGATGTTTTAGATACCTGGTTCTCCTCTGCCCTTTGGCCTTTCTCAACGTTAGGCTGGCCTGAAAAGACAAAAGAGCTTGATTACTACTATCCCACAAACGCTTTAATTACAGGCTATGATATTATCTTCTTCTGGGTAGCAAGAATGATGTTCTCAGGAATTGAACAGATGGGCGAAGTTCCCTTTAAAACTGTTTTAATTCACGGTATCGTAAGGGATTCACAGGGCAGAAAAATGTCCAAGAGTCTTGGTAACGGTATTGACCCGTTGGAAGTTATTGATAAATACGGCGCTGATGCGTTAAGATTTTCACTTGCTTCAGGCAACTCACCCGGAAACGATATGCGTTTTTATTGGGAAAAGGTTGAAGCCTACCGTAACTTTGCAAATAAGATATGGAACGCTTCACGCTTTGTAAAAATGAATATTGCCGATAGAAAATTACCTGATATTAAAACTATTGCTCTTGACGAAAGCGATAAGTGGATATTAAAGAAATATAATACGTTGGTTGAAAGCGTTACAAAGAGCTTTGATTCTTACGAATTAGGTATTGCGGCGCAAAGCCTTTATGATTTCATCTGGTCCGAATACTGCGACTGGTATATTGAGCTTACAAAGCCCCGCCTTTATTCTGATGATGAAACCGCTAAAACTAACGCTTGCTGCGTGCTTAACTACGTGCTTTCAAACACATTAAAGCTTTTACATCCTTTAATGCCCTTTATTACTGAAGAAATCTGGACAAGCTTGCCTAATAACGAAGAAAGCATTATGATTTCTTCCTGGCCAAAGGCAGAACAAGAATTTAATTTTGACACAACTAATTTTGATGTTGTTGTTGATATTATTAAAGGCGTAAGAAACCTTCGCACAGAAATGAACGTTCCACAAAACGTTAAAACTGAAATTCTTGTTTTAACAGACAAAAATATTAAAGAAACAAGCGCTTATATTGAAAAGCTTGCTTCATCAAACAAGGTTACCTTTATTGATGCAAAACCTGAAGATGAAGACAATTTTGCTTCCATCGTTTTAGGCGGTGCGCAGGTTTATATTCCTATGGGTGAGCTTGTTGATACTGGAAAAGAAATTGAGCGTCTAAATAAAGAAAAAGCAACCATTGAAAGCGAAATCAAGCGTGCTGAAGGCAAGCTTAAAAACGAAGGCTTTATTTCAAAAGCACCCCAAAAGCTTGTTGACGAAGAAAAAGCAAAGGTTCAAAAATATACCGAAATGCTTGAAAAGGTTACTGCACGTCTTAATTCCTTAGGTGAAAAGTAATGGGACTTTTGCCTACGTTAAGATATAAGCGGGTTTATGATATACCAAAGGAAAAGTTAAAAGAGCATAATATTTCCCTTATCCTTTTAGATATGGATAACACTACTGCCCCTTGGCGCACCGATTACATTGCCCCTGAAATTGCTTCATGGGTAGAAGAAACAAAAAAGGAAAACATTACAGTTGCGCTTTTAACTAATTCCAAAGGCTTAAACGCTGATTCTATTGGTAAAAAGTTAAATATTCCCGTTTATAAAAACGCTAAAAAACCTTTTTCCTGTGAAACTAAAAAAATACTAAAAGCTTTATCCATAAAAGCTGAAAACACGTTAATTGTAGGCGATCAGCTTTTTACGGATATTGTTTTAGCAAACAAAATAAAAGCAAAAAGCGTTCTGTTAGAACCGTTGGAAGACCGCGAATGGTGGGCAACAAAGGTGTTTAACCGCACACGCGAAAAGCTTGTTTGGAAATTTTTGTTTAAATAAATATAAGTTTATATAATTTTATATATACAAAAAATCAAAAATATGCTACAATTAGTAAAAAGGATGTGGAATAGTTTGTTTAAGGCATTAAAAGAAAAGTTTCCTGAAATTTCGGGTTACGTTATTTCAAACCCTGCGGATATTTTTTATCTTACGGATTTTTATTCTGAAGATTGCCTTTTAGTCTATTCAGAAAATCCTGTTTTAGTTACCGACAGCCGTTACACCGTTGCCGCAAAAAAATCACGTGTTCCCCAAAGAATTGTTGATTCGGGCTATATTGCAGGTGTAATTGATATTCTAAATGAACAAAATATCAAAAACGTTGGTATTCAGGAAGAACATCTTTTAACAAGCGATTATCTTGCTCTATCAGAAGCAGGCTTTGCTTTAAATAAAACAGAAGGCATTTTTACCGCTTTCAGATGTTCAAAAACTGAAGAAGAAATTGAAAAAATCAAAGAAGCGCAAAAAATAACCGATAAAGCATTTTCTGAAATTCTGCCCTTTATAAAACCGGGAGTTACGGAAAAAGAAATAAGAGCAAAGTTAGAATATATTATGCTTTCTTTGGGTGCTGACGGTTTAGCCTTTGATACTATCGTAGCAAGTGGTGCAAACGGTGCAAAGCCCCACGCAGTTCCAAGCGATAATATAGTTAAATCAGGCGATTTTGTTACCATTGATTTTGGCGCAAGGCTTAATAATTACGATTCTGATATGACAAGAACCGTTGCAGTTGGTGAAATTTCAAAGGAAATGGAAGACGTTTATAATATCGTTCTTCTTGCCCACGAAAAAGGTAGAGAGGCTTTAAAGCCGGGTGTTTCTTGTAAAGATGCTGATGCCGCTGCGCGCAAGGTTATTGAAGACGCAGGCTACGGTGAATATTTTACTCATTCATTAGGCCACGGCGTTGGTATTGAAATTCACGAATCTCCACGCCTTTCAAAAAAGAGTGATGATATTTTAAAAGTCGGTGACGTTGTTACCATAGAACCGGGCATTTATATTGAAAATAAATTTGGTGTCCGTATTGAAAATATGTACGTTATTACCCGCGATGGTTATGAAAATTTAACTGTTTCGGATAAAAAGCTAATAAATTTATAATAATAATTAGGAGGAAACTCAAAAATGATTACAGCAGGTGAATTCAGAAAGGGTATTACAGTAGAAATTGACGGCAACGTTTACGTTATTGTTGAATTCTTACACGTTAAGCCAGGTAAGGGCGCTGCTTTCGTGCGCACAAAGATTAAAAACGTTATGACAGGTCAGGTGCTTGAACGTACCTTCAACCCCAACGAAAAGTATCCTTTGGCACACATTGAACGTAAGGAAATGCAGTATCTTTACAACGATGAAGGTCTTTATTACTTTATGGATAGCGAAACTTATGAACAGATTGCCCTTGATAAAGAAGCAGTTGATTCAGCACTTCCTTATCTTAAAGACAATTTAGAAGTTACAATTAAGTTCTATAAAGGCGCAGCATTCTCAGTTGATGCACCTAACTTTGTTGAGTTTGAAATTATTGATGCTGAACCCGGTGTTAAGGGCGATACTGCAACAAACGTAACAAAGCAGGCTACTATTGAAACAGGCTACAAAGTAAACGTTCCTTTATTTGTAAACGTTGGCGACCGCATCAGAATTGATACCCGTACAGGCGAATATATGGATCGCGTTTAATTTTCGGGAGGTTTATTAAAATGTCAGTAGAAAATAAAGTTAATTATCTTAAAGGCCTTGCAGAAGGTCTTCAGATTGACGAAGGCACAAAAGAAGGCAAACTTTTACTTGCTATTATTGACGTGCTTGACGAAATCGCTGACGAAATGGACGATCTTGATGAAGAAATCGTTCAGCTTGGCGAATACGTTGAAGAACTTGATACCGATTTATTAGAGGTTGAAGAGTATCTTTACGATGATGACGACGACTGTGGTTGTGGCTGTGGCTGTGGTTGTGGCTGCGATTGCGACTGCGACTGCGACTGCGACTGCGATTGTGATTGCGACTGCGATTGCGATTGTGATTGTGACTGCGACTGCGACTGTTGTTGTGATGACGAGTTTGAATATGAAGAATATGTTTGCCCCGGTTGTAATGAAACCATTTCATTTTCAGGCGAATTTGATGAAGATGAATTAGTTTGCCCTAACTGCGGTGCAAAACTTCAACAAGCTTAAATATAAGATAAAACAGAAAATCCGATAAGCAATTTGCTTATCGGATTTTTTATTAAACTGTTGTTGTAATACTGTGCGTTCCCTTGGGGAATGCTTTTACTGTGCCATCAGGTAAAATCAACGTAACGTTTCTTTCTGCGCTGAATGTATAAACTACGGTGTTGCCTTCAATATGCCATTCAACTTTTATTAAGCCGTAAACGGTTTTTAATTCTGCTTTAAATGAGCCTAATTCTTTAATAAAGGTAGGCCTTAAAACAACGTGTGAAAAACCAGGTGTTGATTCGCGGTAACGGATACCCCCTAAATATTCAAAGCACCAGCCAACGATTGAACCAAAGGTAAAGTGGTTCATACTTGAACTGTTTTCAAACTGAGTATCTTTTATGCCGTACCAGGTTTCAGGCATAGTGGTAAGTCCCTTTGTCATATCGTACCAGGATGGGAACTGCTCTCTTAACAAAAGCATTGTCACCGCATCTTTATATCCGTAATCGCATAAAACGCCTAAAATATACCTTGTGCCAACAAAGCCCGTGGTAAGTTGACCATCTTTTAATACCTTTTCGTTTAATTTTTCTGCCATCAGCTTTTCCCTGTGAACAGGTACAAGCCCAAAGGCAAGGGGTAAAACTATTCCCGCCTGTGATTCAGGCAAATAATCGTTTATTTCGGGGATAAAGAACTTTTTATTAAAAGCATCAACAGAAACTTCAAAAAGCGAAGCAAATTCATCGCTTGTTTTATAATCCCCTAAAACCTCAGCAATATTGGCAACGATTTTTAACATATAGCAGTAGAAACAGCAGGCAAAGAAATACTTATTCATTTCAATTCCCGTTGGTGAAAGCCAATCGCTGAAGCCTGCATCACCCATATCCTTAGGTAAGCCCCTGAATGCCGTTTCAATTCTTTCACGTGCAAACTGCAATATGCCTTCGTAACATTCTTCCAACACACCTTTATCGCGATAAAACTGATAAAGTGTCCAAGGAATAATATATTTTTCATCGCCCCAACCATAAACCTGTGGGCACATTTTTCTGCCCGCATGGGTCCAGCGCGCAAAAAACTCATCAGCATCAGAAAGATAGCAAGCGGTTGTGCAGAAAAGCTGTGCGTCCCCTGTCCAGAAATTCTTTTCTCTTGTTGGGCAATCCATAGGTCCGTTCATAATATTGCCGTGCCAGGTGTTATTTGCGCATCTGTACAAATGGTTGATTAAAGGATGCTCACTTTTTATTGTTCCCGTTTTCTTTACGGAGTTGTGCATCACCGTCATAAGAATTTCGGAAACCTGTGATTTATCCCTTACGCCTTCAATACATAAATATCTGAATCCTGTAAAAGTAAAGTGGGGTTCAAACTCTTCTTCCTTTGCGCCTTTACAGGTGTAAAAATCAAAGTTACGCATACAACCTAAGGCCTTACCGTCAAACACTGCATCGCGGTTAAAACGAACGGGCGAATATGCCGCAACGATAAATTCGCCATACTCGTCAAGGCGTTCACAGAAGCTTACTTTAATTTCCTGACCTTCAAAAGTATTATTAAGTTTAAGATAAAATCTTCCGCAACAGTTATCACCAAAATCGTAAATAATACGTGTATCCCTTGTCATCGTTTTAAGGGGAGCAACTTTTCGCATAATGTAAATAGGCGGATAACTTCTTAAAACAAAGGGACGTAATTCAATACTGCTTTCAGCTTCTTCAACATCTGCCCAAAGGCTATCATCAAAATCCGCTTTGTTCCAGGAATCAATTTCAAGGCGGGCATCATATCTTAACCCAAACTGCAAATCGTTATCGGTTAACGGTGAAAAAGCACACTTCCAGCTTTTATCCGTTACGATTAACTCTTTTGTGCCGTCAGTATAAGTTACTTCAAGTTCTGCAAGAAGCATATTCTTATTCATAAACACTTCAGTGTGTGAATAGCTGTTAAGCCAGGTGTTACCTGTAATAGCACCAATTGCATTTTTGCCTTGTTTAATTAAATCAGTAACGTCATACTCCTGATATTCCTTAAAATCATCAGCAACACCCTGTGAAAAAACTTCCTCGTCAGTTCTTTGGCCGTTTAAGTACGTTTCACTTTCGCCGCGGGCAGATTTTGTAAAAATTGCCTTTTCAACGGGCTTTTCAATATTAAACTGTTTTCTTAAATAAAGTGAACGCTTATGTAAACGCGGGTGCAAATCACAATAAATTACAGGCATACAGTATGCAGGATACGTCTGCCAGTTTTCAGGCTCATCATTTTCCCAAAATGTTACGGGGCAATAATTAAGCCAGCTTTCATCAGTAACGATGCGGATGTTTTCCCCTTCAATAACGCCTGTTAATGCGGAAGTAAAAAATCTATCGTCATTTGTCTGAAACGCCCTGATATTTATTCTGTTTTCACCCTCATTGATAAATGCAGAAACGTCTCCTGAAAAATGGGTTTTATTTAGTGAAACAGGCTTTCCGTTAATGAACAGGTCAAACACGTTATCGCATATAAATTTTGCTTTATACGTACCCTGTTTTTCTGCATTAAAGGTTTTAACCATATATGCCCTTGAATATTCCCTTGGCCATATCCACTTAGCGCCTTCAATATTTTCAATCTTTTCGCAAGTTTGCAAAAACGCATCACTTCCGAATATCCATTTAGCCTCTTTAAATTCTCTTTTGGTAACGGAATAACCCATAAAATACTCCTTATATATCTATATACTTATTTTATTTATTATAATTGTTTAAAGCATTCTTTGTCAATATCAAATAATTGCCCTTTTTGACTGGTAAATAATCCCCTATCGTTCGCTATTACTTGACATAAATTTTGTTTTTTGTTATACTTTTTTAGCAAGAAAATCCCAAGGAGAAAATAATGAAAAAAATACTCAGTATATTTTTAATAATTCTTACGCTGTTTACTTTTGTTGCGTGTTCAGGGGATAAGGTTGAGCCTGTTATAACACCTGAGGCAACAACCCAAGCACCAACAAGCACCCCCAATATAACACCAACGGTTGCCCCAACGGAAGAAATCACCCCAACACCTACGCTTTTGCCAACTGCTACGCCCGTTCCTACGGCAACAGTTGGGCCTGTTGATTTAACCAAATTTACAACTATGTACGTTTCAGGCTCTGTGGTAAACGTCCGTGAAGGCGCGTCAACAAACAGCAAAAAAATAACTTCATTGCCTGTAAATTCCACTGTTAAATCCTATAAGGTAGTTGACGGCTGGCATTATATCAGTTTTGCAGATAACCGTTTTGGCTTTATGGCAGGTGATTATTTATCAAAGAATCCCGTTGCTACCCCAACACCTGCACCTACAAGAGAACCCTTACCTGATTTTAAGCCCAACAACAGCGCTGAAATTAACGATAACGTTTTCCTTGATGCCCTTGAATACACAGGCTATAATCTTAAAAAGCACAGGGCTGACGGCAATATGTGGGTATTTATTTTAGGTAAATACAAACAAGGTTTAGGCTATCTTTCAGGTCTTGGCTACGATTACGGTGCAAGCACAGGCTATGAAACAAACGCACAGGGTAAGCCTGATATTGCAGGCTTTAAAAAGCGCGGTGGTCTTGTTTGCGCATCATATTTAACTTACGTTTACTTTAACTATCTGCCTAACGTTGCAGGTATTGATACTTCACATCTTACACGTGCCCAGTATCCTTGTTCAGCACAATCATGGCGCCTTGCGGCAAACGATTGGGTTAAAAAGGGTTATTCAAGAAAGATCAGCTTTACCGCCAAAAGATATTCAAGCGGTGTTGTTTCCTTTACCCCAAGTGAAACCATCCCTGTTGGTTCTATAGTAGTATTTAAAGTTTACGGAACAAGCGATAGTTCTAATGCCCGCCACGTAGCTATCTATGCAGGATACGCAGGCGGATACCATTGGCTTACCCACGTTGGTAACGAGCGAGGTCCTGAAATGATCACAATAGAAAATATGGGCTTTGGTTCAACCCCCGAAATTCCTGTTGAGATTATTACCTGCCCTATTAAACTTGCATAACAAAATAAAAGAAAATAAGCGAGATGAAATTTCATCTCGCTTTTATTTTTTAAATTTTGCGGTATCCTAAGGTAAGATCCATTGTTCCGCCGTTTAACAAAAACTCTTTTAAAGTTTTTTGCAACGAAGTATTTTCAGGGGCATCTTTAAGATTTTCCCTTTTAAAATTAAAACCAAATACCCTTTGGATAGCTTGCGAACTGTTATCAGAAACAAATGGAACGGGCGTCCAAAGTTTCATAAACTTAACAACATTTGATTCGCTTTTTAATATCTTTGCAAGGTTGGGGTTTAAAAGCCAGGAATCGCACATAAAATATTTTACTTCAATTTGGGGAAAATATTTTGCAAAAAATTCTTTTGCTTCTGAAAAAGACGCAAGGCATTTTTCCTCTGTTAAAGCTTCCCCTTGGGGAATATGTGTTTCAATGGCGTATTCACATTCAGGAATACCGTCTAAGCTTTTTTCAAGCCTGAACTGCAACCTTCCCAAATGGAACAAATCTCCTGTGTAGTGGTAAATAAGCCAAGAAAATTCGCCTAAGCCAAGCTCATTATTTTTAATAAAATAGTTATCAATCCAAACGTTTATATCCTTTAAGGTTTTTACGGTGATTTCCTTTGAAATACCGCGTTTTTCATTTTGTTCTAAGGCGTAAGGCGCAAGATAAGCAAGCACGCAGATAGGAAAAATCCCATTTTCTACTTTTACTTTTTCGCCGTTTATAACCTTTTGTGCAATTTCTTTTGCTTCTTCTTTGCGGTTATAATCTTTAAGAATTTTTTTGATCTCATTGTTTTCAAGTATTTCGTTAATAAAGAAGTCCATAAGTTTCTCCTATTTATTTATTGATTTGGGGAAGGCGATGATCAATATCCTCGCACTTTAAAAAACGCATATAGTTATCATAATAATACTTTTGGCGGATATCTTGGCTTACGTTCAGTTCATCCATAATTTCTTTATCTTTTTGGAGCCAGCCTTTAACCCAAGGCGGATTATAATCAGTTGCTATGGAATCAGTACCGAACATAATGTTATTTTCAATATCGTAGCCAATATTAAAAAGCTTGTATAAAAATTCCTGCCTGTATATTTTAGGGGTGCCCGGGGTGGTATCAATATACATTTCACTGCCCTTTGCACTGTTATAATAGTGCAGGAACTTGCCGTAAACTGCTAAACATTCATCTATCCATGGCCAAGAGCCGTGAGCAAGTGAAAATTTTAAATTTTCAAATTCAAGCAAACTTTCCCAGTTTGCAGGGCGGTTAAAACGTGAAGTATCTTTTCCGCTATAAAGGATTCCTGAATGAAACATCAGAGGTTTCCCCGTTTCTTCTATGGCACCTATCAGTTCCATACAAGGCTTTTCATAAGCAGGCATAGTATCGCAAATTATCTTAAAGAAATCAATGCCCTCTTTGGCTGCATCTTTAACCTTTAAGCAAACGTCCTTTTCTTCAGGGTGTACCCAAAGCCCTGTATAAATTCTGTTTTCCTGCCCTTTTTTCCATTTTAAAACGGTTTCAAGCCTTTTTTTGTAAGGCATTTTTAAAATAGCGGCAGTGGCTTCTTCGGGCGGACAGGAAATAAGACCGCCACCGTAAACGCCAGATTGTTCCATTTGTTCTATTAAATAATTCTGGTCAATTTTTTCACTGTTAATGTGAATATGCATATCAAAAATTTTCACTTCAACAATCTACCTCTTACGATGTTTTTTATATTATATAATTTTACAATCTAAAAGTCAAATTTTTTAAGCAACATATAAAAACAAATATTTGCATTTATTCTTTTTATGTTTTATAATATAGTAAAATACCTTTGTTGAGGTGGATAATGAAGTTTATTGAATGTTCTCCTTTTATACGTTTTGCATATCCCATTCGGTTTAAAAATAATCAGCCAACGGTTGCAAAGGATAACCGCCTGTTTTACGTTCAGGCAGGCGAAGGCATTATGGTTATTGATGATAAAGAATATTCTTTTTCCCCCGGCACCATATTTTTATGGCAGAAGGGTTGCGAATACTACGTTGCTACGCCTAAGGAAACAAAACTTGTTTCAATAAATTTTGATTACACAAGTGAATTTTCTCACATTCAGACGCCCTTAGACGTGCTTAAAAGTTCCGATAAAGATTATGCAAAAATAAAAGAAAATCAAATATTCTTTGAAGATTGCCCCCCATTAAACAAGCCCATCGCTTGCCATGGGAATTCCGCCATTAACAATACCATTGATAAAATTCTTTCTGAAATTGCTTCCAGTCAGCCTTATTATAAGGAAAGAGTTTCAGCACTTTTTAAGGAATTACTTGTGTTAATCGTTCGTGCAGTATCAATGCCCAACGATGCCCGTTCAGACAATGCTCTTGAAACAATAATGGAACATATTCACAAAAACTACGCTTCTGACATTGATAACACACATTTAGCAAAGCTTGTTGGATATCATCCTTATTACTTAAACAAACTTTTTCTTTCGGCAAATGGCATAACCTTGCACAAATACGTTATCAACTACCGCATTGCAATCAGCGAACAGTTATTACTTTCAACCAAAACTTCCGTTGAAGAAATTGCATTAAAGGTAGGTTTTGCTTCTTCATTAAGTTTTTCATCAAGTTTTAAAAAGAAAAACGGTTTAACTCCTACAGAATTCAGAAAGAAAGTTGGAGCAACGCTTTAATGAATACGCTTTTAATAAAACCCATTGCATATATTTATAACGATTACAGCCATAAATTCGGTATCCCCCGCCAAAGCGGATTGAATGACGAAATCCTTTCAACCATTCTTTTTGATAAGGATTTTCCCGCAGAAGATGCTTTAAGGGATATTGAAACCTTTTCACATCTCTGGCTTATCTGGCATTTTTCTGAAAATGAAAACAAGCCCTGGTCACCTTGCGTACGCCCGCCAAGATTAGGTGGCAACAAAAAAACAGGGGTTTTTGCTACACGTTCACCGTTCAGACCTAACCCCCTTGGTCTTTCTTCGGTAAAGTTAATAAAAAAAGAAAAAAACAATAAAGGCTGGGCGTTAATCGTTTCAGGGGCAGATATACTTTCAGGCACACCCATTTTTGATATTAAACCTTATATAACTTATACTGATTGCCATCCCGATGCAGTTTCAGGCTTTGCTGATCAGTTTAAAGATTATGCTTTAACCGTTGAGTTTGACCAGACTTTACTTGATATTATTCCCAAAGAAAAACAACAGGCGGTTATAAATATTCTGAAAAACGATCCCCGCCCAACGTATCAGAATGATCCTGACCGCATTTACGGTCTGGCCTTTGGCGGATATGAAATAAAATTTTCGGTTAACGAACAACGTTTAACCGTTAAAGATATTGCTAAAATACACAATTAGTAGTATACTAACAAAAAACATAAAAAAGGAATTAAACTATGAATATTATAATTTCAGGTTGCGGCAAAATTGGTGCAAGCATTATTGAAAGCCTTGTAAACGAAGGCCATGACGTTACTGCTATTGACGTTTCTAAGCAGGCGCTTGACGAAATAACCAACATTTATGATATTATTGGTGTTAACGGCAACTGTACTGACTGTGACACTCTTAAAGAAGCACGCGTTGACGATGCCGAACTTTTTGTTGCAGTTGCAGGTACGGATGAAACCAATATGCTTTCCTGTTTTTTAGCAAAAAAAATGGGTGCAAAACACACCATTGCAAGAATACGTAACCCCGAATATAATCAGCAGTCCCTTGTATTTTTAAGGCAACAGCTTGATCTTTCAATGGCAATAAATCCTGAATTTCTTGCAGCACAGGAACTTTATAACATTTTAAAATTTCCTTCTGCTGAAAAGATTGAACATTTTTCAAGGCGCAACTTTGAAATGATTGAAGTTACCCTTAAACCCGATTCGGTTTTAGACGGTGTAAGCCTTTTCCAGATGCGCGAAAAATATGATGCAAAAGTTCTTGTTTGCGCTGTTTGGCGCGATGGCGAAGTTTTTATCCCTAACGGTAGTTTTGTTTTAAAAGGTGGCGACAAGCTTGGTATTACCGCCACGGCAACTGAAATTCTTAAGCTTTTTAAGGAGCTTAACGTTTATCAGAAGCAAGCTAAAGATATTATGATTTTAGGCGGCGGCCGTATTTCATACTATTTAGCAAAAATGCTTATTGCTTCAGGAAGCACCGTTAAGGTTATTGATAAAGATGCTGAAATTTGCAGGCGTTTTTGCGATGGCTTGCCAAAGGCTAACGTAGTTATCGGTGATGGCACACAGCAAGAGCTTTTATTAGAAGAAGGCATTAAGGATACAGGTGCTTTCGTTACTTTAACAGGCGTTGACGAACAAAATATTCTTATTTCCGTACTTGCTAAAAACTTTTCTGTGCCAAAGGTTATCGCTAAAATCAACCGCGATGAATTGGCAGATCTTGCCGACAACTTAGGGCTTGACACTATAATTTCCCCTAAAAAGATTGTTTCTGACGTACTTGTTCGTTACGCCCGTGCGTTAAGAAACTCATTAGGCAGCAATATTGAAACTCTCTACCGCCTTTTTGACGATCACGTTGAAGCCATTGAATTCAAGGTTACCAATGAATTTGACTGCCTTAACGTTCCCTTAAAGGATATGGCATTGAAGCCAAACATTCTTATTGCAGGTATTATCCGTGAAAAGAAACCTATTATCCCAACAGGTGCTGACGTTATTTTGGCAGGCGATAAGGTTATTATCATCGCAGCCGACAGAAAAATTCAAGAACTTTCGGATATACTTAAATAAAGGAACTTATTATGAATTATAAAATGATTATTCATACCATCGGTCAGATGGTAGGTGTGGGCGCTATTTGCTTGTTGTTTTCTGCGGTAGTTTCGTTTTTGTATAACGAAGCCTCGGCAATCTGGCTTTTATTAACCGCACTTTTTTCATGCGCCCTATATTTTACATCCCGTTTCTTTAAACCAAAAGACGTAGTTTTCTTTGCAAAAGAAGGGCTTGTTACCGTTGCGCTTTCCTGGATAATTTTATCTTTAATTGGCGCTTTGCCTTTCTTTTTAAGCAAGGAAATTCCAAGTTATATTGACGCCTTGTTTGAAACTGCAAGCGGTTTTTCAACAACAGGTGCAACAATTTTAGATGATCCCCAGGTTTTATCCCACGGTAATTTATTCTGGCGTTCCCTTACCCATTGGATTGGCGGTATGGGCGTACTTGTTTTGTTGGTTGCACTTCTTCCATCGGTTTCAGGCAGAAGTATTCACATGCTTCGCGCAGAAATGCCCGGTCCCGTTGTTGGCAAACTTGTGCCAAAGGCAAGGCAAACCGCAAGGCTTTTATACGTTATTTACGTTGTTCTGACTATACTTGAATTTATACTTTTACTTTGTGGCGGTATGCCCTTGTTTGAAAGCGCAGTACACGCTTTGGGTACTGCAGGTACGGGCGGTTTTGGCGTTTATGCCGATAGTATAGCTTCCTATTCCCCCTACTTGCAATGGGTTATTACTGTTTTTATGTTTATATTCGGTATTAACTTTAACCTGTTCTTCTTTATTTTGATAAAACGCTTTTTACAAGGTTTTAAAAGCGAAGAATTCTGGGTGTACTTTGGCATCGTTGTTACTGCAACGCTTTTAATTGCGTTTAATATCAAAAGCACTTACGATAACTTTGGCGAATGTTTAAGGCATAGTGCTTTTCAGGTTGCTTCTTATATCAGCACCACAGGTTTTGCAGTTACCGATACTAATGCATGGCCCGTTTTTTCAAAGTATATTTTGCTCCTTCTGATGATTTCAGGTGGTTGCGCGGGCTCAACCGCAGGTGGATTTAAGCTTTCCCGCATTATTTTACTTTTTAAGATTATCGGTAACCGCATCCGCCAGGTTGTTCATCCCCGTGCAGTAAAAGCTGTTCGTTTTGAAGGTAAAAGTGTGGAAGAAGAAACCATTTCAGGCGTACTTACTTATCTTGCCGTATATATTCTTTGTTTCCTTTTATTACATTTCCTGCTTTCCTTTGAAAACTTCAGTTTTGAAACAAACTTTACTGCAACGCTTTCAACCTTTAATAACGTTGGTCCTATCTTTGGTGGACCTTCAAACTTTAACGTTTACTCTGATTTTTCAAAAATCATTATGTCCCTTGCTATGCTTTTAGGCAGACTTGAAATTTATCCCGTTTTAATTTTATTTATGCCAAGAACCTGGAAAAAATAAGTAGCATATATTTTAAAAAAGTAATACATTATAATTGTGATAAAAATTTCGCTTGCCAATTTTTATATTATCACATATAATGTATCCACTATATTAACTGAGGTGAATTTTAATGTATATTAAATGTCCCAGATGTATGCTTAATTATATTAATGAAGAAACTGAACAGTTTTGCAAGGTTTGTCTTGTAGATATGGGAAAAATTCAGGGTCAGCCCGAACTTGAACTTGAAGATGAATATAATCTTTGCCCTGAATGTAACGAAAATTATCTTGAAGAAGGCGAAGATCTTTGTTACGCCTGCCGCATTAAGCACATGGCAAATGAAAATAAGGACGACGATTCTATTGACGATTATGAGGATGACGATATGCTTCCTGATACCGTTGAGGACTCCTTAGAAGTTATGGCTGAAATGGAAAACGAAGAAGACGAAGAAGACGAGGACGAAGAAGAATAAAAAATAAACAACACAAGCTTTTGTGTTGTTTTTCTTTTTTATAATGCAAGCATTACTTGACAAATTCAAGTGATATATGCTTGCTTTTTTTATTAAATATATTATAATATTTTTGTACTGAGGGAGGTTTTTTATATGACAATTGGCGAAAAAATACAAAAATACCGAAAAGACTTAAATATTTCCCAAGAAGAATTAAGCAAAAAACTGCTTGTAAGCAGGCAAACCATAAGCCTTTGGGAAAAGAACCAAACCCAACCTACCATTGATAACCTTATTCGCCTGAAAGAGATTTTTAACGTTTCCATTGACGATATTTTAGGCGTTGATAATCCCGTTCACGATACTCCTGCATCTGAAGAAACTTACGTTTTTCACCATACTGAAAAAGATTTAATGCACGTTTTTAAGCAGGAACGAAACGATTATCTTTTTCGCCCTATTGTTTTTTGGCTGATATTTCTTGCGGTAATAATTCCAAACGCCTTTCTGCCCGATAACAGTTATTTTACTCTGTTTTTGTGGGGAATTTTACTAGCAAACATTATCTTTCATATAAAACAGCAACGCGCTTGGAAAAAATCCTGGCAAAGCGGTGTTCAGCGAATTGTTTCTTCTGTTTATGAATATCAGTTTTTTGATTCATACTTTATTACCAACATATATCGCAACAACGAAAAAATGCAGGTATTTAAAAATTACTATAAGGACATAGATTTCATAAAGCAGTTTGATAACTGGCTGATTCTTAATATCAATAATCATTCCTACATTTTAAACAAAGATACTTTAAAGGAAAACTCGTTTTTATATTCCTACATGTATAAAAACCCATCCAAGATATCATCAAAAAAAGCCCCGATTTCGTGGCGCATAATATCGGTAATACTTTTTATTTTATCACTTGCATCCATATTTTTTGCAATATCGCTTTGGGGTCTTATTTCTTCTAAAAACGGATTATTTACAGAAAATATGTGGATATTCTTTACTTTTACACCCCTGACAATAGGGTCCATTATATTTGGTTTTGTTGCCAAATCAAAAGGATATAAATTTCACAAAAACATAGTTGCAGGTTTTATAATGACGGCATTATTAAGTATGTACGGCTCATTTGTATTTATTTTCTAAAAAAACAAACCCGCTTTTAAAGCGGGTTTTTACTTTATGAATTTTTATAAGCCTGACAAACGTCTTTTGCTTCGCCTATCATTTTAAGATTTCCCTTTTCAAGCCAGGCGCAATGTTTACAAAGGCGTTCAATCTGATCAATAGAGTGTGAAACAATAATAACGGTAGTATCATCATTTATCATTTCGTTGATTCTTCTTTCGCACTTTTCCTGAAAATGAAAATCGCCAACTGCAAGAATTTCATCAACAATTAAAATATCAGGTTTGGTCATAGTTGCAATAGCAAAACCGATACGGGCAACCATACCTGAAGAATAATTTTTCATAGGAGTATCAAGGAACTCACGCATTTCGGAAAACTCAACGATCTCATCAAACTTTTCATCCATAAACTTTTTGGAATAGCCTAAAACAGAACCGTTAAGGTATATGTTTTCCCTTGCAGTAAGATCCATATCAAAACCTGCGCCAAGTTCAATTAACGGTGCGATAGTGCCAACGGTATTAACCGTGCCTTTTGTGGGTGTAAGAATGCCTGAAATAATTTTAAGCATCGTACTTTTACCGCTTCCGTTAAGACCAACAAGCCCAAAAACGTCACCCTTTTTAATATTAAAACTTACGTTATTTATGGCAACAAAATCCTCAAACATAAGTTTTCTTGTAACAAGGCGAAGGAAATATTCCTTTAAGCTTTCAAGCTTTTCCTTGCTCATATTAAAATGCATTTCAATATTTTTTAACTCAATTGCGTTTTCAATATCCATAAAATCCACCTTTTAGATGTGAAGAATAAATTTCTTTTGTGCTTTTGAGAAAATAAGCCAGCCTATTGCCAGGGAACAAATACCAATACCAACGCAAATAAGATTATGTGTTAATGAAGGTACTTGTCCGTACATCATAATCTGCCTGAAATAATCAACCATATAAAACATGGGATTGCATCTGACAACAGTTTCAACAAAGGGATGCCCTTCAAGAATACTGATAGGATAAATGATAGGTGTAATATACATCCATGCAGTTAAAACAACGCTGTAAAGATGCATAACGTCCCTAAAATAAACGGTTAAGGCACTTAAAACAAGGCTGAACCCGATGCTGAACATAAGGCAATAAAGAATGGGCAGAGGTGCAAGCAGGAACGTAAAATGAATAAATCCATCAAACACGCCCTGGATACACATAACAAGCACTACTGCAATAAGGCTTAAAACAAAGTTTACAAGCGCGAACAAGCATTTTTCCAAAGGAAAAATATACTTAGGAATATAAACCTTTTTGATTAATGCCGCACCGCCTAAAACCGAAGCCATTGAAAGACTTGTTGCTTCGGAAAAGAAGTTCCACATTGACCAGCCAACAATATAGTAAGTTGCAAAGTTTGGCACCTGCACCTTTAAAAGTGCGCCGAATACCGTTGAAATAACAAGCATAGTAAAAAGTGGGTTAAGTATTGACCACAATACGCCTAAAAAAGATCTGCGGTATTTTAATTTGAAATCCTTTGATACAAGATTATAAAGAAGTGGTGAAAACTTCTTCATATCTGTAAAAAAGTTATGTTTGTTCATTTTATAAACGTCCTCTTTCTTATTCGTTTTTAAATGAAAAATCTTCATAATTCAAGGTAAGATGGGGATTATAGTAAGGATCGCCTTTTTCAAGTTCTTTTTTCCAACGTGATTTAAAGCGGACAATTTCGGAATTAAATCTTTTAACCTTTTCAGGTGTATCTTCGGATCCCCTGCTTTTTGATTCATAATGATACATTTCAGCATAAGGGGTAAACACTATCAGGTAGCCTTTTTCACGGATGCGCATACACATATCAACGTCATTAAACGCAACCTGGAACTTGTCATCAAGCCCATCAACTTCTTTAAACACTTTGCTTGGTATTAAAACTGCGGCAAAGGTAACAGCTGAAAAGTTTTGTGCAATGCTTGCCCTGACCATATAACCCAGCTCACCGCGTTTAAGGTTTTTATGAGCATGACCCGCAACGCCGCCTAAGCCAACGATAACGCCTGCATGCTGAATGGTATCATCAGGATAATAAAGCATTGCGCCAACTGCGCCAACGTCTTCCCTTTGGGCAAACATAAGCATTTCCTGAATCCAGTCAGGCGTTAAAATTTCAATATCATTGTTTAATAAAAGTGCATATTCGCCTTTTGCATGCTTAAAACCAAAGTTGTTTATGGCAGAATAATTAAACTTATCTTCCCAATAAACCACTTTAAGATTTTCGTATTTTTGCTTTAATTCTTCGTAATAATCAAAGGTTTCTTGTTCGGTTGAATTGTTTTCAATGATTATAACTTCAAAATTTTTATAAGTAGTTTGATTATAGATTGAATCTATACACACTTCAAGTGTGCTTTTCTGATCCTTGTTTGCAATTAAAATTGAAACAAGAGGCTCGCCAACAATATCGTACTTAATGCGATATGCAGAAGTATAACGGTTATCTTCTACCGTGCCTTTAAGATTTACTCTTTGAAGGTGATCTGCTAACGCCTTATGGGCGGCATTTACGATATAAGGTTTTGTGCTTATATCCTGGGCAGTAGAATTTTTATGGCTGCGCCAGAAATATAAAACTTCGGGAATATGAACGATTTTTTCCGCCTGTTCGGTAAGCCTTAAAATTAAATCATAGTCCTGACTGCCATCACATTCTTTTCTGAAAACACCTGTTTTGTCTAACAAAGATTTTTTGAAAGTGGTTAAATGGCAAATATAGTTATATGATCTTAAAGTATCCGGTGCAAAATCTGATTTATAGTGAACAAGAATAACATTCTGTACTGTGTTAAGGAACGTTGCTTCATCAGTATAAATAAAATCTGCCTGTTCTTCGTTGATTGCTTTTACAACGTTAAAAAGTGCCGATGGATGTAAAAGGTCATCATGGTCAAACAAAGTGATATATTCACCTGTTGAAAGTTCAATACAAGCATTGGTATTTTCCGATATACCATAGTTTTTTTCAAGCTTTTTATATTTAATACGGCTATCGTGTTTTTGAAGTTCCAACACTTTTTCGCCAACTGCGGAATGTGCATCATCACTGCCATCAGCAAGGCAAAGTTCCCAGTTTGGATAGGTTTGCAACTGCACTGATAAAATCATTTCCCTAAGATATCTTATAGGTGTATTGTAAAGTGGAACAAGTACGCTGATTTTAGGTGCATACTCAAAAACCTGTGCCTGTTCAAGTTTTCTGCGTTTTTTGCTTATTGTGATTTTTGCCCTGGGGCGCGCATTATGCAGTTTGCTTTTTGTTGCCCAAAAAAGCGAAACAGGGCCGTTTCTGAATAAAATAATTATTGCCTTGCAAATATATCTTGGAATACGTTTGTTCTTGATAAAAAGATATAAGCCTTGTGGCATTATTTGTTTTAATTTGTAAACGAAATCTTTTTCGTATTTATTGTCTGCCTTATTGTCTGCCAACGGTTTCATCTCCCTTAATTGAGTAAAATACGTTATTTTAATTGTACCACATTATATATGCAAAGTCAAATTATATCGTAAAATTAGATATTTTATAAAACTAAAAACTGTTGCTTTTATACTGCTTTAATGATATACTGTTAGTGTATTTTGAATTGAAGGGTTTTTGTATTTATGTCAGAAAATAATAATATCAAACAATCTACCAATTATAGTTGTGATGTTCTTGTATGCGGTGGCGGTTTTGCAGGTATTTCTGCCGCACTTGCAGCATCAAGATTAAACAAAAAAGTAATTCTTTTAGAAAAGGAATATGCCCTTGGCGGTCTTGGTACATTAGGGCTTATAACAATATATCTTGCCTTGTGCGATGGCTTTGGCAAACAGGTTTCCTTTGGCTTGGCTGAAGAACTTTTAAAGCTTTCAATAAAGTTAGGGGCAGAAAATGATTTAGGCAAAAACTGGTGGGGTGTAGAAAATTCAAACCGTACCGAAAACGACAACCGTTTTGAAGCTTGCTTTAATCCACATTTGTTCGCAATTTTAGCGGAGCAGGAATTATTAAAAACAGGCGTAAATATTCTTTACGGAACTTACGCTGTTGACGTTTTAAAAGAAAACGAAAAAATCAGTCAGGTTATTGCACACAACAAATCCGGCAAGATTATATTAAATGCAAAAAGCGTTGTTGATGCAACGGGTGATGCAGATATTTTAAACTTTGCTTGCGGCCCCACAGAAACCTTTAAGCAGGGCAATATTCTTGCCGCCTGGTATTACAGTTTTTGCAATAAAAAGGGATATCATATAAAACCCCTTGGCTTTTGTGACGTTCCGGATGAACAAAAAACCGAAGATACTCAGGTTGAACTTTTAAATAACCGCCGTTTTCTTGGACTTGACGGGCAGGAGGTTTCTGAATACGTTGCCCTTTCCCATAAGGCAATTTTAGATGATATAATAAAATGCCGTAAAGAATTAGGGGAAGATTATGTGCCCGTTACAATTCCAACTATCCCGCAACTCAGAATGACCAGAAAGTTAGTTGGTGAATACATTTTAAGCGATAAAGAGATGCATACATATTTTGAAGATTCCATTGGTATGGTTTCAGATTGGCGTAAGCGCGGTCCCGTTTATGAAGTGCCTTTCAGAACTTTATATTCAAAAAAGATTAAAAATCTTATTATGGCAGGCAGATGCACAAGCGTAACGGAATCCATGTGGGATATTATGCGTGTTATTCCCTGTTGTTCTGTTACTGGTCAGGCCGCAGGTACTGCCGCGGCATTAAGCGATGATTTCAGCACTTTAAATATTGAACTTTTGCAAAAAACACTTGAAGATAATAACGTAATCCTTCATTTAAAGGATTTAGATAGGTAGGAAAGTATTGTGAACAAAATAGGCTTTGATAACGAAAAATATCTGAACATGCAATCTCAGCACATTCAGGACCGTATTAAGAAGTTTGACGGCAAGTTATATCTTGAACTTGGCGGAAAGCTTTTTGACGATTATCACGCATCCCGCGTACTGCCCGGTTTTGAGCCTGACAGTAAAATTAAGATGCTTATGAATCTTAAAGATTGCGCCGAAATCGTTATCACCATTAACGCAGGGGATATTGAACGCAATAAAATGCGCGGTGATTTAGGCATTTCTTATGATAATGACGTTATCCGTTTAATTGAAGCCTTCCGCAGTCTTGACTTAACAGTTTCAAGCGTTGTGCTTACCTGCTACACAGGTCAGTACTCTGCGGATATTTTTAAAAAGAAACTTGCGAATTTTGGCGTAAAAGCATATCTTCACTACCCTATCGTTGGCTATCCTAATAATATTCCTTTAATCGTTTCTGAAGACGGTTATGGCAGAAACGAATTTATTGAAACCACAAAACCTCTTGTTATTGTTACTGCACCAGGTCCAGGAAGCGGAAAGCTTGCAACCTGCCTTTCACAGCTTTATCACGAGCATAAACGCGGTATCCGCGCAGGTTATGCAAAGTTTGAAACCTTCCCTATCTGGAACTTACCCCTTAAGCATCCTGTAAACCTTGCTTATGAGGCGGCAACTGCAGATTTAAACGATCTTAATATGATTGACCCCTTCCATTTGGAAGCATACGGCGATATGACCGTTAACTATAACCGTGACGTTGAAGCATTCCCGCTTTTAAAAGCGATGCTTGAATCCATTTTAGGCGAAAGCCCCTATAATTCACCAACAGATATGGGCGTTAATATGGCAGGCAACTGCATTATTGACGACGATGCCGTTTGCGATGCCGCAAGAAAAGAAATCGTTCGCCGTTATTACAAGGTTAAATGCGATAAGGTAATGGGTCTTGTTTCTGAAAGCGCAGTTACAAAGACCGAATCTATTATGAAGCAGGCAGGCGTTACCGCAAAGAATCGCAAAACTGTTGAATACGCTCTTAAAAAAGCAAAGCAAGCTAACAACCACGCCGTTGCTATTGAGCTTTTGGACGGCACCATTATAACAGGCAAAACAAGCCAGCTTTTAGGTTCAGTTTCCGCAGCGCTTTTAAACGCTATGAAAACCCTTGCAGGTATTGATGATGACGTTCCGTTAATCGCCCAAACCTTTATTGAGCCTATCGTTAAATTAAAGAGAGAAATCTTTAATTCAGCCGCATCGCACCTTAATTCTAACGAAATGCTTATTGCACTTTCTTCTTCTGCGGTAGTAAATCCACAGGCTTCAAAAGCGTTAGAAGTTATCACAAAACTTCGCGGTTGCGAATTACATTCATCTGTTATGCTTTGCGCTGCTGACGAAAAGGTATTAAAGAAATTAGGCATCAATTATACTTGCGAACCTATTCCAAGAACAAAAAATTCATATTGATTTAAGGCGGAAAAATTTTCCGCCTTTTTTTAAAAAGAAATGAAATGTACTTTATGTCCAAGAGCCTGTAATATTGACAGACAAGTTCAGACAGGCTTTTGTAAAACCAACGAAAACTTAAAAATTGCACGCGCTTCCCTGCACCATTGGGAAGAGCCTTGTATTTCCTTTAAAAACGGTAGTGGAACTGTGTTTTTTACAGGGTGTTCCTTAGGCTGTGTTTTTTGCCAAAATAACGAAATCTCCCATAAAAACACAGGTGTTGAGATAACACAAGAAAGGCTTATTGAAATTTTTTATGATTTAAAAAATCAAGGTGCGCACAACATAAACCTTGTTACACCAAGCCATTTTGTAAATCTGCTTGCGCCTGTTTTAGATAAAGCGCCCCTGCCTGTTGTATGGAATTCTTCTGCCTATGAAGCCATAGAAAGCCTTAAATTATTAGAAAATAAAGTTAATATTTTTCTGCCCGATTTTAAGTTTATGGATAAAAATATTGCGCAAAAATATTCTTCCGCCCCCGATTATCCCGAAATTGCAAAAAAGGCGATTTTAGAAATGTTTAGGCAGGTTGGACCATATAAAATAAATAGCGGGTTAATGGAATCAGGCGTTATAATCCGCCATCTTGTGTTGCCTGAAAATTTAGAAAACACGTATTCCGTTATTGATTGGGTTAGCGAAACCTTTAAAAAGGGTGAGGTTTTGTTTTCTTTAATGAGCCAATATACGCCCTATATTGATTCACCCTATCCCGAACTTAACCGCACTTTAACAAATAAGGAATACGTTTTAGCAAAAAATTATATGATTAAAAAAGGCTTAACGGACGGGTTTATTCAAAACCTGTCATCCGCTAAAACCACCTTTACCCCCAACTTTGATTTAACAGGAGTTAAATAAATGTTTGAAAAAGAGATTTTAACTAAAAAGAAATTTATAAAGTTTATAATGCCTAAAACCTCGCTTGTTTTAAAAGAAACGGTATTGTTATGGGTGTGTACCGTCCTTTTAGGCTTAATGTCCTATTTGTTTTTTTTAATGAACAAAGATATTTGTTTAGTAGTTCTCAACATTTTTGGCATTTTCTTTTCTTGTTGTACTTTGGCTTCTTTTATATGTTCTATTTTTCATTTATTGTCGCCCATTTACACTCTTATCAATCTTCATCGCGGAAAATATTATATTGTTGAAGCTCCTTTAAAATCTAAATCACAACGAGAACGCTACGAACCCGGGGCGGGACGCCGAGGCAGGTATTACATAGAATACAGTTTTCATTTTGATAAATTAGGTACATTCAGAACGCCTTACGGATACGTTTTTTATCCTTTTAGCAAGCACGATAAAATGGAACCCAAAATGGCTGATATAATAACAGAGCCCGGCGAAGAATTTTACCTTTTATTTTATGGCAAAAAGAAGAAAAAGATTGTGGCTATTTTTCATAAAAAACTGTTTGAATTGCAAAAAGATGAATTCACACAATTATATAACAGATACTACGTATAAAATTTTTGTTGAAACCTGTCTTTTAAAGTAGTATAATGTTTTCAAGAGGTGATTTTTATGTCTTTTCACGATTGGCTTTATAGCGTTTATCCCGAAAATTCCGTTATTAACGGCAGATGGGGTACGTTACATATTTTAACCTTGGTTGCCTGTTTTTTAATTATCTTTGCAATCGCTTTTATTTTTAAAAACAAAAGTGAAAAAGCAAAGCAGAACGTTATTTTAGTGTTGGCTGGGTTTATTTTACTGTTTGAACTAAGCCGCAGAATAATAAATCTTTCCCGCGGATACGTTGATACACAAAACCTGCTTGTAATACTTCTGCCGCGCCCTTGGTGTGCAATATCCTGTTGGGTGATGATGGCATCTTCCATAGTTAAAAAAAGATGGTTTTATAATTTTGCATCAATGAACGCACTACTTAACGCCATTATCTTTTTTGCCTACCCATCAGTTGGCTTTAACCATAGCGTGATTCTTTTTGAAAACCTTTATTCAATTACCACCCACGCGCTTCTTTTAATTTCTTCAATTTCTTTAATGACCTTAGGGCTTACAGGGTTTAAAATAAAAAAAGATTTCCTTTTAAAAGAATGCATTGGCTTAATTTTAGTTTTTGCCTATTCTTTTATAGAAATCTTCTTATTAAAGATTGAAAAAGACCCCATGTACTTTATGAATAATAACGACGTTCAGGCGTTTTTAGGTGTTGAATATAATTTATACTTAGTTATTTACGTTGTATTTTTAGCATTTTATTTTAGCTTGTTCCATATTATCCAACAGATAATTGATAAAAGAAAAAAGGCTGATTAAACACTACTTATTATAAGGATTTTTAAAACCTCAGTGAATTTTTCACTGAGGTTTTGTTTTTATACTCTAATTCTTTGTAACCAATATCGCATTTGTATATGCGAATGCCTTT
This sequence comes from Clostridia bacterium, assembly GCA_045652205.1. GTDB lineage: Bacteria > Bacillota > Clostridia > Christensenellales > QALW01 > UMGS1322. The sequence goes on from JAZRTX010000018.1 coordinate 117,570, forward strand.
TAGGTGATGCCCTACTCACTTTTGCAACAAAAAAAGGATAATAAGTGATATTCTTTGCTATGCAAAGAGTGATATTTTTACTTTGTAAAAGTGATATTACTCCCTTTGGTCGTAGTGATATTTTATTCGCTATAAACTGCCGAAGGCAATAACACTTGTTGCAAGACAAATATCACTGCGAAGCAATAAAACTCGCCATAAGCGAATAAAACTGCCCAACTTCCTTATGAGAAGTTGGGCAAAATCAGCCTTTTATTTTTTTACTTGTTTTTAGTTACCTGTTTAATTACAAACAACGTTCCGATTGTAAGAAGAACACCGATTGGTAAAAGGATATATGCGCTTGTAATAAATGCAGATATAATATAAACCACAAAAGATATTAACGCAACTGTTATTGCATAAGGAAGCTGTGTTGAAACGTGATTTACGTGGTTTGAACGGCTTCCTGCTGATGACATAATTGTTGTATCTGATATGGGTGAGCAATGGTCGCCGCAAACTGCACCTGCAAGGCAAGCAGAAACACCGATAATAAACTGTGGTGTTGCGGGGTCAAAGATTGAAGTTACGATAGGAATTAAAATACCAAAGGTACCCCAGGATGTTCCTGTTGAGAAAGCAAGGATACAAGCAACAACAAAGATAATTGCAGGTAAGAAGTTTGCAAGGCCGGGGGCGGCAGACTTCATTAAGGTTTCAACAAACACGTCAGCACCTAAAAGACCTGTCATATTCTTTAAAGCGGTTGCAAATGTAAGAATCAAAATTGCAGGCACCATTGCTTTAAAGCCCTTAGGAATACATTCCATAGCTTCTTTAAAGGTAACAACCCTACGGGCAATTAAATAAACGATAGTAAATACTAACGCAATAATTGCGCCCCAAGGCAAGCCAACGGTGGCATCGGTATTACCAAATGCAGTAACAAAATCTGCACCTGTAAAGAATTCGCCAACGTATAAAAGACCGATAATTGAAAGAGCAACTAAAACGATAACAGGTAAAATTAAGTCAATAACACGACCCTTGGGATTTTCCTGTTCAGTTTCAGTACTTTCAACGTTATCCTGTCCGCTTGTGAAAAGATCACCGTTTAAGGCATTAAATTCGTGCTTTTTCATTGGACCGAAATCAAACTTCATTAAAGCGATTGCCACAACGAAAACAAGCATTAAAAGTGAATAGAAGTTGTAAGGGATTGCGCGAACAAAAAGGTCAATACCTGAAAAGCCTGTGCCCTCGGTAAATTCAGAAACCGCGGCAGCCCAGGATGAAACAGGTGCGATCATACAAATAGGTGCGGCAGTTGCATCAATAATAAATGCAAGCTTTGCCCTTGAAATTTTGGCCTTATCCGTTACAGGAAGCATAACGCTACCAACTGTAAGGCAGTTAAAGTAATCATCAATAAAAATCAAAACGCCTAAAACAAACGTAGCAAGTGTAGCGCCAACTCTTGTTTTAATGTGCTTTTGTGCCCATCTGCCAAATGCAGCGGAACCGCCTGCCCTGTTAATTAAAGCAACGATTGCGCCTAAAACAACAAGGAAAATAAATATACCTGCCGTACCTGAAACAGCAGCAATAATACCTTCGTTTAAAACGTTATCAAAGGCTGTTACAGGTTGCCAGTTGGCCGACAAAAGACCGCCTAAAACAATACCTACAAAAAGGGAAGAATAAACTTCCTTTGTAATTAAGGCAAGTGCGATTGCAACAAGTGGCGGAACAAGTGCCCAGAATGTTGAATAATAACTGTTTGTTACTGCTTCTTCACCGCCTGTTGCAAAAACAAAAACGGGAAGAATCATCATACAAATAAATGATATTACGATAGCAGTAACGGTTCTTTTGTTAAAGAACTTCATTTGTATTTCCTCCTAAAAATAAAAAATATGTATTTATTATATATTTATCAAATTCTGTTGTCAAGATTTTTAGTAAAAAACAGTTAAGCCGTTTTCAATAAGTTCTGCTTTAAAAGAAGGCATAAAGTGGATTTCACCGTCAGTTTGCATCTGAACCTCAGGTGTAACGGAACATTCAACTTTTTTTGCGCGGTAAGTTTTTACGTAACGCTTTTCTTCCTGCAATTTGCCCTTCATAAATTTAATTAAAATTCCGGGAATATGATAAAAGGGCAACTTTGTAACTAAAATAAGATCCATTATGCCATCATCAAGCCTTGAATCTAAACTTATAGGCATACCGCCACCAAAGTATTTGCCGTTAGCTAAGGACATAATAAGGCAATCTTCTGAGATCTTGGTTTCATCATCAATTATAATGTTAAACTTACGGAATTTTAGCGTAAAAAGCGTAATAATCAATGCGGTATAATAGCAAAAAGAACCGCTTAAAAATTTGCGCAGTTTTCTTTCTAATAAAAGAATATCCACGTCAAAGCCTGTACCTGCAACGTTAAGGGAACGTTTTTCATTTATCTGTATGTAATCAATTTTCTTTGTGCTTCCCTTAATAATACAATTAAACTGTTGTTCAAAATCTCTTTCAGGTGCAAAAGTCCTTAAAAAGTCGTTGCCTGAGCCTGATGAAATAAAGCCTAACGGCACGTCCTTTTTAATGCCGTTTAAAACTTCGGAAAAAGTACCGTCACCGCCAACTGCAACAATACCTGTGCAATCTTCCTTTAAAGAAATCTCCTGCGTTAATTCTATGGCGTGTTCAGGTCTTTTAGTTTCTACCATCTTAAACTCAATATTTTCTTTTTCTAAGCGGTCAACGATTTTCTTTGCAACCTCGCCACCCTTACCTTTGCCTGAAAGTTTATTAACTATAAAATATAACATTGTTTTTCCTTTCGCGTAAATATACAGTTATTATACCAATTTTCAACATAATTCGTCAATATGTATGTTTAATTTTTCCTTGCAAATAACTAAAAAATCCCGTATAATTTTTTTGAGGTGATTTTATGCCTAAAATTACAAAATTAGCAAGGCAAAAGCATAATGACAAACGTGTATCAGTCTTTGTTGATGACGAATATGCTTTCTCTGTTTTAGATGAACTTATAATTGAATATAATATTACTTTAAATATGGACGTTACTTTACTGCCCTTAGATAAAATTAAGGAAGAAGACGATTATAAAACCTGCTTAACGGTTGCGTTTAAGCATATTTCAGTATCAGATAAAAGCGAAAAACAACTGCGTGATTTTTTAATAAAAAAAGGTTTTTGGGAAGAATCCGTTGAAAAGGTTATTAAAAGATTAAAAGAACTTAATTATATTGATGACCGCGCCTTTGCTAAAACTTTTGTAGAACATTCCAAAAAAACAGGCAAAAAAGCCTTGATTTACAAATTACAATCAAAAGGCATTTCTATGGAAGATATTGATTCAGCCTTAGAAAACGAAAGTGATGAAATTCAGGAAGAAAAGGCTTTAAACTTAGCAGAAAAGCAGTTGCCTAAATATGATAAATTAAATGTTTTTGAAAAAAAGCAAAAACTTAACGCCTTTTTAATACGGCACGGCTTTACCTGGGATATAATAAGCACTGTTATTGAAGAACTAATAAAGGAAGATTAAAAATGCAACCAACAATCAATGAAATTGCGCCCCTTTTACCAAAAATTAAAGATACCGTTCATAAAGGTGATTTAGGGCATATCGGCGTTATTGCAGGATCCTTAGGTATGGAAGGCGCCGCAATTTTAGCAACGAAAGCATTAACAAAAATGTGTGTTGGCAAAATTACCTTGGCAGTGCCGAAGGACATTATAAATAATTTTTCCTCAAGAGCGCCCGAAGTTATGGTAGCAAACCGCGATAATTTAGGTGAATTCATTAAGGATAAAAATGTTGTTTTATTTGGCTGTGGCTTTGGAAGAGGCGAAGACAACAAAAAAACGGCAGAGTTTTTATTGGGCAACTGCACTTGTCCCTTAATAATTGATGCTGACGGGCTTTACTTTTTAACAAAAGATATGTTAAAAAAAGCAAAAAGCCCTGTTATTTTAACGCCCCACTTAAAAGAAGCAAGCCGTCTTTTTAACTCTACTATTGACGATTTAATTAAAGACCCACAAAAAATAACAAGCAATTTTGCAAAAGAAACAAAGGTAACGATTCTTTTAAAAAGCCATTATAATTTTATTACTGACGGAAACGAAAAATACCTTTGCCACTTTGGTACAAAGGGTATGGCAAAGGGCGGAAGCGGTGACGTTTTGGCGGGCATTACCGCAGGCGCAGTAAACCTTACTAATTCAAGCGTTAAGGGTTGCTTGCTTGCATCCTTTATTCACGGCTTTGCAGGAAAGCAGGCGCAAAAAGAAAAGACGGAATACTCAATGACCCCGTCTGACATTATTGATAATATTTATAAGGCATTTAAAAAATTAAAAGGAAGTGAATAATTCACTTCCTTTTTTATTATTTTATACTAAACAAATACTGGGGCGCAGTTAAATCCTTTCTTGCGCCAACAACTTCTGTCAATCTTATGTTAAGAATACCTTGTTTATCCATACACTCTAAAATTTCGTAAATAGGATCAAAGCAATCCATACCGTTAAATAAAGGCATAATAGATTCGTGTGCCTGCCAGAAGTTTTTTTCACCTTGTTTTAAAGCGTTGTATGCGTTTTCATAAGCTTTCATCATAGTAAATTGGTCTTGCTTTACTACGAAAACAGGCTCTTTTTCAAAGGGTGTTATTTCAATATGGTCTTTAAAAATTTTGCCTGAACAGTTTGCAGGAATCCTGATAGGCTCACTTGCGTCCTTTTCAAACATATTTGGCATTGAAGCAACGTATGCGCCGTGCTCTGAAAATGCAACGTACAAAGGTCCGTTAATGCGTCCAAAGGCAATAAAATCAGCTTCATCGGTGTTAATGCTTAATCCTGTAATTTCAAGGGGCATTTTTAAAAAGGCCTGTGCCATCGCCTGATCCCCTGAAACGCCTGTATCCTTAAAATGATGAACAAGGTGGCACATAACGTCAGAAATATGCACAAAAGCACCATCAGGAAGCTGTGGGTAAAGGGTTGAATTTATGCCTTCCTGGCGGGAAGTTAAAACTCTGTTTTCATTAAACAGGTCAACAGCAACCTGTTTATTTTTTTCGCTGTTTGGCTTAAAAACACCTGTACAGCCTGTTGCGGCGTAGGCTAAATAATCCTTATTATCCTTTTTTGCAACAAAGGGCATTGCCCAATTATCCCCGCCCCCTGCATTTGAACGGGAATGCATAATTCCCATATTACCTTTAAAGCTTGCGCCATCAGTTTTTTCTAAAAAATCCTTTAATGCGCCTGTAAGCTTTGCGTTTTGTAAAACACCGTTATTTAATACCGCAATACCTGTATAGTATCCGCCTGCGTAGGCTTCCTGCTTTTTAATTAAATCAATTAAAATGGGTGTTGCCTGTTTTGTTCCTATATATCCTGCAATATTACACATTTTATTTTGCCCCCTATTTTGTTATATCATCAATTAACTTTATAGAAATTTCAAGCCCTAAGGGAATACTTGCTTTTTCTACGTATTCTTCATAGGTGTGTGATTTAAAGCCGTTACATACGCCGATACAAACCGCAGGCACGCCTAACGAAAGCGGTATATTGCAATCTGTTGAACCGGGTGCTGAAAAAACTTTTTCTTCCTTACAAACGCTTTCTATAATACTTTTGCAGGTTTCATAAAGTTCGTCTATCTTTTTAATATCAATATCCTTTGCCATACAGGGTCTTTCGCCAACTAATTCTACCGTTAAATCAACACCTTGGTTTTTGGCGTTTTCAAATATATTATTAAACTGATTTTTCATATAATCAAGACATTCAACATCATCAGAACGATATTCGCAAAGCATCTGTGCCTGTTGTGCGATAGTATTTACACTTGTTCCGCCTTGAATTGTGCCAACGTTATAGCTTGTTTTTGCGTTTTCTTTTTGGGGCACCTGAATTTTATAAATATCAGTTACAATTTGGGCAAGCTGATTGATGGCGTTTTCGTTACCAAAGGCGGTATAGGAATGTCCGCCTTCAGTTTTAACGGTAACTAAATATCTGTGTGAGCCAACACACCTTGTGTTGATTTTTGCTAACGTGCTATCGTAAGTTACAAACTGCTTGATTCTGCCTTCAAAATCTTTAAAAATCTGCCTTGTTCCACGAAGATTACCTAAACCTTCTTCACCTGAATTAAGCACAAAAAGTACAGGCTTATCAAAATTATTATTGTAATAATATTCTATTGTTTTCATTAAAACAACTGCGCTTACAGTGTCATCACTGATACCCGGACAATGAATAAACGTGCCGTCATCAACGAGCTTAAGCGGAATATTCCTTTCAAAAACAATATCCGTATGCGCTTCAATAACGGTGATTTCATTATTGTTTTCAATATTCATTGGAACGACAACGTTTTGTGCTTCATCAATATAAGCAGATTTTATCCCCTTATTTATAAGCCAGTTTTTGCAAAACTGCGCCCTTTCGCCTTCATCGTTTGACGGCGCAGGAATTACTGCAAGCTCTTTAATTGTTTTAAAAAGGTCTTCGTTATTTTCTTTTATGAAGTTTTTTATTTTGTTCATTTTTAAAGCTCCGTAGTTATTTGTGAAACACTTTTAATGGTAAGTGCAGTTTGCAGTACAATCTTAACGTCTTGATAATTCATAGTACCGTTAACTGTAATTTTGCTTTCAATTTTTTTAACTTCGCCGTTTTCCAAGGTAACTATAACTGTTTGGTCACAGCCGATTTTCTTAATACCGTTTTGTTTAAAAAATTCATCGTATTGGCTATTATCAGAATTAGAAACAAGGAATTTAAAGGAATTTTCTCCTTGCTTTTCTATGGCAGAAATATAAAGCTCATTAAAACTAACCTGGTCAATAAGGTTTTCAATAAACTTCTTTGCCATTTCATCTGTCATAGCACCTGATTCACTTTCAGAACCTGACTTAATGGTTTGTGTGCCGTTTTTATATTTAATTGTTATGGTGCCCTGACTTAACTTGGCGTTTATATCATAATAATATCCGCCGTTTTGTTCGCCGTAAGTAACAGTATCTGTTTCGGTATATGTATTTGTATTACCAACAGTTTCTTTAACGTCTAAAACAAAGCTTCCGCTTCTTGCATCTTTTAATGCTTTAACCGCATTTTTAACGGTTTTGATTATTCTTACGTCATCAACCTTTGCAAAGGAGCCTTCGTTAATAATAGAACGGTCAGGCTCAACGGCATCATGTTTTGAATATTCAGAAGTAACCTTTATAACGGGCTTTGCAGTGGAATCTTCATCAAAAACAAGTTCAATTTCCATTTTGGTTACGTAAAAAAGTTCATTGGCAACAACGTGGATTTTCATATCCGTTATATCGCTGCCAAGTTCTTTTTCAGTAAATTCCATATCCTTTAAAAAGCCATTTATCGCCTTTTTGGTGTATCCTGAAAAATCAATAGTCCACGATTTATCTTCGTTTTTAGTATATTTTGCATCGGTACAAGCAAGAACGTCCAACTCATTCAAAAACTGGTCGCTTTGTGCAACAAGGAATTCTTCATAAGTCATTTCAGAACAGAAATTTCGTTCAAATCGTCCTTCAGTATTTCTTAAAAACATTTTGCCGTTATTGTACGCAACAAGATTTTCGTATGCTTCATCAATAGAAGCTTCCTTGCACACCATCTTTGTGTAGGTTGAATTATAAAAGAACTCTTCGCCTGATACAACGTAATATATGCCCTTGCCTTCTGCAGAAACTTCCATTTTATAGCCTGTGTTAAAGATGACCATATTGGCAGTTTCCTTGGATTCGTAGGATTCAAGGTCATTCATAATACCATCAATCTTTTGCCATAATTCCTGTGCATCTTTGGGTTCATAAGGCTTTTCTGTGGGTGTGGGTGTAGGTGCAATAATTTCATTAATTTTATCGCAAGCCGAAAAAGAGATAGCAAGCAATAAGCACATCATTAAACACACAACTTTAATTACCGCTTTTTTCATAACGTTTCTCCTTAAAAACTATTCTTCATCAAATGGGTATTTTACACCGATGATTTCACGGATGGTATCCATTTGTTTAATTATTCTGTTCGTTTCGTCAACAGGCAAAATATCACTTTGAGTTTTGCCGTTTTCAATACAAGTACAGGCTTCAATAATTTCTTCTTCAAAGCCATCACCAAGGCTGTTTTTTACAATATGTTCTCTTTTGCCGTCAACTTCAACGTAAAAATCCTGCGCACCATAGAAGCAAGGAAAATATAAAAATCCTTTTGTTCCGTAAATATAAGCACTTGCAGGCTTGTTTATATTTATAGCAGAAGAAATCGTTGCAATAGAACCGTTTTCATATTTAATATTTACTACTGTGTGTAAATCAACACCGTTTTCAACGTTTGCACAAGGCTCAATACTTTTAACTTTATCGCCTAAAAACAGAGAGGCAAAATGAAGCCCATAAACGCCAACGTCTAAAAGACCGCCCCCTGCCATTTCGTTTTTATATACTTTGGAAAGTTCGGGTTTTTGAGAACGGTAGCAAAAATCTGCCTGCAAACTTAAAACGTCACCAATAACGCCGTTTTTAACCATTTCAACAGCTTCTTTGATAGCAGGCAAAAAGCGCATCCACATTGCTTCCATTAAAAAAACGTTATTATCATTTGCACATTCCTTTAATTGCTTTGCAAGTTTAGCGTTTACGCACAATGGTTTTTCGCATAAAACGTGCTTTTTATTTTTTAAAAACAATTCTGCACAAGGCAAATGAAAAGGATGGGGAGTTGCAATATAAACCGCCTGAATTTCCTTGCTTTGTGCCATTTCTTCATAAGAATTAAACACCATAGGAATATCATAGGTTTTTGCAAATTCTTCGCCCTTTTCTCTGTTTCGTGATGCAACACCAAAAAGGCAAGCGCCTTCAACGTTTTTTATTGATTTTGCAAACTTATTTGCTATGTTACCCGGACCAACTATACCCCAATTTACCATAAGAACTCCCTCTTATTTAACTTGTATAAACGTTGCGCTTTTAGGCGGAACAATTAAACTGCCGTTTTCTGTTTTTGCTACACCATTAAACGAATAAATAATTTTTTGTGCCTTTATTTCGTTAATTTCAAAGGTTACTTCTTTATCTGTTGTATTGATTGCAACAAGAATTTCTTCATTGTTTAAAATACGCTTATAAACAAGGGGATACCCATCGTTTAAAAGAACGAAATCTGCTTTTTCCTGCAAAACAGGATTTGCTTTTCTGATTTTTATCTGCTTCTTTAACTCGTTTAATATGGAATTTTCATCTTTTTGTTGTTTTTCAACGGTAGGCCTGTTTTCGTTTTCATCAATAGGAAGATAAAGTTTATCTTCTTCAGCCATAGAAAATCCGCTGTTTTTTGTGCTATCCCATTGCATTGGGCTTCTTGCGCCTGTGCGGAAGTATCCGCCTTCCTTTGAAGGCATTTTATCAAGATACCGCATACCGATTTCATCACCGTAATAGATAAACGGTACGCCGGGCATTGACATCATAAAAGCATAAACAAGTTTGATTTGGGCATCATCTAAATAATAAGAAAGCCTTTGCATATCGTGGTTGCCCGAAGGTAAACAAATCAATCCGCCGTTATCTTTAACCTGCTTGCTAATCTCAATATAATACTTAAAGAATTCCTCACTATTGCCGTGCCCTGAAAAATAGCAATCAGCAGAATGATACATATCGTTATAATGCGATGGCCCGAAGTGTAAAAGAAAATCCATATCAAAGCCTGCTTTTAGTGCTTTTTCAGGCTCGCCCCACTCAGAAACAAACTTTAAATCGGGGAATTCTTTATTGATTACCCCAAAAAGTTCCTGCCAGAGTTTTATGGTACATTCCTGCCCCGGATCGTTTTTAACTAACGAGCTTGCCATATCAACCCTGAATCCATCGCATCCAAGCTTTGCCCAGAAGCGAATAATATTTATTATTTCTTCCCTGGTTTCTTTTGCAGGGGCAGATTCCCAGGAAAGCTGATAGTTTGGATCAGTTATCTGATTAAATCCGAAATTAAGGGCGGGCTGAACAGTATAATAATTTACAGCGCAAGAGCCGTCACGCTCAGAAATCCCCCTTAAGCTACCTTTAACGCCTGCAACGCCACTAAAATCCTTCCACGTTACGTCAGTCCAAATATAGCGGTGGGTATATTTATTTTGCGTGGGCTGTTTTGACTGATTGAACCATTCACATTCAATAGACGTATGCCCCGCAACAAGATCCAATAAAAGATGCATATCGCGTTTATGAACTTCATCAAACAATTGCTTTAAATCTTCGTTTGTGCCGTAACGCTCAGCTACCTTATAAAAATCGCGGATATCATATCCTGCATCATAAAATGGTGAATCAAAGCAAGGATTCATCCAGATTGCAGTAAATCCCATTTCTTTAATATAATCAAGTTTTTGAATTATCCCTTGAAAATCGCCGATGCCATCAGCATTGGAATCCATAAAACTTTGGGGATAAATTTCATAAAATACTGCGTTGTTAAGCCAATTTTTCATGTTTCTTTCTCCTTAAAAAATCATAATTATGCCGCTTAAAGTCATTCCTATATAAACTATAAGCCTTAATTTTTTTGCGTTCAATTTATCAAAAACAAGTTTGCCTAAAAGGTTGCCTATAATTGAGCCTATAAAACCAATTGCAAAAAGCGAAAGCATTTCTAAGGTAAAAAGCCCATTAAAAAAACGCATTATCAAAGAATAAATATTAGTTATACAAAAATAAAACTGAATAGTTGCAAAATAAGTTTTGTTATCTTCTAATGCATTTGTTAAATACAGTACCGCAGGCGGTCCGCTTGTTGAAAACAATCCGCCTAAAACTCCGCTTAAAGTACCTGTTAAAACACCGTTTGGAACAGTTGTTTTAATTGAAATCCTGTTAGAAAAAAACAAGAAATACAAACTTAACAGTATTAAGACAGAACCTAATAAAATCTTAAAAATATCTGCCGTAACTGCTTTTGAAAAATACACCGCAACAGTTATTGAAATAAGCGCCGCGCAAATCATAGGAATAACCGTTTTAAAGGAAATATCCTTACGATACTTTATAGTATTAAAGGTTGTGGTGCCTGTTGATAAAAGGGTGGAAACGGTTACTGCCGCCGCCTGCGAAGGCATAAAGTATGGAAAAAACATCATAGTAAAAATGCTTAAACCAAATCCGCTAACCCTTTGAATAAAACCTGCACCCATTGAAATTATAATTAACAAAAAATAATGTATCGGTTCCAATTTTATTCCCTTATTCAATTAAAATTTTACACTTGTTGGGTGTGCTTTTAAATATTTACGTAAAAGCTTCTGTGTAACGCCACCCTGCTTCATAACGTCGCGATAAAAATATCCGCTTGGCTTAATGGTGCGCTTAAAGGTTTCAAAATCAACGTCAATTAAACCAAAGCGTGGCTTAAAGGAACGCCATTCGTAGTTATCCATTAAACTCCAATAAATGAATCCTTTAACGTCAACCCCTGTTTTCATAACTTCCTGTAACGCATTAAGGTAAAGAGCAATAAATACAATACGCCAATCGTCATTATCACAAGAACAGCCGTTTTCAGTAATATAAACAGGCTTATCCTTTAACCTGCTTAACATGTGAATTAAGGTTTCGGGGAACATTTCATCAAGATAAAATGGCATATCTATCATATCAAAACGCTTGTGCTGATATTTATATCCGTCAGCCTTTGGCATACGTGCATCAACCATTGTACGAGTGTAGATATTTATTGCCCAGAAATCCGAGGTTCCCTTAAAACTTTCATCATAAACACTTTCATTAAAGGGCATAACGAATTCACCTGTGCGCACTGCATGAAAGAAAAATTCGTTACAGCAACAATCTAAATAATCAGCCGTTGCACTATCAAACTTATCGTATCTTCTGTAAGGATCAAAAAGCACTAACGCGTGGGCAGAAGAAACAGGCTTAGAAGTATATTTTTTAATGGTGTGATAGCCTTTTGCGTGGAAACGGAATGCATTTAATTTTTTTATTGGGCTATCTGCTTCCATACCTAAATTAAACTCGTTTAAAACGTTCCATGCATCAACAAAAGGTGCATAAATGGGAACAACCTTATCTAAAAAACGTTCAAAATAGGGCAGGTTTTCTTCTTTTGCCATACCGCCTTTTTCCTGAAACCATTGGGGAACGGTAAAGTGAACGCAAGTTAAAAATACCTGCATACCTGCTTTTTTAAGTTTTGTTATTTCGTCCAAATAATGATCAATAGCTTCCTGGCAGAACTCATTTTCCTTAGGCTCAATTCTTGCCCATTCAATGCTCATACGATAGCAGGGCAATTCAAGTTCTTTCATTAAAGCAATATCTTCATCCACCATATTATAGTGGTTACAAGCCTTGCCCGAAGGCTTAATGTTGCCGCTTGGATCCTTTGGCCAGGTTTGTTCATCGTGCCAATTATTGCTGAAAATATTATCCCCTTCTATCTGATGCCCCGCAGTTGAAGCACCCCATAAAAAGTCCTTTGGAAATTTTGAATCAGGTAACTGAAAAATATCGTACATATTTTTTCTCCTTATTTTGCTGATTGAACGATTGTATGAATTGTATTTGCAAGCACTTCTAAGGCGCATTTAATGGTAACGGAATCATACTGTTCTTTGGCGATTACGGGCATACACCAGGGTGTTTCCATAGTTAAAACCCATAAATTTTTACTTAACAAAAAATCAGCAAACATTCCTGAATTTCCGTTAGGACGAACAAGCCCTAAAATCTCGTTTTTAGGAAGTTCAGGATATTCCTTTACCCATTTATCAGTTAACGCGGTGAAAACTGATTGGGCAAGCTGAACGTCCTTTTCGCCGTAAACGTAGAATAACGGATACCCGCCGTAAATATTGTGGTAATCTAAAACAACGTCGGCATCCAAATTATTTTCAATAAAATCCATAATGATTTTTGTTTCCGTTTCGCTTGCAGGCTCTGCCCCTGGATAAATCTCGTCTTCCTTATCCTTTAACCAGGTAAAGCCTTGTGGGAAATTGCGGTTTAAATCAACTTGGTTTCCGTTTTTACGGTCATTATTTTTAAAGCCCCAAGGGTTCAAAACAGGCACTACCTGAAATTCAACGTTTCTTAAAAGGTATCCTAAAATTTCATCATCCTGATTATTAAGCATTTCTTTAAAAAACTGCGCGGTAGTGTAAGCACAGCCTTGCTCGTAGCCGTGAATTGAATTTATTATTAAAATTTTAAAACGCTTTGCCTTAAAGGGTGAAAAATTCTTCATATCAAAATTCTTGATGCTATAACAATTTATATCATCACCAAAGGCTTCACCCAATTTTGTTTTGGTAACAAAATCAGGATATTTTTCTTGAAGTGAATCGTAAATATTATGTATAACTTTGCAATCGCTTTTTGTTAATTTATTTTCATCTGATAGCGAACCACCTTTAATTGTTTGTGGTGCAGAATATAATTTATTGCTATTGATAAAATACTGCATTGAAAAAATCCCCTTATAGTTTAATTTTTAATATATTATACCATATCCAAAACCCACAAACAAGTAAAACACAAAAAAATATATAAAAATTTACATAAAAAACACAACTGTAAAAATACAGTTGTTTTTATTTTTAAATACGCGCAACGCCTGTTTCTTTGGCAGTCTTAACAACTGCTTCAGCTACTACCTTTGCAACGCGCTTATCTAATGCCGGTGCAATAATGTTTTCTTCAGTAATTTCGTCATCAGGAATTAAAGAAGCAAGAGCATAAGAGGTTGCAACCTTCATTTCTTCATTTATGCAAGTTGCCCTGCAATCTAATGCGCCACGGAAAATACCGGGGAAAGCAAGTACGTTGTTAATCTGATTGGGGAAATCTGATCTACCTGTACCAACAACCCTTGCCCCTGCCTTTTTAGCAACGTCAGGCATAATTTCAGGTGTGGGGTTTGCCATTGGGAATAAAATTGCATCGCTATTCATTGATTTAACCATTTCTTCATCAACAAGGTTTGGTGCAGAAACGCCGATAAATACGTCAGCGCCAACTAATGCATCCTTTAAAGTACCCTTTTTGTTTTCTAAATTGGTTACGTTTGCAATTTCTTCCTGTGCAGGATTGTTGTTTTCGTTACCCTTATAAATAATGCCGAAACGATCGCAGAAGGTAAGATTTTTAACGCCCATATTCATAAGGTGCTTACCGATTGCAATACCTGCGCTACCTGCGCCGTTAATAACAACCTGAACTTTGCCGATTTCCTTTTTAACAAGCTTTAATGCGTTAATTAAAGCGGCGGCAACAACGATTGCTGTGCCGTGCTGGTCATCGTGGAAAATCGGAATATCACAGATTTCTTTAAGTCTTTTTTCAATTTCAAAGCAGCGGGGTGCTGAAATATCTTCTAAGTTAACGCCACCGAATGAGCCTGAAAGAAGATAAATCGTGCGAACGATTTCGTCAACATCCTTTGATTTAATGCAAAGTGGGAAGGCATCAACGTCAGCAAAAGCTTTAAAAAGCGCGCACTTACCTTCCATAACAGGCATACCTGCTTCAGGACCAATATCACCAAGGCCAAGAATTGCAGTACCGTCTGTAATAACTGCAACAAGGTTTGACCTTCTTGTTAATTCGTATGATTTGTTAATATCCTTGTGGATTTCAAGGCAAGGTTCTGCAACACCTGGGGTGTAAGCAAGGGAAAGGTCTTCCCTTGAATTAATAGGTGCGCGGGAAATAACCTCAATTTTGCCGTTCCATTCATAATGCTTTTTTAAGGATTCCTGTCTTATATCCATTTTTATGCCTCCCAAGGAAATTTATACTGTGTTAATCCAAGTTCATCACGAACTGCGATAATTTCCTTCTGAACAGATTCGTTAATAGGAACGCCTGCTGCACGTGCAATACCGATTTCGTATTCCTTTTCACCTGCGGTGTAAATTCTTTCAGCGCCGGGTGCTTTCTTGGAAGCACGCATACTGCGGGTAATTTCGCCTGCTTTTCTACGGGCAATTTCTTCACCCATAAAGTGATCGGTATCAATAGCAATAAACCAATGTCCAAGCTGATATGGGCGGATGTTGCCGTTTTCATCCTTACCGTCAAGAGCCTTACCGTAAGCACCGTCCTGAAGAATTGATGAGAAGAATTCAACTGCTAAAGCAAAGCCGTAGCCCTTGTATCCGCCAAGGTCTTCACCGATACCGCCTAAGGTAGTAAGAGCTGCCGTGCCGTTACGGATCTTTTTAAGTGCAACACCTGCATCGCCTTCAACTGCAGAACCGTCATCAGCGATAATAGTGCCTGGATGAACGTTTTCACCGATACGTTCATAGTATTCAACCTTACCGTTTTGTGTAATAGAGGTTGCGCAGTCAAAGTTAAAGTCAAAAGCTTCATCTGTGGGAACGCCGATAGTAAAGGGGTTTGTACCAAACATACCTTCAACGCCATGTGTAGGTGCAACGGAAGGACGTGCGTTAGTACCTGTCATACCGATACAACCTGCTTTTGTAGCCATTGTGGTGTAGTAACCTGCAATACCGTAGTGGCAGGAATTACGTACAACAACCATACCCATACCGTATTCCTTAGCCTTTTTAATAGCCATTGACATAGCGGTGTGACCGATAACCTGACCCATACCGTGATGACCGTCAATAACTGCGGTGGTAGGAGTTTCTTTAATTATTTCAATTTCGGTTTTTGCATTCTGAATACCTGCTTTAATTCTATCAAGATAAACGGGCTTAAAGCGGTTTACACCGTGTGATTCAATACCCCTTTTATCTGATTCAAGAAGAACGTCTGCACAGATTTTTGCATCTTCTTCAGGAATACCGTATCCCTTGAATGCATCAATAACGAAGTCGGTAATAGTTTTCCAATCTACAATATTAGTTTTTGCCATTTTTTATTTTCCTCCTAAAAATTTTTAAAAAAAGAGTACACCTATCCCTTTGAATAAGTGTACTCTAAATCTCCAACACATTTATTATATCACAAAAGTGTGTAATGTCAATATTATTATGTGCTTTTTGTTTGTTTTTATGCGTTTTTTTAATATGCTTGTGTAAAAAAAGAGATACGAAACGTATCTCTTTTTTGTTATTCTAAATACGGTTCTGACGGTCCGCTTGGATATTCACCCATTGCGGTAATCAGTTCAAGACCAACGTCCCTTGCGGTAAGTACCGCCGTTTTTACGGCTGAGGTGTCTCCTGTAAAAGCGATAATAACTTCGTTAGAATGGCTTGTGCCTTTATCGGCAGTCATAAATTTTAAAAGTGAAACGTTTGCCGATTTTAACGCTTTATCTGCCATAACAAGACCTATTGCCGCAGGTGAGCCCGCCATAAAACCAAATGCCTGACCAACAGGTGCATTAAATGCTTTATTTAAAGCTTCCCCTGCCCTTGCAGAATATGCAAACTCCAAATGCCCTGCAGAATTAATATATACCTCACCGGCATTACGTTCTGTAAGCTCTAATGCTATTTTTATTGCCTGCCTGACGTCAGAAACATCACGCCCGCCAATAACTATGTAGTTACCGTGTCCGCCCCAACCTTTTGTGTCCCTTGGCAGTTCAACCGAAACTAACTCAGCATTTGTGTTTTTAAGTGCTTCATCTATAGCGCAGATCTGCCCTGCGGCACCTGTGCGCGAGCTTAAAACACCTATTGCATAAATGCCATCTTGTAATTGCATTTCTTTTCTTAATGCTTCGTCAATGGAAGGTATAACCAAGCCAATAGTATCAAGCACCGTTTTGTCAACAAACTCAGGAAGCGATGGATTTTTGTTTACAATATTATCCATAATAATCCTTTGAATTGTTTTGTTGTCTTAATTATAATATATATTTTAGTTTGTTACAATCTTTTATTGAAAAATATTTAACAAGTGCCTGGATAGCTTCCCGTTATCCTATATCACCGTTTAAAATTTCACCTGTAAAAGCATCAATTTCAATTATATCAAGCGTTGAGTAATTAGTGTTTTCCACAAGCCATTTAAGTGCTATCTTAAAATTATCGTTTGTGCTATCAACCGGCATAACAAGAAACGGAAATCCTGTTTCTTCATCTATATCTCCGCTTTTAATACCCCAATATTGTGAAGCAATTTCAATAGCCTGTTCTTCAGTAATTTTTTTATTTTCATTAGTTGAAGAAGCGGTTGCCGTTGGAGTTGGTTCACCTTCTGAATTTTGAATTGAAAAATCACATCCACTTACTGTTAAAATTAAAAGCAACGTAACTATAAACGTAATTATTTTTTTCATAAAATCACCACCTTTAATCTATTATAGCATAAAAGCAAAGCGTTTTCAAGGATAACTGTGATACTCTCAGCTTTTTCAGTTTTCGCCGCTGCTGTTAACCTTAATGCGATAGATTAAAGTATATTTTTTTATATATAAAAACTGCGCCTTATTAAAAAAGCGCAGTTTTTGATTATTTAACCTATTGTAATAGTGCAATAAACGTCACCTGTTACTTTTACGTAATACTTTGTATTTCTGCTGGGCTTAAACGTTACTAATTGGCTGCCCTGGCTGGTATTATCTCTGGTTGAAACTAATTTTTTGTTGTTATCGTAAACGTAAACCACAGCCTTATCGCTGTTTTGAACGGTTACGCTTACGTTAGCGGTTGAAGAACTATCGTAATAATAATACGTTTCAGTAGTTGGATCGTGAGTTTCAACAGGCATAGCATAATCAAGTTCAGTGTAAATAGCATCATCAAAACTTGTGCCAATTTTACCTTTTACCCAAGAATTGATATCAAATGCGTTTCCTAATGCTAAACCGGTATACGGATTGTTATATCTTGCAGATTTAGCATATCCTACTTCCGTGGAAACTGCTTCCCAAACTCCATCAGCATTTCTTTGAATGGTTGTTTTATATACAGGATAAATATTCGTTCCAACAGGAATTTCCGGACTCCAACCATCGCCCAAATCAAGACTGGTGCTGTACAGATAATAAGTATCATCCGATCTATCCGGGAAATTAAGGATAAACTCTACCTTGTTAGATGCTTCTGAAAGATTGAAAAATTCATTAATTCTATCAGACTGCCAAATATCCATACTACCAAGTTGGTTAGCATCGCGGTAAGAAATATCTTTACGTTTTTCAATTTCACTTGCAAGATATGAGTTTTTTGTATTAAGACCGATACCCTGAGTTTGTCCGCCCGAAACGTAAGTACCGTTAAGAATGTTTTCAATAAGCATTCTATGGTTGTTACCGTATGCGCTTTGATTGGGCAATTCATCTGCCCCTTCCCAAGGCATTACCATAACTTTTATGTCAATATCAATATCTGCAGAAAGTGCCTCACTGTATTTCCACTCTGCAAAAAGTTCAGAAGTGCCAAATGAAAACGAAACTAAGATAGCAACTACCAAAATTACAGATAAATACCTTATCTTACTCATTTTGGTCACCGCCTTGGCCGTTTTGCGAGTTTTGTCTTCCTTCTTTATAGAATTCAAGAACTTCCTTATCAAACTCACCGTTATCAACGAAAATCTTTACTCTTTCATATTCCTTTTTCAGCAAGTAATTATCCGCAACAGGCATCAGAATTAAAGCTACTGCCAAAAGAATAAGGCACATTATTCCTGCAGGAGACTGCATAAAATATACGAAACTACCAACGTTTGGAATTCTATCGCCATAATAAATACTTCTCATTTGACTATATCTGACAGGGAAAGAATCCGGATAGTGAACAGCATCACCTTGAAGCAGAAAATAGCGTTCGTTTGGATGTTCTTCGTTTGGCTCTTCAATATTGATGATACGATGAATCAAAAGCGCTCCGCTTATATGTTCATAAACAACAATATCGTAAAGTTTTAAGTCTTCTTCCTTAGGAAGTTGGTGCAAAAGAACAACGTCAAACATTTGAAGTTGATCTGTTATATCATTTTCAAAAAGGTATTTATTGTTTTCGTATCGTTCTGACATTGAAGTTGAGGCTATAACTTTAATTGCAGGAAGATTTTTAACATTATCTTCCCCCCTGCAACTTGAAACACCTGTAATAACTAAAATCAGGCAGAAACATACGCATAACGTTACGGACAGAATCTTTTCTACTGCGCCTAAAACCTTACTTATTTTGGTTTGACCTTTATTAAGTTTTTTACTCAATTTTTTCTTTATTTCTTCGTCTTCAATCCCGTTTGAAATTAGAGCAGCCCTTTGTTTGCCTATAAGATATATTAAAAAAGAAAACAATGAAGTAAGGGCGATATATACGATTAAACAAAGAAAAAATACGTATAACTGAAATCCTTCCATAAGGCATTCCTTAATAATTTTTTAAATGGTAAATACGACTAAAACAGCGCAAATTTTGCGCTGTTTTTTTCTTGATAAAATACTTTTTTGTCTGATAAAATTATGCAACAACTTCACTTATAGTAATAACGATAGTATAATCGTTTAATACTGTGTGGAAGGCATCATTTTCTAATTTAGTATCAAGAACAACGTCACAAAGTTCAACTGCATCAAGAATTTCAGCAACTGTTAAAGTAGCTGTCTTGGAAGGACCGTTAGGGGTAATATCAATTACGTTTGCATTATTTTCAGTCTTAGCAGTAATAGGTGTTAAACCTTCATATTTGCTGTCGGTTGTTGATCTAACTGTAATTGTAGCAATCATTTTAATACCGTTTGCAATAGTATCAGCATCTGCACCGGTGCTGGGTGAAAAAGTAATATCAAATTTACCGGTACCCTTAAGTTTGGTATGATATTCACCACCGTCATCAACAAGGAATGCAACGTCAGATGGTGTAGCAGAAATTGAACCTTTGTTAGAATCTGTGTTAACCTGAGCCATATTGATTTCACGGGTAATTTCAACTGATGCAGTTGCGCCCTGAGCATAGTTCCAAGCTGCATAAACGCCACTAATTGTTACAATAAGAGCAAGAGCAATAAGTACACTTAATTTTTTCATAATTCTTTTCTCCTTTTTTTTAAAGTTAATTACATTATACTCCCGCATATCTTTTTGTCAAGTTTTTTCCTTTAAAATTTATAAAAACAATTTATCTATCAAGAATAGGTATTTTCTTCACTGAAACAACAATTTAATCCTGTGATACTCTCTGGTTGGATTCTGATTAAATCAGCAAAATAGGTTCGTATTATGGGTAAAAAAAAGCAACTACGTTTGTTGTTGCTTTTTTGGCTCTCGTGTACGAAAAAGAAGTGGGTGAAAACCGAGGATTTTCTTAAAAAACTTCAATAATTGTTGATATTATTTCTACAACTTGTAATATGCCAAATAATCCTATAATAATCATCAATATTGATGATAAAATAGCCATTCCTTTTTTATTTTGTTTCTTTGATTGCGAAACCACATTAGACAGTGCATTGTCCACAAAACTTTGTTTTTTATTTACAACAGCCCAATAAGTTACTTCACCACCTTTTTCATACAATATAGAAAAAGGCTCTGTCTATTGACAAAGCCTTGGGTTTAGAGGTTGAAATGACAACTACGAAAAAAACAGACGTAAAACCAGAACCTCCGGTCAACTGTTATATACATTCTGCGTTTGCCGCTTTAATTGCAGCTCTTGCAAGCTCTAATGTTGGGTCACATGCGTTATAATCGAGATTATACATATCCATAGCAACGGGGAGCTCCGTACAACCAAGTACCAACGTTTCTGCACCACGGTCAAACAAATCTTCCATAACTCTTCTCGCGGCAGAAACATCATAATCTCTTTTCCCTGCTTTTACCCCGTTGTAAATCAGATCTGTTATGACAGCTTGTTCACCGGCGGAAAGTTCAACGGTTTCTATTTGTTTTTTCTGAAACACTTTTTGATAAATTCCACTGTTAATCGTTCCCTCGGTAGCCAGCAAGCCGACCTTTTTTATCCCTTTTCTTTGCAAGGCTTCGCCGGTGGCCTCTATCATACTTAAAATAGGTATATCTACGTTCTTTTGAATTTCATTAAGGAAGTAATGCGCCGTATTACAAGGCATTACAAGAATCTGTGCCCCCATAACCCAAAGAGACAAAGCACTCTTTATTAACTGCGGGAGAGGGCTTTTGCCATTGTTTGTGATCGCCTTTGTTCTATCCGGAATCTCTGTATTATTATCGATTAATATCCTGATATGCTCCTGATCCGTAGTCGCTTTTGTATTAATAGCAATTTTTTTAAACAAATCAGCGGTAGCGAGAGGTCCCATTCCTCCAATGATACCAATTGTTTTTTTGCACATTTTTTAAAAAATTTCCTTTCAACAAAAATCTGTATTGAATATATCAAAACATTGTGATATAATCAAATATAAATAACAATATGATTATTATATCTTTTTGTCTATGGAGGAATTATGTTTAAGTATGCAGATTATGCTTATAAAATTTACGAGGAAAAGTCTTTTACAAAGGCTGCTGAAAAATTATTTATTACCCAACCATCTTTGTCGCTAAGTATAAAAAAATTAGAAGAAACCTTGGGTATGCCTATTTTCGATCGTTCAGGACGCGAAATTACCCTTACGGATATAGGACAAAAATACATTTCTGCCATTGCAGAGATTAGAAATTTAGAAAAAAGCATAAAGGATGAGATCGACGATGTCCAAAAGTTGAAAAAAGGGCGTATTACCATCGGAAGCACGATATTTGTGTCGTCTTATATTTTGCCGTCTGTACTAAAAAGCTTTCAAGCACAGTATCCGCAAATAACCATAAGCGTCTTAGTTGAAAATTCAGCTGCGCTCGAAACTTTGCTTGAAAAAGGTAGCATTGACATTATAGTGGACAACGTTCATAATAAAACAGAAAATGACTATGAATACTTCGCTATTGCAAAGGAACAAATATTATTAGCTGTTCCGCAAAACTTGCCTATAAATAAAAAATTAACATCATTCAAAATTGAGAGTGGCGTTATAAGAGCAAATGAAAATTGGTACACAAATCATCTCAAGGTTAATTTGAGCATCTTAAAAAACGAAAAATTCATATTATTGAAGCACGGTAATAATATGCGGCAGATTTCAAATAAAATCTTCAAAGAAAACCATATTATTCCCAATGTAACGCAAGAGTTTGATCATCTTATGACGTCCATAAATTATGCCGAAGCTGGATTCGGAATCTGTTTTATAACAGATTCGGTGCTTAAGCATACAAACAACTTACACGATATTTCTTTTTATCTACCTAACACAATTCACTCTGAGCGAATGCTATATGTGATAAGAAAGAAAAATAAATATCTTTCATTTTCAACCCAAGAACTTATAAAACACATTCTTACAACATCAATCGTGTAGAATAATTATCGGTTGCTGAATTTACGGTCGCAAGCTGTGTGGAGTAAAAGTAACGAAATTACAAACTCAACAAAATCAGAGTTACTTTCATCGTCAAAGACCTTGAAAGGATGATCGGGAAAGTCATCAATATATTTAATGGGTACAACTCTGACTTTCTCTCTTTTGATTTCTTGTGGGTTGTCCATTTCAACCACCTCCTTAAAAATTTTAGGCAACAAAAAAGCCGACCTTAGTAACACTTAATTGTGTTAATAAAGTCGGCTTTAATCTTGCCGTATGTATTCAGCTTTCAAGCACGTCGATGAAACGGAGAATAAGTCCCGATGGTTCGCAAGGAGTGGTCACAAAATAATTTCTTAAATTTTCGCCCTAAAAACCAAAAAAGTCCTTGAAAATCAAGGACTTTCGGCTGGAGTTGTCAAATTGACCTCCAAAGATGTCTCTCGTGTCCGAAAAAGAACCGGGTAAAAACCGAGATTTTCAATTAACATTTCGTAAGTTTTAAAAGAGTTTCCCCCTCGGCAATATATTCCGTAGCAATTTCCTTGATTCTATCCTGTCCGAAATTGTAACGGTCATATATACCAACGGTAGGCATTCCGATTTTCGTTGCAGTTTCAATTGCGGTAAGCGAATCTTCAAACATCCATGTTTCTTTGATTTCGCCACCTAAAAATTCAGCCGCTTGCAAAAAAACATCAGGTTCATCCTTGCCTTTACCGATCACTCCGCAGGAAAACACCTTTAAAAAATACTTTCCAATATCGCAATGCTTCATCGCAACGTCGATAAGTTCGGGTGCTGTTGCTGATGCAATGCACATTTTGACACCTTTATTTTTGCAGTATTCCAAAAACTCTCTAACACCACTTTTTAATTCAACACTATTGGCATAAAAGTCATTCATAATGGTGTTTGCAAGTGCCAACAATTCTTCTCCGCTTTCTCCAAGTTTATAATTCTCGTGAATTAAATCCATAGCATCCTTTAAGGTGAGCGTGCGTACTTTTTTATCGTCTTCAACACTTGGAGCAAAGGATTTATCGTTCAAATATTTATCACCAAAGGTCGACCACAATATATCCCAAAGCATTAATGAATCAACCAATGTTCCGTCCATATCAAAAATCGCTGCTTTAATATTCAAAAAAATCACCGCCTCCCGTGCATTATAGCATAAAAGCGGTGAAGTCGCAATAATAACCTGTGACACTCTCGGATTGGGGTGCCCAAAATTTTCTTAACGGTGGACGGAGCCACCTTGAAAATTTTGACCCCTGCTCAAAAGCCATCTCCTTTCATCCGCCACTGGCGGCAGTCGATGTCTTTTCAGTTAACACCGCTGCGGCTGTTAACCTTAATGCGATAAGTTAAAGTCAGAATGTTTGTCATTCGTGTCCGAAAAAGAACTGGGTAAAAACCGAGGATTTTCTTTAAAATATTTAATATTTGTTTAAGTAAAAGTTCCAAACACAATTACTACGCTCACCAGCGGCAAATTCATATTTTTCTCCGTCAATTATGACAGTGTAAACTGGAACAGCATACGATAAATCATTTACCTCAACCCTATTTTTAGTATCAACCCAATCATAATCAAAAATGTTGACGCCAAATAATTGAACATTACCATCAACACCTGTAACTTCAAGTTGCCAACTTTTGCTCTTCCACATTTTCATAAAATCACCGACCTTTATGTGTATTATAGCATAAAAGCTGTGAAGGAGCAAGAGTTAGTGAAATATTTGCCTTGCGGCAAATGTGAAATAATTCGCTTTGCGAATTGTGAAATTTTCTGTTGCGCAGAAAGTGAAATGAAATAAATCCCCCGCGCGCCGCAGCGCATTTCACATTGCGTAGCAATATTTCACACGCAAAGCGTATTTCACAAATCCCGTCAGGGATTTATTTCGTTGAAAAAGAAAAGACAAGTCTTTCGACT
>JAZRTX010000019.1:0-1045 GCA_045652205.1 Clostridia bacterium
GCAGTAAGAGGTTATTTTTTACGTCATTTTTGCCATAATGACATCATTTTAATTTTATACTTATGTTAAAAACTGAATGTAAAAGTGAATAAAAAACAGGAAGGTTTCTAAAAACCTTCCTGTAATTTTTAACAAAACATCTTAAATTGTATTTATAACATTCTGATAACAGAGATAACTTTACCAATTACTTGGATGTTATCAGTACCAATGATAGGTTCATACTTATCATTTTCAGGTTGCAAGCGAATACGTCTTAATTCACGGAAGAAACGTTTACAAGTAGTTTCCTCACCGTCAATAAGAGCAATAACAATGTCACCGTTGCTAGCAGAAGTTTGCTTGCGAGCAATAATGAAGTCGCCGTCCAAAATGCCAGCTTTAATCATGCTATCACCAGTAACAGAAAGCATGAATACGTCTTCATCGCAACCGAGAAGATCCAAAGGAATAGGGTAGGTTTCTTCAACGTTTTCAACTGCTAAAATAGGAACACCTGCAGTTACACGTCCAACGAAAGGAACAGGTACAACAGTTTTAAATCTCCATTGTTCATCCTCAGCAGTTTTAACTTCGATAGCACGAGGTTTAGCTGCATCACGTTGGAGGAAGCCAAAATCTTGCAAGTTCTTCAAATGATTATGAACACTTGCACTAGAAGACAAACCAACTGCTTGTCCAATTTCGCGAACAGAAGGCGGATAACCTTTTGCCTTTATAAAATCCTTAACAAAATTCAAAATAGCGCGTTGGCGCTCAGATAACATATCTTCTGTCCATTTGCCATCAAAGTCAGGGGGTAATGCTTTGCGACGTCCCATATATAAAGCCTCCAATCATTTGTTCGTACTGTTTACTTAAATAAATTTTATCAAATTCGAGCGAAACTGTCAAACGATTGTTTACTAAATTTATAAAGCTTTTAAAATAATAATTATTATGTCCGATAATATATATTATGTAAAAAACAAGACTTTTATAAACGAAGTAGGAAACCTTCCTAATATAAATCCTTACGCTAAAATCAAAAGCTTCTTATTAAAAT
>JAZRTX010000020.1:0-3823 GCA_045652205.1 Clostridia bacterium
AAGAAGTTGAAGAAACAACAGAAGCATAATTTTTAAGGAGGATATAATAATGGCACAGATTACCGCTAAGGCAGTTAATGATTTAAGAATTAAAATGGGCGTTGGCTTAATGGATTGCAAACGCGCACTTGTTGAAGCAGATGGTGATGAAGAAAAAGCAATAAAGATCCTTCGTGAAAAAGGTCTTGCAACTGCTGCTAAAAAGAAGTCACGTATTGCTGCAGAAGGTATCGTTGAAAGTTACATTCACATGGGTGGTAAGATCGGCGTTCTTCTTGAAGTAAACTGCGAAACAGACTTCGTTGCAAAGACAGACGCTTTCAAACAGCTTGTACACAACATTGCTATGCATATTGCTGCTGCAAACCCTGCATATCTTAACAGAGACGAAGTTCCTGCTGAAGTTATTGAAAAGGAAAAGGAAATTATCCGTAACCAAGCTCTTAACGAAGGTAAAAAGGAAGCTTTTGTTGATAAGATTATTGAAGGCAGAATCAATAAATTCTATAAGGAAAATTGCCTTATGGAACAACAGTATATGCTTGATCCTGATATGACAATTGAGCAGATCGTTACCGAAGCTATCGCTAAAATCGGTGAAAAGATCACAGTTCGTCGTTATACCCGTTATGCAATGGGCGAAGGCTTAGAAAAGAGACAGGATAACTTTGCTGAAGAAGTTATGAGCCAGATGGGCTGATAAATAAATATTAGGAACACCTTTGAGTGTTCCTTTTTTTAAGTACGGAGGTTTATTATGACTTATAACAGAGTTTTATTAAAATTAAGCGGAGAAGCATTAGGCGATAATGGCAAAGGTTTTAACTTTGAAACCATTTCAAAAGTTGCTGATCAGATTGCTGATTTAGTTAAAAACAATAAAACACAGGTAGGTATCGTAATTGGTGCAGGCAATATATGGCGCGGAAGACAGGGAACAGATATGGACCGTGTTGCTGCTGACCACATGGGTATGCTTGCTACAATTATAAATTCACTTGCAATAAAAGATGCTATTGAAAAATGCGGTGTAAAGTGCCACGTTATGACAAGTATTGAAATGCATAGTGTTGCTGAACATTTTTCAGCGCGCCACGCACGTGAAGCTCTTTCAAAGGGTGAAGTTTGCATTTTCGCAGGTGGCACAGGTAGTCCCTTCTTCTCAACTGATACTGCCGCTGCGTTAAGAGCTGCTGAAATTGAAGCAGATGCTATTTTATTAGCCAAAAATATTGATGGCGTATATAATGCTGATCCGCGAAAGGATGACAATGCAAAAAGATACGTTTCAATTTGCTTTAATCAGGTGCTTTCTGACAGACTTCAGGTTATGGATAGTGCCGCAACTGCAATTTGTATGGATAACAATATTCCTGTTATTGTTTTTGCATTAAATGAAGAAAGCAGCATTAAGCGTGTTTCCAACGGAGAAGCCCTTGGAACTGTTGTAAAAAACGATATTGAAACTGTTTTTTACAAATAGTTTAAGAAATTACATAAAAAAATATTAAAAAGATGCTTTAAAGCATCTTTTTTTCTTGTAAATTTACCTATAATTTGGTATTATATATATAATAAAATAATTATACGGAGGTATTTATTATGACAAACGAATTTGTTGCTGAAATTGAAATGATTGCTGAGGATAAAATGTCAAAAACCGTAAGTGTATTAAAGGATAATATGGGATCTATCCGCGCAGGTAGGGCAAACCCCAAAGTGCTTGATAAGGTTCTTGTTGAATATTACGGCACAATGTCACCAATTATTCAGGTTGCAAACATTTCTGTTCCAGAACCAAGAATTTTAATGATTACACCTTGGGATGCTTCAATGGTTAATCCTATCTGTAAAGCAATACAAATGTCAGATTTAGGCATCAACCCAAATACTGATGGTAAAGTTGTTCGTCTTATTTTCCCTGAACTTAATGAAGAAAGACGTATTGAACTTACAAAGCAAGTAAAAAAATATGCTGAGGATGCAAAAGTTGCTATCCGTTCAATCCGCCGCGATGCTATTGATCAGTATAAGAAGCTTAAAAAAGATTCTACAATTACTGAAGACGATGAAAAGCGTGCAGGCGATGCTATGCAAAAACAAACAGATAAGTTTATTGCTAATATTGATTCAATTTCTGCAGATAAGGAAAAGGAATTGCTTTCTATCTAATCTGAAAGGATTATTATGGATAAAAATATTGTTATGCCTAAGCACGTTGCTATTATTATGGATGGCAACGGCAGATGGGCAAAAAAACGTGGTCTTCCAAGGTCTTACGGTCATAAAGTAGGCACTGAAAACGTTAGAAAAATTGTTAAATACTGTTCAAAAAAGAACATTGAATATTTAACAGTTTATGCTTTTTCAACTGAAAACTTTAAGCGCCCTCAGGATGAAGTTGGTACATTAATGAAGCTTCTTGTTGAATATTTCAATAAGGAGACTGAAGAACTTCGCCAAAATGGTGTGCGTCTTAACGTTATAGGTGATATTTCTACATTTGCACCTGTTGTTCAGGAAGCAATAAAAAACGGCATTGAAAAAACAAAAGATTGTAATGACCTTGTTTTTACAATTGCCTTAGCATACGGTTCAAGGGCTGAAATTGTAAGGGCAATCAAAAAAATTAAGGAAGATAATATTCAAGATATTACGGAAGAAACAATTTCTAAATATCTTGATACCTTTGATATGCCTGACCCTGATCTTATTATAAGAACAAGCGGGGAAGAAAGGCTTTCAAACTTTCTTTTGTATCAGGCAGCATATTCTGAGTTTTATTTTACAGATTGCCTGTGGCCTGACTTTGATGAAAATGAATTTGATAAAGCGTTAACAGAGTACTCAAAGCGTTCAAGACGCTTTGGAGGTGTTTGATAATGAATCTATTAAAACGTGTTATAAGTGCGGTAGTTTTGATTACTTTAATAGTTCTCGCTATTGTTTCAGGTGAAATTCCTACACTTATATTAACTATTGCGGTTTGCTTTTTGATGATGTTTGATATGACAAACGCTTTAAAAAGCGGTGGATATAAGGTAAATAAGATAGTTCTTTTATTATGTAGCGCTTGTGTGTTTCCTGCGGTATATTTTCAAGGGATTATCGGTTATTTTATACTTGTTTCCCTTGCTTTTGCAGTATTAACTATTTGCGTTATCTTTTCAAAAGAACCTGACGTTAAAGGTTTACTTGCAAGTATTTTTACACTTGTTTATCCGCTTCTGCCAGGCGCATTAGTTGTTTTCTTAACAACAAGAGATTTAACTAATCCTGAAAGAGAAGGTATAGTGCTTTGTGTTGGCGCTGTTTTATGTGCAACTATGGCTGATACATTTGCATATTTCTTTGGAATGTTGTTCGGTAAAAGAAAACTTTGTCCACAGATAAGTCCTAAAAAGACTATTGTTGGCTCAGTAGCATCATTCTTTGGTGGATTGTTTGGCGGATTTTTAATGGCATTGTTTTTTAAGCATAATGCAAGTACTGTTTATATTTATGATTGGCTTTTAATCGGATTCCTTTGCGGTGGTTTTGCACAGATTGGCGATCTTACTGCAAGCTTAATTAAACGCCATTGTAACGTTAAGGATTACGGCAGATATATTCCAGGTCATGGCGGAATTATGGACAGAATGGACAGTATAAGCACTTGTCTTATTGCCATTGTAATTTATATTCAGGTATTTATTCCGGAGTTATTATGAAAAATATAGCAATATTAGGTTCAACAGGTTCAATCGGTACACAAGCTCTTGAAATAGCAAGAATGTATCCTGATAAGTTCAATATAGTTGGTTTGGCGGCTAAAAGTAATGCT
>JAZRTX010000021.1:0-6475 GCA_045652205.1 Clostridia bacterium
GTTGAAGTTCTACGTTAGGTTTGCCCAATACTCTGACTAATTCAAGAACGGAAGCCTTCATCTGACATTTTTGAGATGAACCGTTGAAGAAGTCGGTATAAAAGCATCCCTCGCAAACGCAACCCCTTTTATAGCATTCAAGAGCGGTATTGGTCCAGCGTCTGACTGCTATTGCTCTGCCCATATCTCTGCTTCTAAGCACCTTTATTCCTCCCTAAATATTTTTTTATCCCCAAGATTATTCGGATTTTGCATCCGTTTCTTAACTTACAATTAATTATATTCCTTTAGAGAGCATTTTCAAGATTTTTTTAGTCAATTATTACGTTATGATACAATTTGTTTAATAGTTACGGTTGTTGACTATTGAACCATGCTTTTTGAAATTTTGTGCAAATATTTTAAAAATATTTTAAAATAAAGTGAGCATGAGAACATGAAAAACGGCATTTTTCATCCAAAAACCCATGTCAAAATGTTATTTTTGAACTATACTGTTAATTATGAAAAAGAAAATATCAATATTAGGTTCAACAGGTTCAATAGGAACACAGGCTCTTGAAATTGTAAGAATGTATCCTGAAAAATTTAATATTGTGGGTTTGGCTGCAAAAAGTAACGCTAAACTTTTATTAAAACAGATAATTGAATTTAAGCCTGTTTTAGCGTCAATAGAAGATATAGACGCATACAATTCAATAAAAGATAATATACCGCCCCAAACGGCGCTTATTTGCCAAAAAGACGGTATGATTCGTATTGCACAAATGGAACAAGCAGAAATTCTGCTTGTTTCTGTTGTTGGTATAGCAGGTTTACCTGCAGTTGTTGCAGGTTTAAAAGCAAAAAAGAAAATTGCACTTGCTAATAAAGAAGCGCTTGTTACAGGTGGAAAGATTGTTTCAGATCTTGTAAAAGCAAACAATGATATTATTTATCCTGTTGATAGTGAACATTCTGCAATTTTCCAATGCTTGCAGGGTAATAAGGATAATGAAATCAAAAAGATTATTTTAACCGCATCAGGTGGCCCGTTCAGAACCTTTGATAAGGACCAACTTTTAAACGTTAAAGCAGTTGATGCGTTAAAACACCCTACCTGGAATATGGGTAAAAAAATAACCATTGATTGCGCAACTTTAATGAATAAAGGTCTTGAAGTAATTGAGGCTAAATGGCTTTTTGACGTTGATGTTGATAAGGTAATGCCAATTATTCATCCACAAAGTGTTGTTCATTCGGCGGTTGAGTTTACTGACGGCGCAGTTGTTGCACAGATGGGTGAGCCTGATATGAAATTGCCTATTATGTATGCTTTTGAATATCCTAAACGTGTTTATTCTGGCGCAAACTTTCTTGATTTGGCAAAAAGAGGGCATCTTGATTTTTATGAGCCGGATTACGATAAGTTTCCGTGTCTTCAACTTGCTTTTGAAGCAATGAAATTGGGTGGCAACATTCCTTGTGCATTAAACGCTGCAAATGAGGTTGCAGTTGAAATGTTTTTAAATGATAAAATAGGATTTTGTGATATTCCTAAAATGATAGAGCATACTATTTTTAATACAGATATCATTAAAAATCCTACTATTGAAGATATTTACGAAACAGATAGATTAGTAAGAGAGAGTTATTTAGGAGGATAAGTTTGGGTAGTATTCCTTTTATAATAATTGCAATATTGATGCTTGGTTTGTTGATTCTTGTTCACGAACTTGGGCATTTTATTACAGGACGATTATTAGGTTTTAAAATAAATGAATTTTCCATCGGAATGGGACCAAAACTTTTTTCAAAGGAGAAAAAAGGCATACTTTATTCATTAAGAGCAATTCCAATGGGTGGCTTCGTTGCCTTTAAAGGCGAAGATGATGAAGATGAAAACGATCCACAGGCGATGAATAATATGCCTTGGTATAAACGTGCTGTTGTAATGTTTTCAGGCGCGGGATTTAATATTCTGTTTGCCTTTTTACTTACTGCAATTCTTGTGCTTTCTGTTGGCTATTATGCACCAAAACTTGAAACAATTGACGAAAAATCTGCTTTATACGGTATTGCACAAAAAGGCGATATTATTACTGAAGTAAATGGTAAAAAGCTTGTTTCACCAAATGAATTCGGGATTGAAATTGGAAAAATTCCTGAAAAGCAACCTATTGAATTAACTGTTTTAAGAAACGGTGAAGAAGTAACATATCAGGCGAACCGTTATTATGATGAAGAAGCAGATAAATATTTAATCGGTATAACCTACGGTTATGACGTTATAAATCTTAACTTTTTTGAATCCTTTGGATATTCTTTTAGATATAATGTTTGGATGACAAAAACTATGTACCAGACTCTTGGCGGTCTTGTAACCGGTGAAATCGGTTTAGAAGGCGTTACAGGCCCCATTTCAACCATAGGCGCTATTGGTGGTATTGTTGAAGAATCTACAAACGGTGAAGGCGCAATGGGGCTCACGTTGGCTGATAAAGTACGTCAGGCAGTTATAATTATAACGGAGCTTCTTGTTATTATCAGTATGAATCTTGCAATAATGAATCTTCTGCCCATTCCTGCGCTTGATGGTTTTAGGTTATTGTTTGCATTAATTGAAGGCGTAACAAAACGCCATATACCACGTAAAATTGAAGGTATTATCAATGGCGTTGGTTTGGCTGTGCTTGTTGGTATAATGGTACTGCTTGAAGTTTCTAAATTATTTGTCGGGTGAAAAGTATGACAAAAGAATTAAAAATTAAAAACGTTAAAATAGGAAATGGAAATAAAATTGCTATTCAATCAATGACTACAACGGATACTGCTGACGTTAATGCTACCGTTGATCAGATAAAAAGGCTTGAAGATGCAGGATGCGATATCGTGCGAGCCTCCGTTTATAATATGGATGCGGCAAAGGCTTTTAAAGAAATAACGTCCAAAATCAATATACCCTTAGTTGCGGACGTTCATTTTGACCACAGGCTTGCTATTGCGGCAGTAGAAAACGGCGCGGATAAATTAAGGATTAACCCAGGTAATATTACTGAAAAAAAATACGTTCAGATGGTTGTTGATTGTGCAAAGGCTCATAACGTTCCTATAAGAATAGGTGTGAATGGCGGAAGTCTTTCGCCATACGTTAGAGAAAAGTTTGGTGAAAATTCTGCTGAAGCGCTTGTTGCAAGTGCTATGGAAAACGTTGAAATTTTAGAAAAAGCCAACTTTAACGACATTTGTATTTCCGTAAAAAGCTCTAACGTTAAAAAAATGATTAAAGCCTATGAATTGTTATCTGAAAAATGTGATTATCCGCTTCATTTAGGCGTTACCGAAGCAGGAACTGCAGATATCGGCGTTGTTAAAAACGCTATCGGTATGGGTTGTCTTTTATTAAAAGGAATAGGTGATACTATCCGCGTTTCATTAACAGGTGATCCTGTTGAAGAAATTTATGCGGCGCAAAATATTCTTCGCAGTATTGGTATGTTTAACGAAGGCGTTGAAATAATCTCTTGCCCAATGTGTGCACGTACAAAAATACCTCTTGAAAAAATAGTTCAAGAGGTTAAAGAAAATACAAGAGATATTAAAAAGCCTATTAAAGTAGCGGTAATGGGTTGTGTTGTTAACGGTCCCGGCGAAGCAAAAGACGCTGATATTGGTCTTGCAGGTGGCGGTGGAAACGGTGATAAAGCTGTTGTATTTAAGAGTGGCAAAATGCTTGCAAGCGGTGATTTATCACAAATGAAAGCTCTTTTAATAGAAGAAATACATAAATATTAATAAAAATGTCAAATATTTACAGGAAAGTATTGACAGATATTCCAATCTATTGTAAAATATTACCATAATAACAAATGATTGGAATGATTTTATGATTAAGTGCGAAGTTGTAACAACAAAGATTGATTGCGATGGTCAACAAGTTACAGTGTATGGTTTGGATTTTTATAAAGATGATGAACCAAAACCATTTAAAACAATAAAAGATTTGTTTGTTGAATTAAATATGGCAAAGAAACTTAAAAATATTATAAATTATTCCGATATAGAAGAAGATCATATTGATAATGTTTTAGAAGATGCATTAGTTGAATAAAAAAGCACCCCAAACCAAATGGGGTGCTTTTTTTATCTGTTTATAAATTCTTCAATAATAAAACGTGGGCGTGCTTTTGTTTCGTTATATATTTTACCGATATATTCACCAATAACACCTAAGGATAAAAGTTGAATACCGCCAATCATCCATATTGAACAAATAACAGACGTCCAACCACTATCAGCATGGCCAATTATTTTAATAATGATACTGTAAATAAGCATCAAAAGGCTGATAACAAATAAGATAAAACCAAGTGCAGTAATCATTCTGATAGGTTTAACGCTAAAAGAAGTTATACCGTCAATAGCAAAAGCAAGCATCTTTTTTAAAGGATATTTACTTTCACCTGCAAAACGTTCACTTCTTTCATATTCAACAACAGAGGTTTTATAACCAATCAGTGGAACAATACCGCGCAAGAACAAATTAACCTCTTTAAATTGTTCAAGACCGTTTAAAGCGCGTTTGCTCATTAAACGGTAATCGGCGTGATTATAAACAATATCAACGCCCATTTTTTGAAGTATACGGTAATAAGCAAGGGCAGTGGAACGCTTAAATGCAGTGTCTGTTTTTCTTGAAGAACGCACGCCGTAAACGATATCGCTTCCGTTATAATATTCTTCAATAAACTTATCTACAACGTTTATATCGTCCTGAAGGTCAGCGTCCATTGAGATAACCATATCTGCATACTCTTTTGCAGTCATTAGACCTGCAATTAAAGCATTCTGATGTCCGCGGTTGTGAGCAAGCTTAATTCCTGAAAAAATTTCATCACTTTCGCAAAGCTCTTTTATCATTTCCCATGTTTTATCTTTTGAACCATCGTCAATAAAAAGCACACGGCTTTTTTCGTTAATTACTTTTTTATCAATAAGTCCCTGAATTTTTTCTTTAATGCGCTTTGAGGTTTCAGGTAAAACTTCTTCTTCGTTATAGCAGGGAATAGCAACATATAAAATATCATTCATTTTCTTCACCAATTATAAGTTCCTTTGCATAGGGTAATGATTTAATCCAATCACAGTAAACGTGCCATTCGTCAAGTTTATGCGTTCTTCTTGCATAATACATATTACGTAAGTTTTCATAGTTCATAGTAACTGTACGCATTTGATTAAAACTTGAAGGTAAAAGCTGAATTAAATTGTACCAAAGCTCCTTATCTTTTGTTTCAAGATACTTTTGACGCACGTCTTCAATATATGCTAAAAGGTTGTCCATCTGCTTTAATGAAGCATCGTTAAGCTTATCAAATGAAAAATCTTCACGCGTTAATTCTTTTGAATGAATTTTATGCATCGTTGAACAACTGTTAGCAACTGTACCTACCTTATAAGTATCAAACTCTTTCCACCAGTATAATGGGGCAGTGATATCAACGCTAACAAATATCATACGCATAAATTTTCTATGATCAGTACCTGCTTTTGCAAGGCGCATAGCAAGACCTAAATCATTTTCACCTAAAATATAATTTCCATCAGCATCGTAACTGCTATCAGTTCTGTCCCAACTGTTCATTGGATTTCTTGCGCCGCGAATTGCGTTTTCAAGATTCATTACGTCAGTTTTTTCAATTTTTATCATTTTATAAGTTCTCCTTTAGGTAACATCATATAATACCAGGTTTTATCTAAATCAAGCGGGTCGGTAAATTCACCAAAGGCATCCCATAATTCAGGTAATCCGTATGGGGCATAAACGTAGCCTTCGTAACGGTCAGTAGCATTAAGGGCAATAAAGAAATAAACATGCTTATCGTTTCCAACAGATTCAATCTGCACTTTATTTTCAGGAATCACCCATTTAAGTTTATCATCATTAAGTTTATAAACGCCAACTTTTTTATCGCTTAACTGTTCAATGTGATAATTAAATTGGTTTTCGTTCTTTAAATAATCGGATTGAATTTTTGAAATTGAAGCATCGTTAGAAAGTATAAAAGCTAATATGCATCCGATTAAAGCAACAGCAACAGGTGTTATAAAGGATATTTTTCCTTTTTTAAAAATAAGTGTGCTTGATATTATAAAAATCACAAGGCATAAAAAAGGAAAAAATATAAATGCAAATATTGTATATTTGCCTAAATTATAATAGAGAACGTTATAATTGATTAAGGCAAAAAAACTTAAAACTGAAAAAATCAAAGCAAGTGCGCTTAAAAAAACAAGTAGATGTTTATCTTTTTGCATAAATACCTCCAAATATATATTATATTATACTTAAAAATGTATATAAAGTCAATATATCTGATAAAAATAAGCCCTGTTTTAAGGACTTATTTTTTCGTTATTTTGTTGTAAATAAATATTCCAATTAAACTAATAATTCCTGTAAGAGTAAATATGATTAGAGCAAAATTATAATTTT
>JAZRTX010000022.1:0-58032 GCA_045652205.1 Clostridia bacterium
CTACACCTCTGTTGTTATTTATTTTATATCGAACGGCTTCACACTTTTTTCTTATGCGTTACGGAAGCGGGCCAGGAAGTCTTTGGTTTCCTGCTTCTGGGGATTACCAAACACCTCTGTGGGAGAACCTTCCTCGCAGATCACACCGTCGTTCATATAGACCACATGGTTGCTCACATCCCGGGCAAAGGCCATCTCATGGGTAACCACCAGCATGGTCATACCCTCCTGGGCCAAGTCCTGCATAACGCTCAGTACTTCGCCAACCATTTCAGGATCCAAAGCACTTGTAGGCTCATCAAAAAGCATAACTTCAGGTTCCATACAAAGTGCGCGAACGATTGCTACACGCTGTTTCTGTCCACCTGAAAGCTGATTGGGATAAGAATCTGCCCTGTCGCCTAAACCAACGCGGTTCAAAAGATTCATCGCTTTTTCAACGGCTTCAGCCTTTGGCATCTTTTTAAGCATTGTAGGCGCACAAATAAGATTTTCTAAAACTGACATGTGCGGGAACAAATTGAACTGTTGGAACACCATACCCATTTTTTGCCTGTGCTTATTTATATCAACCTTTTTATCTAAAAGATTTTCGCCATCAAAGATAATTTCGCCGCCGGTTGGCTTTTCAAGAAGATTAAGGCATCTTAAAAACGTAGATTTACCTGAACCTGATGGTCCGATAACGCAAACAACGTCGCCTTTATTTATGGTAACGTCAATGCCCCTGAGAACTTCAACGCCTTCAAAGTTTTTTTGTAAATTTTTAACGTTTATCATTCTTCTTTAATCTCCTTTCAACAACACTAAGGATTTGTGTAAGAATAACAACAATCACAAGATAAATCAATGCAACAAATAAGCGGGGATTAACAACGTCAAAAGTATTGTTACTTACAATATTACCTTTTCTTGTTAGATCTTCAACTGCCACATATCCTGCAACGGAAGTCTCCTTTAAAAGAGCAATAAACTCATTACCAATTGCAGGAAGTATGTATCTGACTGCCTGTGGTAATATAATCTTGCCCATCGTTTGTATTTTAGTTAAACCAAGGCTTCTACCTGCTTCCATCTGACCTTTATCAACTGCGTTAATACCGCTTCGGATAATTTCTGCCATATAAGCACCTGAATTTATACCAAACGTAATAATAGCAGGAACAATACCATTTTGTACGGTCGTCATAACAATAAAAAATGAGATAATTAAAAGAACGGTAACAGGAATACCTCTTATAACTGTAACATAAATATCGCACAGCCATGATATAGGCTTTAATGCAGGAACGTCTTCCGAAAAGTATTTTGCAATCGCTATAATAACGCCTATGATAACACCAATTATCAAAGCGCCAGCTGTTATTAAAAGCGTATTTCCTAAACCTTCAAGGATCTGTTCTAAACCATTTTTTTCTATAAAAGTTCTGTGCAGTTTATCTAACCACTGATCCAATTTTTTGTCTCCTTTTGTTATTTTTAACAAGTCCAGGGATAGCGTTAAAACGCTATCCCTGAAAAATCATCATTATATATTATTTTTCACTTGGTGAAGTGTAAGGTGCATTGTACTGTTCAAAAATCTGAGCAACTTTACCTTCAGCAACAAGCTTATCAAGTACTGTATTGATTTTTTCAGCAAGTTCTTCATTTCCTAATGCCAATGCAAATGCATAAGGTTCAGTTGTCATAGCATCGTCAAGAACTTTAAGTTTTGCATCGGGATTTTCTGCATTATATGCTGCAACCATTTCTGCAGCTGTAAGGTCATCAATAACCCAAGCATCAACTTTTCCTGTTACAAGTGCAGTTTGTGCATCTGCGTTTGCTTCAAATGAGCTTACGTCATAACCATTTGATGAGCAATAATCTTGTGCTGTTGTACCTAACTGAACTGAAACTTTTTTGCCTGTAAGATCAGCTTTTGATGTAATTGCGCTACCTTCTTTTACAACGATAGCCTGTGCTGCAAGACAGTAAGGATTTGTAAAAAGCATATTTTCCTGACGTTCAGGTGTTACAGAAATACCTGATACACCAACCTGATATTTGTTAGATGCTACACCTGTAAGAACCGCATCAAAATTCATTGTCTGAATATCAAGAGTATATCCAAGTTCTTCACAAACAAGCTTCATAATTTCAATTTCAATACCAATTACATTGTTATCGTTATCATAATACTCAAAGGGAGGAAAGTCAGGGCTGGTTGCAATAGTAAGTTTATTTTTGTCTTGTCCATTACAACCTACAAAGCAAGCTACTACCATCAATACTACTAACATAAGTGCTAAAATCTTTTTCATTTTTAAATACCTCTTTCTTTTTTAATTATTTTTTTGTTTTACATAATTTATTTGTTCTTCAACTGATTTAATTCCTGTACCGCCTTTGCTTATACGTTTTTCAACACAGGTAAGTAAATCAATTTCTTTATAAAGGTCTTCTTCAAAAAGTTCAGAAAACTCTTTATATTCAGATAAAGTTAAATTTTCTAAAACCTTATCTTCTTTTATACATTTTGCAACTAACTGCCCTGAAATCTTATAGGCACTACGGAAAGGTAAGCCTTTTTTAACAAGATAATCAGCTAAATCTGTTGCATTTATAAAGCCTTTTTGTGCGGCTTTTTTCATATTAACTGTGTTTGCCTTCATTGTTTTTATCATTGGTTCAAACACGGTTAAACACATTTTCACTGTATCACAGGCATCAAAGATAGCTTCCTTATCCTCTTGCATATCCTTATTATATGCTAAGGGTAAGCCTTTTAGAGTTGTTAAAAGCGCCATCAGGTCGCCATAAACTCTGCCTGTTTTACCTCTGACAAGCTCTGCCATATCGGGATTTTTCTTTTGGGGCATTATTGATGAGCCTGTTGTAAAGCTATCAGAAAGCTCAACAAACTTAAACTCCCAACTTGACCAAAGAATGATTTCTTCGGAAAATCTTGAAAGATGCATCATCAATATCGCCATACAAGAAAGCATTTCTACAACAAAATCTCTATCTGAAACACCGTCAATAGAATTTTGACAGATACCGTCAAACCCTAATTTTTCTGCTTCAAACTCTCTATCGGTTTCATAAGTTGTACCTGCTAAAGCACAAGAACCGATTGGAGAAAGATTCATTCTTCGTCGCATATCTAAAAAGCGGTCAACGTCCCTTAAAAGCATCATAGCATAAGCCATTAAGTGATGCCCGAAGGTTATGGGTTGCGCCCTTTGTAAGTGGGTGTACCCAGGCATTATCGTATCTTTATATTCTTCTGCCTTATCCGTTACGCTTGCAATCAGTTTGCGGATATACGCGATTATCGTATCGGTTTCATCCCTTAAATACATTCTTATATCTAAGGCAACCTGATCGTTACGGCTTCTTGCAGTATGTAGTTTTTTACCAACATCGCCTAAACGATTTGTTAATTCCTGTTCAATAAACATATGGATATCTTCACAATCCATATCAAATTGAAGCTTGCCGTTTTCAATATCATCAAGAATATCGGCTAAACCTGATATCAAGGTTTCGGCTTCACTGTTTAAGATTATGCCTTGTTTACCAAGCATAGCCGCGTGAGCCATTGAACCGATAACATCCTGTTTATACATTCTTGAATCAAAGTGAATTGAGGAATTAAAATCGTCAGCAATTTTATCTGTTTGGCCGGAAGTAACTCCTGCCCACATTTTAGCCATTTTATTTATCCCCTATTATTTTTTACCATCAACAATAGCCTGAACCTTAATGGGAAGACCGTAAAGGTTAATAAAGCCTGCTGAATCCCTTTGATCGTAATCACTTTCACCAAAGGTTGCAATTTCTTCAGAGTAAAGTGAATATGGGCTCCAAACACCTGCGTTAATCATGTTGCCCTTATAAAGTTTAAGACGAACTTTACCTGTAACCTTTTCCTGTGTTTTATCAACGAAAGCACTTAATGCTTCCCTTAAAGGTGTGAACCACTGACCGTTATAAACAAGTTCAGCAAAAGTAATTGAAAGCTTCTGTTTTTCGTGCAAGGTCATTTTATCAAGGCAGATAGATTCAAGTACGCTGTGCGCTTTATAAAGAATTGTTCCGCCGGGAGTTTCATAAACGCCACGACATTTCATACCAACAAGACGGTTTTCAACAATATCAATAATACCAATACCGTTTGCACCACCAAGTTCGTTAAGCTTTAAGATGATTTCTTTTGCGGTCATTTTGTTGCCGTCAAGTGCTACGGGAACGCCTTGAACAAACTCTAATTCAACGTAGGTTGGCTTATCAGGTGCCTGAATTGGTGAAACACCCATTTCAAGAAAGCCTTCTTTTTCATACTGTGGTTCATTACCTGTATCTTCAAGATCCATACCTTCGTGTGAAAGGTGCCATAAGTTTTTATCCTTTGAATAGTTGGTTTCCCTGTTTATCTTTAAAGGAATATTATGTGCTTCGGCATATTCAATTTCTTCTTCACGGGACTTAATATCCCATTCACGCCAAGGTGCGATGATTGGCATATTAGGTGCAAAGTGCTTAATAGCAAGTTCAAAACGAACCTGATCGTTACCCTTACCTGTGCAACCGTGAACAATAGCATCTGCGTTTTCTTTTATTGCAATTTCAACAAGACCTTTTGCAATACAGGGACGGGCGTGGCTTGTGCCAAGAAGATACTCTTCATAAACTGCCCCTGCTTTCATTGTAGGAATGATGAAATCATTAACGTATTCTTCGGTTTGATCAAGAACGTAAAGTTTTGATGCGCCTGTTTTAAGTGCTTTTTCTTCCAAGCCTTCAAGCTCATCAGCCTGACCAACGTTACCTGAAACTGCTATAACTTCACAGTTATTATAGTTTTCTTTAAGCCATGGAATGATGATTGAAGTATCAAGACCACCTGAATATGCAAGAACTACTTTTTTAATATTTTCCTTATTCATTTTTTAATGCCTCCGCAATTGTTTGTTGATTATACGTTAATTATATTCAACTTTTTTCTTTTGTCAACTAATTTTTGCATAAAAATTCTAAAATTTTATGTTTTTATACACATTTTACCTGTATAAATGAAAAAATATGCATTTTTGTTGCATAAACACACAAAAATGCATAAATAAATTTTATTACTTATAAACTTCTTTTAAAACGTTATAAATACCCTCTGCCATAAAAGAGAATCCTATATCTGTTGGGTGGCAATATTCAAAAGTGCAATCTTTTTTATGTTCGCCCTTAAAGAACGTTGAGCCATCTATAAAATAAACGTTATTATCCCCTTTTGCTTTTGCGTTCAGATAAGTTTCTTTAATAATATCACGACAAATTTTATTATCAAAATCTTCAATATTGGTACAAGGCTTTGAAATCATTATTACGGGAATATCAGGGTGCGCTTTTCTTATTATATTAAAGAAAGGCTCGTGAGTTGCTTTAAGATGCGCACTGTTTGGCGCATTATAATCGTAATCATAAACAAAAGCGCCCATTTTTAAAGATGCAATATATTCAGCCATAATGGGTTCACCTTTTGCATGACCAGAAAAACCTAAATTTACGTAATCAATATTATTCTTACGATAAATGATATTTTCATAGCACATACCCGGTCTTGATGCACAGGCACCCTGCGTTATAGAAGAACCGTAATACACAATAGGCAGTTTATTTTTATGTTCAACACCTTTACCTACTTTTGATCCTTTTTTAACACCAATAAAAACATTCTGGCAACCGCAATATAAAGGCATATTAACAGTGTAACAATGCATACCTTCATTAAATTCTCTGCCCGTAATTTTAACAAGACCGTTGATTTTCTTATTATTAAAATCAGGCGGGCAGGCACCAACAAAGCCTTTATCCTTGCCTTCATCATCACAGTAAACATCAAACCCAAATTCACCAAGCATATATCCAAGGTACATATTCGGAGCTTCGGCATATATTGCAATAATCGGCGAATCAGTTGAAAATCTGATTCTTCCACCTGCGGTGCGATCAAACATCATATTTACGCCTTCGCTTACATTTTGTGCAACTTCATTGGGCATACGAACAAATTTTTCCTTTTCTTCAAACACACCAAAAATGCTGAAAGGCTCTTTTTTTATATCATACCACTCTATATCGTTTTTATCATACTGAGGCGTGGCAAAATTTTTATCAATATCTTCTAAACGCATAATCTGTTCTCCTTTTTCTTAAAATGATTTTAGCATATAAAAAAATCAAAGTCAATAAAAAAAGGCAGGATTAAAACCTGCCTTTTAATTATTAAACGTCAAGACGTTTTTCGTATTTTTTAATTTTGGCTTCCTTAGTCCAAGATTCAACCATCTTTGTCCATTCAGTATCTTTCTTCTGCTGGGTTAAGGTTTCTTTAAGCTCTTCTTTAATATCTTCGTATGCAACCTTTCCTTCGGGAAGAACCTTAATGCAACGGATAATGTGGCAACCGTAGTATGTTGCAACAGGCTTAGAAATTTCGCCTTCTTTAAGGGCAGTTGCGGCAGTTGAGAATTCAGTAACCATACCGTCTTCAGGACCAACAAGATAACCTTCTTTTGCAGTTTCTTCGGTATTCATACCGGTGTCTTCGGTCTTTTCAATCAAAACTTTAATAAAGTTTGCTTCATCGCCGTCTTTAACTGCATTATAAACTGCATCAGTTTTATCTTTAATCTTATCCGTAGCAACTTTTAAGGCATCATCATACTTTTTCTGTATGTCTGCTCTTTCCTTCTTAGCCTTATCAATATCATTGGTAAGTGTAGTCTTCTTTGCCTCGTCAGTTTCTTTTTTAAGTTGTTCTTCGTAATCAGCAATTTCTTCGTCATATTCAGAAATTGTACCTGCATAACCCTGAAGTATCTGTTGATCTGCTTCATCAAAGTTTACAAGAATATGCTGAACTTTTGAATAACCCTTACGATAATAAACAACGTTATCGTAAGTTTTGCTTGAACCTGTGCTTAAAGTAATGCTTTGACCGCTCATAGCTTTTACAAAGTTAGCATCTGTAGAAAGTTCCTGTGACTGTTCTTTATAAAGTTCATCATAATGTGTAATAATATCAGCATCAGCAACTGTAACGTCTTTAAGATTTTCTTCCTTGAACTTTTCAAGAGCATTTGATAAAAGCGTATCTTCAATTATCTTTTCCTTTGAAGTGCCGTTATCTTTAAGTTGCTGATCATATTTTTGTTCACCAATACGCTTAAAGTAATCTTCATCACTTTCGCCTTCGTTTTTGCCCTTAATTTCCTGACCTTTAAGAGCCTCTTTACAACTTGCAACGAATTCATCAACGTAAGTCTTCTTGTCTTCATCAAAAGTTTTCTGAGCTTCAGCCCTGTCTTCGTCAGTATAGTTAAGGAAACCTGCTGCTTCTGCCTGTTGTTTTAAAACTTCCTGTTCAATTAAATCATTAAGGAAATCTGAAACAGAACTTGAAAGGTATGAAACAGCGGTTGAAGCATCATATCCATAATATTGTGTGTACATATAGTAATAGTAGTCATAAAGCTCATCAAACTCACTTTTTAAAATAGGCTTGCCGTTAACAGTTGCGATAACAACGTTATCATCATCCTCTTCAACAAGTGAGCATCCTGCAAAAATACCAAAGGTAAGTGCAAGAGCTAATACTACAACGAGAAATTTTTTCATAAAAAATAGACCTCCAATTTACAGTTACAACTATTATAACTTAAATATCGTTAATTATCAAGTGATTTTTTATGTTTTCATCATATTTTCACTCATTTAAAATGCTTTGGCACACTTCAAGATAATTTTTAATAAATTCAACGCGTTCATCATCTTTAAGTCCTTTTGTTTTTAAAATAACGCATAAGAACTTACTTGCAGAAATTAAACACTTATCCTTAAACTCCCCTGCCGCACGTGAAATTATTTCAATATCAGGTTTAGGATAAATTAAAACTGTGTTTCCATTATCTTCTTTTATAACACTTACGCCCAAAATTCCTGCAAGATTACGAATATACGCAATATTTAATAAGTTAGAAACGCTTTGGGGTAAAGGACCGAATCTATCGGTTAATTCATCAGCCATATCAAGCATTGATTCTTTATCCGTAATATCAGAAATACGCCTGTACGTTGCAAACTTAACAGATTCACTTGGAATATATTCGTCAGAAATAAAGGCATCAACCTTAATTTCAACAGTTGCCTTAGGTGCTTCAATCTTTTTAACACCAAGAGATTCATCAACTGTTTCTTTTATAAGTTTACAGTATAAATCATACCCGATTTTTGTCATGTGACCATGCTGTTCACCGCCTAAAAGATTGCCTGCGCCACGGATTTCAAGGTCGCGCATAGCAATTTTAAAGCCTGAACCCATCTGTGTAAATTCTTCAATGGCGCTTAATCTTTTATGCGCATCTTCACCGATTGAGCGCATAGGCGGAACAGTAAAGTAAGCGTAAGCCATTCTGTTAGATCTGCCTACCCTACCCCTTAACTGATAAAGCTGTGATAAGCCAAGCCTGTGTGCGTCCTGAACGATTATAGTGTTTGCACCGGGAACGTCAATACCATTTTCAATAATGGTAGTGCATAAAAGCACGTCATATTCCCCTGAATAAAAGTCCATTACAACTTTTTCAAGGTGTTTTTCTTCCATCTGACCGTGTCCTATGGCAATACGTGCATCAGGAACAATATTTTGAAGCTTATCCTTAAAGCTTTCAATGCCATCAACACGGTTA
This sequence comes from Clostridia bacterium, assembly GCA_045652205.1. GTDB lineage: Bacteria > Bacillota > Clostridia > Christensenellales > QALW01 > UMGS1322. Next base: position 8,733 of record JAZRTX010000022.1, read on the forward strand.
AACAAGTAATATACTTGTCCGCCACGCTGAATTTCTCTTATAATAGCATCCTTTACCATTGCATCGGAATATTCAAGCACATAAGTTTGAACAGGAAATCTCTCTAAGGGCGGAGTTTCCAATAAGCTCATATCTCTGATACCTGAAAGCGCCATATTAAGCGTTCTTGGGATAGGCGTTGCAGAAAGAGTTAATACGTCAATATTAGCCTTTAACTCTTTGATTTTTTCCTTGTGTTTAACGCCAAAGCGTTGTTCTTCATCAATAACAAGCAAGCCAAGGTCTTTAAAGGCAACGTCCTTACCTAAAAGTTTATGGGTGCCTACAACTATATCAATTTTTCCGCATTTAAGGTCTTCTATTATCTGTTTTTGCTGTTTTTGTGTTTTAAATCTGCTTAAACATTCAACACGGATCGCTTTAAAATTAACAAGCCTTGTTAAAAGCGTATTATAATGCTGATGGGTAAGAATTGTTGTAGGCGCTAAAATAGCCGCCTGTTTGCCTGACATTACGGCTTTAAACACCGCCCTTAAAGCGACTTCCGTTTTGCCGTAGCCAACATCACCTAGCAAAAGCCTATCCATAGCTTTATCAGATTCCATATCGGCTTTAATTTCTTTAATACATCTGATTTGGTCAGGAGTTTCCTCGTACTGAAAGTCTTCTTCAAAATCCCTTTGCCAAGGCGTATCCTTTAAAAATGCAATACCCTTTGTGTTTTCCCTTGCACGATATAACGCCAATAATTTATCTGTCATATCCTCAATGGATTTTTTAACGCGGGATTTTGTTTTATTCCATTCCTGTGTGCCTAACTTATTTAATTTAGGTCTTTGGTCATCAGGCGCAATATACTTTTGCACCCTGTTCATTTGTTCAACAGGCACGTAAAGTTTATCTTCATCCCTGTATTTTAAGAAGATATAATCCCTTTGAACACCGTCAGTTGTAATCTTTACTATTCCCTGATAAATACCGATACCGTTTGTTTCGTGAACAACTGCATCACCTATTTTTAATTCAACAAAGGTATCAATAGAATTTTTACTTTTACTTTGAACAGGCTTTTTACTTTGCTTAACGCTTGCAAATATATCGTTTTCACCGATTATAACAAGCTTTTGTTCAGGATATTCAAAGCCTTTTTTAACTGAGCCTAACGTAAGCGCTATCTGTCCTTTTTCTAAACTAACATCAGGGCGTTTTATGGGATAAACGCCTATGCCGTTTTCGTTAAACTCTGCTTCAAGCCTTTCCATTCGGGCGCTTGTTCCTGCACAAAGAATAATCCTATACCCTGCTTTTTGATAGAACTTAACTTCCTGAATAAGAAAATCAGGCTTACCGTGGAAGGATTGCATACTTCTGCCGTTAAATCTGAACACTGCCTGCACGTCTATATCCGATAACTGCCCCGATATACTTTGCATACATAAAATCTGATAATCTTTTGCGCTTTTTAAAAAGCGTGATAATCCTGTAAAAACGTTATTATGCCTTAAAAGAGCCTTGCCGTCTTCAATAAGATTTAATATATTCTGGCTAAATTCCTGTTCTAAATTATCGCTTCTTTCTTTAAGAACACTGAATTCATCAAAAACAACAAGAGTGTTTTTGGGCATATAATCAAGAAGCGAAGAATATTCAGGATAAATATACGGCATAAGTTGTTGGGAGTTCAAAGGATAAATACCGTTTTTTAATTTTTGAGCCATTACAACAAAATTGTCTGTTGCCTGTTCTACGGCTTCTTTGCTTTTGGAGGTTTTATTGAATTTAACAACCTCATTCATTAAAAGCTCGCTTGCTTTATTTAAGGTTTCTTCCGTTGCGCAAATTTCACTTATAGGTAAAATCTCAATAGAATTTATTCTATCAACGGAACGCTGTGAAACAGGTTCAACAAGGCGGATCGTTTCAACCTCATTATCAAAAAAGTCAATACGAACTGAGTGTTCACTGTTTATTGGAAAAATATCAACGATACCGCCGTGAATAAAAAATTCGCCGTTGGTATTTATTTGTGTTACCGCTTTATATCCGCACAAAACAAGTTTTTTACGGATATCTTCTATTTTATAAGTTTTACCGATTTCAATGTTGATACTTAAATCTTGTAACATTGAAGGGGGCGCAATATTGAACATAATTGCTTCAAAGGGTACAATCAGAGCATCAACGCCCTTTAAGCATTCATTTAAAGCCTGTATTCTTTTATACTGTAATTCCGCACTTTGATACTGGGCGCCAAAAATATACTGAATACCGGGAAAAATTACTGCCTTTTTTCCGGTATAAAATTCAAAATCATTTTTTACGTTTTCTGCACTTGAAATTCCTTGGGTTACAAACAGGATAGGTCTATCTTCCTTTAACGCAGTTGTTATGTGCGTTTTTTGCCCGTCTGAAACGCCAAAAACCGAGATTGGTGTTACCCCCTCCCGGATGTTTTTTTCAAGCTTTAAGAAATCAGCACTTTCATTAAGCGCATTTCTATATAACCTGAACATTATTTACCCCACTTAATTGTATTTTTGCATAGCCGCGTCCACACCATTTTTTACAAGTTCAATTACTGCATCAGCGGATTTGGATATAGCTTCTTCCATAGTTTTTTGTGAGTCTTTTGAAAATTTTCCTAAAACGTAATCGGCAAGATCCATTTCCTTATGTGGAGGTTGTCCGATACCAACGCGCACACGGGGAAAGTTTTCGCCGATATTGGAAACGATTGACCTCATACCATTATGGGTACCCGGTCCGCCTTTTGCACGGATACGCACTTTGCCTTCAGGAAGGTCAATATCATCATAAATAATAACGATATTTTCACTTGGAATTTTGTAAAAATCCATTACCTGACGGATGCATCTGCCACTATCGTTCATATAAGTTTGCGGTTTAACAAGTATTACCTTTTGGCTTCCTGAATTTGCAGAAAAAATTAGTCCGTCAAACTTTGTTTTAGGCATTGTGGCTTTTAATTGGCTTGTTAATTCATCAAGCACCATAAAACCAACGTTGTGCCTTGTTAAATTATATTGCGAGCCTGGATTACCCAAGCCCGCAATTACTATTATATCATTGTTTCCAGTTTTTATAATTAAGCACCCAGCCTTTCTTATTTGTCTGCCTTGAACGTGCTATACATAAATCGTTATCGCCAACATCCTCAGTAACAGTTGAGCCTGCGGCAATTAAAGCGTTATCACCGATATTAAGAGGCGCGATTAAATTAGCATTACAACCGATAAATACGTGGTCGCCAACAACGGTATTGAATTTATTTTTGCCATCATAATTAACAAAAACAGTACCGCAACCCATATTGCAATTTTTGCCAACCTTGGCATCACCAACGTAGGTTAAGTGGCTTACCTTTGTACCATCACCGATTTCGGACTTTTTAATTTCAACGAAATCACCGATTCTTGCCTTAGAACCGATAACGGAATCAGGTCTGATAAAAGCAAAAGGACCAACTGAGGTTTCATCACCGATTTTAGCAGAAGTAATAACCGATGAAGCAAGCGTGCAGCCTTCACCGATTTGAGAATCAACAATCTGATTGTTAGGAAGAACTGTGCAATTTGAACCAATAACAGTATTACCGATTATTACGTTACCGGGATAAACAACGGTATCTGCACCGATTTCAACACCCGGTTCAATATAAGTGTTTTCAGGGTCAATTAAAGTAACGCCCTGACGCATAATGTTTTCATTTATTCGTTTGCGCATCATCTTTTCGGCTTCGGAAAGCTGAACGCGGTCATTGATACCCATAGCTTCAGTAACGTCATCAGCAACACAGGCACCAACCTTTTTGCCTTCTTTTCTTAAAATACCCAAAGTATCGGTTAAATAAAGCTCGCCCTGGGCATTATTTGAATCAACTTTTGTTAAGGCTTCAAGAAGATCTTCAATATTAAAGCAATAGATTGAGGTATTGATTTCGCGGATTGCTTTCTGTTCATCAGTTGCATCGCGGTGTTCAACAATACCTAAAACAAAGCCTTCATCATCCCTTATAATTCTGCCGTAGCCATCTGCATTATCAACGATAGCAGTTAACACACATGCTGACATTGCGTTGTTTGTTGCAGTTTCAACAAGCTTTTGGAAAGTTGCGCCTGTAATCATTGGCATATCACCTGCGGTAATGGTAACGTAGCCTGACTTACCTTCCAAATAATGCTGACCGCACATAACTGCATGGGCAGTTCCACGGCGTTCTGCCTGTTCAGCAAACCTTGCATCATCTTTAAAAAGATCGTGCAAAAGTTCACCGCATCTGCCTGTGATAACGATAGGATCATCATCAGAAACCGTTTTTACTGCGTTAAAAACGTGTTTTACAAGTGGGTAACCGCAAACTTTGTGCATTACTTTTGGTGTTTGTGATTTCATTCGTTTGCCGTCACCTGCGGCAAGAATAAGTGATGTTTTATACATTATTTTCCTCCAATTTACAAGAAGATGGGCTTTCAGCAAGTGAAAGCCCGTTAAAGACCATTTTATTCTTCTGAGTTATATTTATCAAGTACAGCTTTTGAGATAGTTTCACGCAATTCGGTCTTAATAGGATGTGCTACATCCTTAAATTCACCTGCGGCGTTCTTTACGCTTGGCATTGCAACAAACAGAGATGTTGTGCCTTCAATAACTTTGATATCGTGAACTACAAATTCATCATCAAAAGTTACAGAAGCAACGCCTTTAAGCTTGCCTGCGTTTTCTACCTTACGCATCCTCACGTCTGTAATTTGCATTCTCATTTCCTCCTATGCAACAATTTTATTATAATATAATATTGTGTTTTTGGCAAACACTTATTCCTCGTTGTTTTTCTGTGCTTCGGCAGCAATTTTCTGCGAAATCATCTGCGGAACTTCTTCATAGCGTACAAAATCCATTTTGTATAAGCCCCTGCCCTGAGTCATCGCCCTTAAATCAATGGCGTATGTAAACATTTCAGAGAGCGGAACCTCACCGTCAATACGCTGACCGCCTGCAACAGGAGTCATACCAAGAACTCTGCCACGGCGTTTGTTGATATCGCCGATAACGTCGCCCATATAATCGTCAGGAACAGTGATTTCAACGGTATAAACAGGCTCTAACAATACAGGATTTGCGCCTGCGCAACCTGTTTTATAAGCGATTGATGCGGCGGATTTAAATGCCATTTCTGATGAATCAACGGGATGGTATGAGCCATCGTAAAGAGTACAGGAAATGCCTGTTACAGGGAAGCCTGCAAGCACACCTTTCTTCATACAATCAAGAAGACCTTTTTCAACCGCGGGAATGTATGACCTTGGAACTGCACCGCCTACAACCTTATCAATAAATTCAAATTCCTTATCGCTTGGGTTAAATTCAATCCAGCAATCACCGTACTGACCGTGACCGCCTGACTGTTTCTTATATTTACCCTGTGCTTTAACTGATTTACGGATAGTTTCCTTATAAGGCACCTGAGGTGTTTTTAATAAGGCTTCACCGTTATATTTAGTTTTAAGCTTTTGTAAGGTAATATCAAGATGCATATCACCTAAGCCCATAAGAATCATTTCATTGGTTTCGTTGTTCTTTTCTAATGAAAGTGTATTATCTTCTTCAATCAACTTACGAAGACCTGAGAAAACCTTATCTTCATCGCCTTGTTTTTTAGGAACAACAGTCATTCGCATACCGGGCCATGGAAGTTCAACGCCTGCATATTCAATCTTTTTACCTGAATATAATGTATGACCTGTTAAGGTATACTGTAATCTTCCTATTGCACCAATATCGCCTGCGCAAAGTTTTTGAACAGGAATCTGATTTTTACCTTTTAATATGTAAAGGTTACCTGATTTTTCTTGTTTATCTTCATTGGCATTATAAAGTGTGGTATCACTTGTAATAACACCTGAACGAACCATAAATACTGAAAGTTTACCTGCAAAAGGATCGGATATTGTTTTAAATACGTATGCAGAGAAGGGCTCTGATTCATCACAAGTACGAATATCATCAAGACCTTCAAATTCTTTATTTAAACTAGTTGGAATAAAACGCATTATTGTATCCTGCAAAAGCCTTACGCCTTTAAAATCAAGGGCGCTACCGCAAAGAACAGGTACGGCAGAAGAATCTGCAACGCCTAATGCAAGACCCTTAATAATTTCATCGTGGGTAAGTTCTTCACCCATAATTACTTTTTCCATAAGTTCTTCATCGTTTTCAGCGGCAGTTTCCATTAAAGCGGCGTGTTCAAGCTCAATAGTATCTGATAAATCAGCAGGAATCTGAGTTTCCTGGCGTTTTTCACCGATAAAGGTATATGCCTTTTTATCAACGAGGTCAACGAAGCCCGTCATAACACCGTTTTCCATAATAGGATAAAGTATAGGAACAATATTTGAACCGTACTTTGCTTTTAATTCAGCAACGGTTTTTTCAAAAGAAGTATGTTCCTTATCAATCTGGTTAATAAAAATGATTCTTGGTAACTTTTGTTTTTTAGCAAGCTCTATCGCTTTTTCAGTTCCAACGTCAACACCTTGGGCAGAAGCAACGATAACAGCACCATCAGCAACGTTAAGGGCGTTAAGAACACTGCCTTCAAAATCAAAGTATCCTGGGCAGTCAAGTATATTTATTTTTTTGCCTTCAAATTCAACAGGTGCTATTGAAAGCGAAATTGATATATGTCTTTTTATTTCTTCGGGATCGTAATCGCAGGTTGATGAGCCATCATCTGTTTTACCTAAGCGTTCAATATTACCGTTTAAAAACAGCAGCGCCTCAGTAAGTGAAGTTTTGCCGTTGCCACCGTGACCGATAAAGGCAATATTTCTTACGTCAGAAGCGTGATAGTCCATGTTTGTAATCCCCTTTCAATTATTGTATAAATATAATGTTTGATTATATTATACATTGTTCTTTAACCAATTTCAAGATAAAATTTAAAAATTTGTTCACAAAATTTAAGTTTTTTTGATATTTTTTTATTAAAAACCACAATTTGTTGTGTTTTTAATACTTTAATACCCCTTTTTTTCGTTTGCTAACACAAGAATTCGTATTGTATTTTTTAATTATATGTGGTATAATGCTCTTTGATGATAATTTTTAGGGGGCTTTTTTGTGAGTATTCAGGAATCCGGTGAAATGTATCTTGAAACAATATTGATACTTTCAAAAAAATCAAACGTTGTTCGTTCCATTGATATATGCGAATATATGGGTTTTTCAAAACCCAGCGTAAGCAGAGCGGTGAACCTTTTAAAAAGTAACGGTTTTATTTGTATTGATAATTCAGGTCACATTACTCTAACAAATCAAGGCAAAGAGCTTGCACAAAAAATCTACGACCGCCATAATATACTTACAAACTTTTTGATAAACGTTGGTGTAAGCCCTGATGTTGCTTCTGTTGATGCTTGCAAAATGGAGCATTGTATCAGCGACGAAACCTTTTTAAAGTTAAAAGAATATATTGAAAAGAAATAAGAGAGCTTAACGGCTCTCTTTTTTTAACCTTTAATAAACTGCTAATCATATAATATATCAGGTGAAATTATTTCATCTAAAAGGAGATATATTAAATGGCTGCGGTTGTTACACTTAAAAATATTTCTAAGTTCTACCACACCGAAAATGGAGAAACCGAAGCCTTGCGGAATATTGACATAACAGTTACAGAAAAAGAATTTGTTTCAATAATCGGTCCTTCAGGCTGTGGAAAATCCACAATATTATCCATAATCGCAGGTTTAGAAGATAAATCAGGCGGTTCAATTACAATAAATGCAGGTAAAGGTAAATCGCCCATTGGATACATGCTGCAACAGGACCATCTTTTTCCTTGGCTGACAGTAAGGCAAAATGCATTTTTAGGCCTTGATATCCGCAAAGAAAGAACCAAAGAAGCTGAAAACAGAGTAGATATATTATTGAATCGCTATGGGCTTGAAGAATTTAAAAACAAATACCCCCGCGAACTTTCAGGTGGTATGCGGCAAAGGGCAGCTTTAATTCGCACCCTTGCAATAAATCCATCGGTATTACTTCTTGACGAGCCATTTTCTGCCCTTGATTATCAGACGCGGCTTTCAGTTTCTGACGATATACACGCTATTATAAAAAACGAAAATAAGACCGCTATTCTTGTTACACACGATATTTCAGAAGCAATAAGTATGTCCGACCGCATTATTGTGCTTTCAAACAGACCCGCTACGGTAAAAAACATATATAATATTGAACTTTCCGGGGAAAATTCCCCTATTATGCGCCGAAAAGCCCCTGAGTTTTCAGGATATTTTCATGCTTTATGGGAGGAGTTGAATGAAAGTGAATAATTTTTCAAAAGAACATCAGGCATATTTAGTTAAAATAAAAAAACGCAATACGCTTAAAATGGTATTGCAGATCTCAATATTCGTACTGTTTTTTGCATTTTGGGAAATAGCTGCAAGATCAGGCATAATAAATTCCTTTATTTTCTCTTCACCTTCCCGCTCTGTTAAAATGCTCGGCACTCTTTTTGAAACAGGACTTTTAAGGCATATTGGCATAACGTTATTTGAAACCCTTGCAGGTTTTTTTATCGGTAGTTTGTTAGGTTTTATAATCGCCGTGCTATTATGGTGGTCCCCTTTATTAAAGGACGTACTTGACCCTTATCTTGTAATTTTAAATTCCCTACCTAAAATTGCTCTTGGACCTGTTATCATCGTTTGGGTTGGCGCAGGCATCAGTTCAATTATAACCGTTACCCTGTTGATTTCAATTGTTGTTGCAATTATGGGTGTATTAAACGGCTTTAATGAAGTTGAACAAGGCAAGCTTACCTTATTAAAGACCTTTGGTGCAACTAAAAGGCAACTGTTTTTTAAGGTTGTTTTTCCTGCAAGCATACCTACCACTGTTTCAGTTTTAAAACTTAACATCGGTATGTCCTGGGTTGGTGTAATCGTTGGTGAATTTTTAAACTCAAAAGCAGGATTAGGATATTTAATTGTTTATGGTGGACAGATATTTAAGATGGATATTGTTATGTCGGCCACGTTGATATTGTGTTTGCTTTCTGCCGCAATGTATTTTGGTGTTGTTTGGTTTGAAAAACTGGTTATAAAAAGACAAAAAGGAAATTAAGGGGCGTTTTTGCCCCTTTTTTTATTAAAAAGTGCTTGCAAAAAATTAAACCTTGTTGTATAATACCATCGTCTTGAAAGAGAATTGCTGATGTAGCTCAGTAGGTAGAGCGCATCCTTGGTAAGGATGAGGTTCACGAGTTCGACTCTCGTCATCAGCTCCATATACCCCTGTTTATCAGGGGTTTTTTTATGCGGAGGATTTATGGTTGACGTAAAAGTTTTATTTATATCCGTTTTTACACTTTTTCTTTTTATGATTCCGGGATTTATATTAAGAAAGTTAAAGCTTATTGACGGTGGATTTTCAAAAAACCTTTCTTTGCTTGTTTTATATATTGCGCAAATTGCTTTACTTCTTCACAGTTATATAATTGAGTTTAAACCTGAGGTTTTAAGCGGAATCGCACAGGTTTTTGTGGTTTCATTTTTAATACACAGTATTTTGTTTATTATCGCACGCAACTTGTTTAAAAAAGCACCTGCAAGCGCTAAAAAGGTTTTGCAGTTCGGTCTAATCTTTTCAAACGCAGGTTACATGGGTATTCCCGTTATCAACGACGTTTTTGGTCCTGAATTTACTATTTACGCAACCATTTACACCGTTTGGTTTAACATATTTGCTTTTTCACTTGGCAGGCTTATTTATACGGGCGATAAAAAGTATATGTCTATTAAAGAAGCAATTATAAACCCTGCGGTTATTCCGATTATTATTGGTTTTATTATCTTTATTACCGGTGGCGGAACCTGGATTCAGAATGCTATAAAAGAGCCTTCTGCTCTTGGCGTAGGCGTAAAAGTTTTTTATGACGTTTTTACAACCCTTAAAAATATGGTTGCCCCCGCAACAATGCTTGTAATCGGTGCGCGCCTTGCAGATATTGATTTTAAAGGCATCTTAAAGGATAAATACATGTACCCCTTCGTTGCATTAAGATTGTTGATTTTACCTGCAATAGTTTTCGTTTTATTAAAAGTATTAAACGTATTATCTCTTATTGATGCAACGTCTATGAGCATACTTCTGATACTTTCTTCAACGCCTGCGGCGGCATTGACTTCAATGTTTGCAGAGCTTTACGACGGTGATTCTCCTTATGCAGGAAAACTTGTTGCATTAACCACAGTACTTTCAGTTTTAACGATGCCCATCATTGCATTACTACTACTTATCTAATTTTAAAAGACAGGCTTAAACCTGTCTTTTTTTATTGACAAATTTTAATATTTGCAATACAATACATAAAGATGTTTCCGTAGCTCAGCTGGATAGAGCGACCGCCTCCTAAGCGGTAGGTCGGGTGTTCGAATCACCTCGGGAACGCCAAAAGTCAAGTTGAACAACTTGACTTTTTTTGTTTTTTGTATTGCTATACTTTTTTTGTTATGATATAATACCTTAAATACTTTTTAGGAGATATAGCTATGTTTAAAGACCGCGATATAGTTTGTTTTTTTGGTGATAGCATAACCGCCAATGGAATGTGGATTGCAGAAATTTACCAGTATTTAAGAAGTAAATATAAAATAAAATGTTTTAATTGCGGAAACGCAGGAGCTTCGGCTTTTAAAGCAGTTGATTATCTTCACAGTAATTGCCTTAGTTACAATCCTGATTTCGTTGTTACAATGTTTGGTATAAACGATATTGTTAACTGGTTATACAGTGAAAAACACAAAGATTTTCCTAACCGCCAACAAACCCTTGACTATTATTTTAATCTGCACGTTGAAAAGTATGAACAGATGATAAAAGAAATCAAAGAAAACGGCGCAGAAGTTATTATGTGCTTACCTGTTCCCTATGATGAATTAAGCGATTTTGATAGCGAAAACCTTAAATGCCAGTTCCGCCTGGATGAAGCTATTGTTCATCAAAAACGTATTGCTGAAAAATATGGTTGCCATATTGTAGATTTCAGAAATAAAATTATGTCCTATTTACCTGAAAAGATTTTATATGACAACGACCGTGTTCACCCCAATAATTTAGGTCATCATTATATGGCACAGATTTTCTTAAATGAAATTGGTGAAAAGGATACTTTGGATTTTGATACACCTTTTATTTATGAAGAATGGAACAAAATCAGGCACGATGCAGAAAGAAAATACAAGCCCATTGACTACGTTGAATTCTGTGACATATATGAATACTGGGTTAAAAACCTAACCAACGAAGAAAAGAAAAAGATTGTAAAAGAACGTTTGGATAAATATAGTGGCGATAGTCAGTACATTCCCTCATCATACCAAAAATACATTGATAATATTGATATCCGACAACGCCTTATTGGTGAAGTTATTAAACTGACTATCTTCTAACCGCTTTATTTATCTGCACAAGGCACATCGCAAATACGCCTACTATGGCACCTGCCATACTACCTAATATAAACCAAAAAATACCAAGCATAAGGATTCTCCTTTCTTGGTATTATTTTTTGTTAATTTTTATTTTTTATTCAAAAATAGAATAATCTTCGTTTATCACTGCAGTTTTAAAATCATTGATAGTTTTTTTGTATAATTCTTCTTCAATAATATAACTTAAACCGTGCCCCGCACCTTTAACAATTAAAAGCTGTTTTTTATTGTTACAGGCTTCAAAAATTTTATACGCCATACTTACAGGAACAAGCCTATCATCATCGCCGTGAACAATTAAAACAGGTACTTTTGCATTTTTAACAGCCTGAACCGCGCTTGTTTTATGAATATCAAACCCACCTAACAGTTTTGCTGCACCTGTTACAAATAGCGAGGCAATTTTAGGTGAGATTCCCATTGTTCTGCCAACCTCTAAAATAATATCTATCGGACGGGAAAAAGCGCAATCTGCAATTATGCCTTTAACGTTTTTGGGTAAATCAAGGTCGCTTGCCATCAATACCGTTGCCGCGCCCATAGAAACCCCTGAAATAACTATTTTAACGTCTTTAAAGCGGTTTGAGGCGTAATTGCACCAAGCAAGGCAATCGTGCCTTTCATTTACGCCAAAGGTTATAATATTACATTCGCTTTCACCGTGACTGCGCTGATCTGGCAAAAGAACATTATGCCCTAAATCTTTTGCAAGTTTATATCCGCCGCCACAATCATTAAAGGAATTAGAACGATACCCGTGAAAAATAATATCAAGAGGCGCACCGTCCTTATAGTGAAAATACTTACCTGATAAAACGTATCCATCATAAGAAGTAACTGAAACCTTTTCGTGTTCAGCCTGACTTACAAGACGTACAGGTTCTTTTACCTTGTCGCCCAAGGCGTTATACTGACGCCTGTCCATTTTAATCTTTTTATGGCGTTTTCTTGGCGGATTATAAAATGCTGCATTAAATATATAAAGCAAAAAGCAAAGTAATATTACTATTATACCAAGTAAAATATACAAAAAAATCATTGTTACACCTACAAAAACAGGATGCTAAAAAGCACCCTGTTATATTTTATTCTTCTTCCTCATCTTCAGGAAGTTCAGCGTTATGATATACGTTCTGAACGTCATCATGATCATCAAACTGATCAAGCATCCAATATATCTTTTTAAGAATATCGTCGCCTGATACTGCAACTGTGTTTTGTGGAACCATATCGTTGGTTGCTTCAAGGAAAGCATAGCCTTCATCTTCAAGCGCCTGACGAACAGCAGAAAAATCTTCAGGTGCAGTATAAATTTCAAAGGTATCTTCTACAGGTGTAAAATCTTCTGCACCTGCATCAAGAGCGCTCATCATAAGAGCTTCTTCATCAATTTTGCCATCGTTTTCAATGATAATAACACCTTTTTTATCAAACATCCAGGAAACACAGCCTGTTGCACCCATACTGCCACCTGCTTTATCAAAGATATGTCTGATTTCACCTGCGGTACGGTTACGGTTATCTGTTAAGATTTCAACGATAACTGCAACACCTGCAGGACCGTAGCCTTCGTAAACAAGTTCTTCGTAGTTTGCGCCATCACCTTCGCCTGCGGCTTTTTTGATGGAACGGGAAATTGTATCGTTAGGCATATTGTTGGCTTTAGCCTTTGCAATAACATCAGCAAGCTTTGAGTTTACACTTGGATCGGGTCCGCCTGCTTTAACTGCAACTGCCAATTCCCTACCGATTTTGGTAAAAATCTTACCTTTTGCAGCATCAGTCTTTGCTTTTTTATTTTTAATGTTTGCCCATTTGGAATGTCCTGACATATAAGTTTATCCTCCTAATCAGCGGTTCATAAAGTTGTAAATTAAAATACCTGCGGCAATAGAAGCGTTTAAGGATTCAGCACCGCCACGCATTTTTAAAGTAACAATTTTATCAGACATCGTTAAGATTTCATCACAGATGCCATTACCCTCGTTACCGATAACAATACAACTTTTATTGCTGTTTAAATCTTTAAGTTCATTAAAATCTTCACCTTGTAAAGCGGCAGAATATACTGTGTAGCCTGCATTTTTAATTTTGTTTAACGTTTCAATGCTATCAGAAGCTATCATAACCTTAATGTTAAAGATAGAGCCCATAGTAGCACGGATGGTTTTGGGATTAAAAAGCTCACAGCAATCTTTAGAAAGCACTACTGCACCTGCGCCTAATGCATCACAGGTTCTGATAATAGTACCTACGTTGCCTGCATCCTGAAGCCTATCAAGAAACACTGTTAACCCTGATATTTTATTTATATCAAAGGTTAAATCAGGTATAAAAGCCTCGGCAATTATACCTTCGGGGCTTGAGGTTTCCGAAAGTGCTTCAATTATATGCCTTGGAACAGTTAAAATATCACAGTCAGCGTTAATATTAAAGTTTAAACCTTCTTCTAATATAAGGCAATTAAACTTAACGTTATGGCTTAATGCATCAAGAACTGCACGTTTACCTTCAATTAAGTAAGTACCGCTATCCGTTCTGCCCTTTTTGCTTTTTAAGGTTTTTAAAAATTTTATACGTTCGTTTGACGTAGAAGTTATTTTAAAATTCATTTTAATACAAAAAAGTGTGCAATGAAATTAAACATTGCACACAACTTTTTTAGATGTTCTTTTTAGCAATTTCTGCAAGCTGTGCAAATGCTTCTGCATTATAAACTGCAAGCTCTGCAAGCATTTTACGGTTGATTTCAATTTCAGCCTTTTTAAGACCGCAGATAAGCTTGCTGTAATTAAGACCGTTAAGTCTTGCAGCTGCATTGATACGGGTGATCCAAAGTGAACGGAAATCTCTTTTTCTAAGCTTACGGCCAACGTATGCATAAGCCTGTGACTTCATAACTGCCTGGTTAGCAATACGGAACTGTCTTGATTTAGCGCCAAAGTAGCCTTTTGCAAGCTTTAAGACCTTTTTATGATTCTTTTTAGTATTAACTGCTCTTTTAATTCTCATTTCTTTATCCTCCTAAAGCTTACTTATAAGGTATAAGATTGCGAATGTTTGCACTTTCGCAAGCAGCAATATAGCCGCCCTTACGTAAATTTCTCTTTCTCTTAGTTGATTTCTTTGTTAAAATGTGGCTTCTGTAAGCCTTTCCTCTTTTAACTTTTCCTGAAGCGGTAAGCGAAAATCTTTTTGCTGCGCCTCTGTGAGTCTTCATTTTTGGCATAGTTTTACCCTCCTATTATAAGTTTAAATTTGTGACATTATCATAATGAGATTTCTGCCTTCTAACGTAGCATTCTTCTCAATTTTTGCATCATCTTTCAACATTTCAGCAAAAAGTTGCATAATCTGATGACCAATTTCGGGATGTGCTATCTGACGTGCGCGGAATCTGATTGAAACCTTTACTTTATCACCGGCTTTAATAAATTCCCTTGCTTTTTTTGCTTTAACTTCCATATCGTGCTTTTCAATAGTTGCTGAAAGCTGAATTTCGTGTAAAGCAATAACTTTCTGGTTCTTACGGGCTTCCTTTTCCCTCTTTTGCATTTCAAAACGATATTTGCCGTAATCCATAAGCTTACAAACAGGCGGAACTGCTTTAGGTGAAATTAAACAAAGATCTAAATCTTCCTGTTCTGCCATACGCATAGCCTGATCAATGGGCATTACACCGTGCTGTGTACCGTCCTGACCAATAAGACGAACCTCTTTTTCCCTGATTTCATCGTTAATTGCTAACTCTGTAATGTTGAACACCTCCAAATAAAATAAAAAGCGGATAGCATAAGACTACCCGCATAAAATAAGACTATTTTAAGCCAAACTTAACCGTGTGCAGCCTGATTGCTGACAGGTGAGAAGCGGGCAGCTCCTTCTTTTGCGTAGTTATGATACTACTAAGTTAAAATTTTGTCAACTGTTTTTTTAATGTTTTTTATATTGTTCTTGTTTTGTTTTCTTCTTTGAAATTATAACAATTGAAAAGCTTAATGCAACTGCTATTACAATAAGAGCAATGCCTAAAATAACGGTTGTATTAACAACAAGTGCTTTATTTATGCCTTTAACAAAGAACAACAGCAACGATTCGCTTAATGCAACCTTGTTGGGAACGTTATAAAGCGCAAGCATAAACAAAGGAATAAACACCGTAATAAATGCAATAAAACAAGATGCGCTTAAACCAAAGGCAACGTCTAACCTGTGATTTTTCTGACCAAATATAAAATTAGCAACCGCAATGATAAACGCAAAGAAATAAAGCGGAACTTCTAACAACTTTAATACTGAAAGCCTTAAAAATACAGGTGCAATATCCTGTACTTTATTTTCAATTAAAGTAGGTATATACTGCAAAGTATTTTGCATATTTTTCATAGCTTCATCAGTAATTTCGCTGATTTCTTCATCAGTAAGTTCACCGCTTGCTTTAAGCTGCTTTATAACGGCTTCTTTAAATTCAGCGTTATCAAATGGCTTTGGTTCAAACTTTTTATTAGAAAAAAGACATTCAATAAATTCCTTTGTATATTCCCTTGTATATAAAACAAGTTGATCTATATTGGCATCTTTAAAAAGTTGTTCACTATCAAGTTCAATAACAGAACTGTTTGCTTTAATGTTTTCTAAAATAATCTGCTTTGTAGAATTATCAAATTCCTGATTACATATAGAATCCTTAAACCTATCAATATCCAAAACGCCGTGAACAAGCACGCTGGTGATGACGGCAACAAGCAAACTTAATGCTACAACGATATCAAGAAATCCTCTTATGAATTTTTTCCAAAGACGTGGTTTATAATAATTAACTTCTTCCATAAAATTACCTCCACGTTGGATCGCTTAATTCTTCTTGCAATAATCCCGTTATTGCAATACGCTTTTTACGATAGGGTCCTTTTTTAGGATAGCATGTATAAATTGTAAGCATTTCCCCATCGTTACGAGTAACAAAAGAGGTATCGTTTCTTTCAAAAATCTGTTTATCCGTTACCTTGTATACGTATTTACCATAAGAAGTGTTGATAATGATATTTTCACCAATAGGTAAATCTTCAAGATAATAAAGTTGCTTTTGCCTGTTCACGTGGAAAGATAAAACACAGTTACCGTTTTGACCCGGAAACTTAGAGGAATAATAGTGTGCTATACCGTAATTAAGTATAGTTTCAGTATCACCCTCGTAAACAGGAATGTCATTTGCGCCAAGATATTCAACGGTAATGGTTGCCCATTTTTTGCCCCATTTTATTTTAGGGAATTTATTTATATCGTAGTACACCTTTTCTTCTTCAATAATGGCTTCAGGTTCTACAATTTCCATATTATGATCAACTTCATCAGTTGTATCAAAATTTTTTTCACCCTGAATGAACGCACCCCACATACTTGATGGTTCAATCACCGCAGTAAAAACAAACATTGTAAGCAATATAACCGCAACCACATACAAAAGAAAAGGCGCACAAAACATAATTATATGCTTTGAAACGCCGTTCTTATTCATATTAAATTCCTTTTAATATCAGCCGTTAACCTTTTTACGAACAACAACGAAAGCGCCTGCTAATGCAAGAACTACAATTGCAGCTGCAAGATAGATATATGCTGAATTATTTGTATCTTCAACGCCTGTTGCCTTAATGATACCATCGGTATATTCAAGAGCAACTGACTTATCAGGAGCATAAAGTTTAATACCAACGTCTTCACCTTTTTCATAAGTTACAATCTTATAACTATAACCGGTGATTTCGCAACCTTCATCAAGGATATCAAAAACCTTTTCTCTCTGTTCCTTTGTGTAATCCCTTGCGGCAGTACCATCATTTGTGGGAAGGATAGTTTTTGCTTCTTCTAAAAGAGGGATAAGTTTAGCGATCTGCTCTTCAGTAAGATCTGCATCCTTAATAAACTTTACTGCGCCTTCATAGAACACTTCATTTTTAGCTGCAGGAATTTCACCAAGTTTAGCAATAAGATCATCCTTTGTGGCTGCCGAAACAGAAAGCATACTGCAAACTAAAACAGCGATAATTGTTAAAACAACAACGAATTTTTTCATAGAAAATAACCCCTTTGTAAATTTTTATTTAACACTTATTAAATGATAACACATTAAGACACGTGTGTCAACATAATTTTTAAGAATTCATATTGTATTTTTCGGCCTGAGCAGTGAACATTTTACAATATTCCCCTTTTTGTGACAAAAGTTCTTTATGATCTCCTTTTTCAATTACGTTTCCATCTTTAATAACCACGATTTTATCAGCATCAACAGCACTAGAAAGCCTGTGTGAAACAAACAACGTTGTCTTATCTTTACGAAGTCGGTCAAACTGCCTGAATATTTCCTGTTCAGCCAACGCATCTAAGGAGGCGGTTGGTTCATCAAGTATCAAAATATCCGCATCTGAATAAAACGCCCTTGCAACAGCAAGTTTTTGCCACTGACCTACAGAAAGTTCAATACCATTTTCTTCAAAAATACGCATAAGCGGAGTATCAAACTTATTTTCAAACTTTTCAATATATTCCAGTGCATTACTTTGAACTGCCGCTTCAACTATATCTTCATCTGAAATTTTTTTATTAATATTGCCATACTGGATATTCTCTTTTACGCTTACTGCATATCTACCAAAGTCCTGAAAAACAATTCCGAACAACCCGTAATACTCTTTAAGATCATACTCTTTAATATTAATTCCATCAAGCAAAATTTCGCCCTCTGAAACATCATAAAGCCTTGTAAGTAATTTTATTAAGGTTGTTTTACCTGCACCATTAAGACCTACAAGTGCAATAGTTTCACCTTTTTCAATTACGAGGTTAAAGTTTTTAAGAATATATTTTTCTGTACCCGGATATTTAAATCCTACGTTTTTAAATTCAATCCTATGCCCTGTGTTTTCTTGGATTTTCTTTGGTGTTTCAGGAGAAACAACTTCACTTTTATGCTTCATAAAAGCTATAAGATTATCAATAAATAATGTACCTTCATAAACTGTGGCGGTGCCTGTAATAAAGGTAGTAATACCCGCGCCGATTGCAGAAACTGCACCTGTATAAAATGAATAATCACCTATTAAAATCTGTTCATCCATAACAAGCATTGCCACAAAGTAAAAAAGACCGCAACTTGATATAATTCTTAAAAGACCAAAGACAACATTCCAAAGACCTTCTTCTAACATTATACGCTTCAAGCCCTTGAAATAGTCCTTAAAAACTGCATCGTATCTTTTTTCAAAATCATCTGCTATGCCTAATAGACGCATTTCTTTTACCATATCTTTATTTACAACAGAAGATGAGTAATAGTTCATTTGTCTTCTTGCTTTTGAACGACGGAACATATATTGAACAATCTTCTTACGGTAAACGTAATTTACAATCGCATAAGGAAGCGCCAAAATACCAACGATCAAAGGTGCGATAGTGCTTATTTTCAGTAATACTGCTATATATCCGCAAATGCTGATTGCGCAGCTTACAATATTAAGTGACGAATTAAGTATCTGTATAGGACGCATACCTGCTTCCCTGTTGGCATTTTCAAGCTTTTCATAAAACTCAGGTCTGTCAAAACAGCCTACGTCAACTTCTTTAGATTTACACATTATCTTACGGCGGATGTGATTTGCAACAAGCTCGCCTGAAAGATTGAGAATCATCCTGTTAACGTCAGTTAAAATTCTGTTAAAAAACAGATAGACAAACTGGAATATGAATAACACGTTAATAGCAACGCCCAAAGATTCCCAAACTGTTTTTTCCATTGCAAGAACGTTGATAATTTGCGCAGTAATATAAGTACCAAAGATTGGCAAAACACCATTTAATAATGCAATTATCACCATTATTATAAGAATCCATGGGTTTGCTTCCCACACTAATTTAAAAATATAAAAAAGACGTGAGAAAAATGAGACCGTAATGTTTTTCAAATAACGTGGAACTTCTTTGATATTCTGGGGTTTAGGCTCTCTGTTTTCATCGGCTGTACGCCTTGGAATATGTCCAAACCTTTCCATAAAAAAATCCTTTCAAGTAAAATCAGTTATACTGCGCCCTTTCACCACCGATATATTTGGGGCGTGTGCGTGCACAAAGCAAAATTGCATCGCCAATTTTATTAAGCGACAATTTTACAGGCACCGCAACGTTTTTAAGGTGCATGCCTATTAACGTTCCGCCAATATCCATACCTGCTTTTGCTTTTATATTTTCTACTGCAACAGGATCATTAAAGTTTTCATAACTGCAAGTTGCAAAAGAACCGCCTGCTTTCATTTTGGGAACAACACTGACTTCTTCCAAGCCATATTTTTCTGCCGCTTCCCTTTCAATAATCAAAGCTCGGTTAAGATGCTCACAGCACTGTGCGGCAAGGTATATACCGTTTTCTTTCAGCACGGGATAAACACCTTCAAAAACCGCTGTTGCTGCTTCAAAACTTGAATTTTTACCGATATTACCACCTATAATTTCGCTTGAAGAACAACCTATAACAAGGATATCCCCTGCTTTTAAGCCTGCAATCTTTAATAATTCTATTACTGCCTGCTCTGCTTGTTTTTTAATATTTTCCATAATTTCACCTATAATAATCCTGAAAATTCAAGATATTCTTTGAGTTTTGTGACATCACCATCAAAAACGTATCCGTTTATACCAACGCTTTTTGCCCCGAGAATATTATCTTCTCTATCATCAATAAAAAGAGTTTCAGAAGCTTTAAAACCCTGTTTTTCTAATGCGTATTCAAATATATCTTTATGCGGTTTAACAAGACCAACTTCCGCAGAAAAGACAAACCTGTCAAAATGCCTTAAAATATGACTTTCCTTATAATTTTTTATAAAAAGCCATGAAATATTTGATAAAAGGCATATATTTATTCCTTTATTTTTAAGTTCAGATACGATTGCGTCCATTCCTTCAATCTCAGGAATATTATATATCCAATTATAATACACCTTATGGGCTTTTTCGTGCAAACGTTCAGGCAGACGCCTATAAACGTCATTTATAACCTGTTCATCTGTTATTAAGCCTTCATCAAGTTTATCCCAGTAAATCCTATCAAAAACAACTTCTTCTACAAGTTTTATATCTTGTTCATCCTGAACGTAAACTTTCGTCATATCATAAGGTATAAAATTGATAAGAACCTGTCCGAAATCAAAAAATATATTTTTTATCATAATTATAAATCAAGCTTCATATCGCCGTATTTAATCCAGCCTGCTTTACGCATACCTTCTGAAATAGCAAGAGAAAGAATTGCAGGAAGAACAATACACATAAGAACAATTTTAATTAAAGCAAAAAGTTCAAAGCCTGTGCCCATCATTTTTTCCCATGCACCCACTACGCCAACAAGACCGCAAGTGCCCATACCTGCATAAACGCCCACACCGTTTTCAACAACAAGCAATGTTGTTGCAATTGGACCTAAAATTGCAGAGGCTATTGTTGGTGGCAATATAATTAACGGATGGCGCATTATATTAGGTACTTGAAGCATACTTGTTCCAAGGCCTTGTGCAAGGAAGCCTGAAAAACCGTTTTCACGCCATGAAGAAACTGCAAAGCCTACCATCTGACAGCAACAGCCAACCGTTGCAGCGCCTGCTGCCAAAGCAACACCTTGTCCGCCATTAGTAAAGGCATCAGAGGTAAATACAACTGCGGCAATAGCGGCACTTGAAATAGGCGCCGTTAAGGCAAGACCCATAACAACTGCAACAATAATTCCCATTAAAATAGGTTGAAGCGTTGTTGCGTTACCTATTTGTACGCCTATCCAATCGCAAAAAGCATCAATATAAGGACCTGTAAAGATACCTACTGCACCACCGGAAATAATGCTTACACTTGGCACTAAAAGAATATCAAAGCGGGTTTTACCTGCTATTAAATTAGCAAGTTCACTGCCAACAACCGCAGCGATATATGCGCCTAAGGGGCCGCCGCCCTCTTTATACGCAATAGCACCGCAAACTGCGCCTGAAATCATAACAAGGGGTTTAACCTTTAATCCGTTAGCAACTGCAACACCGATTGCACCGCCAACAACAAAACCATCTTTGGCATAAGATGCAAGGGTTAAAAGGAATTCCCAGCTTGTCCATTTACCGATCTGTTCAAGAATTGAACCCATAAGCAACGTAGCAAAAACGCCCATTGCCATCGCCCCAAAGGCATCAATAAACCATCTTTGTAACAATCCTACTGTTTTTTTGTTAGCCATAATTCTCCTCCGTGAGTTCGCTACCGTCTTTTAAAAGACTGAAAATATAATTTACGCAACCGAATTTAAGGTCGCCTTCATCACAGCTTACTAAAACTGCATCCTTTTCACCGCCATCAATAACAAGACCCGCATACCAGCCAACTACACCTGTTGAGGTAGTCCCTGTTTGCGCCGTACCTGTTTTGGCGGCTATACGCATTGTATCAGTATGACCCCTGACACCTGATTTACCTGTGCCCTGGGTTGCAGTTTTTTCCAATATGCTTCTTACCTGTGAAGTAACACCTGAACCAAAGGGTTCTTTAAACACTTTTGTTTCTGTTACTTTTACAGGAAAAAGATTTCCGTTTTCATCTGTTGTGCAGATACTTTCAACAATGTATGGTTGCATAATTGTTCCGTTATTGCCAAACATTGAAAAGGTTGAGCAAAGCTGAAGGGGTGTAAACAATACCTGTGCCTGACCAAAGCCTGTATCTGCAAGAAGTTTTTGATTATTTAAAATAGTAATATCAGTTGCTATCTGAGAGCGTTTAACGGGTAAATCAAAATTAAATGCATCACCGATACCGATTTTATTAGCATACTGTATCATTTTATCTTTGCCAACTTTCATACTAAGCCAGCCAAAGTAAATGTTATCTGACCAGATAAGACCCCTGTTCATATCAAGCTTACCCTTATTGCCTGCATTAGGGAAGGATTCGCGCACTATGTAATGGGACCAGTTACTTCCCTTTGGACGCCAACGGTCCTTTTCATAAGTATAGTATTGAATTTCATTTTCATAAGGGAATACCGTGTTTGGTGTAACCGCGCCTGTATCAAGGCCGATGCTTGCCATAATTGATTTAAATATAGATCCCGGCGGATAAGTACCCTGCACGTTTCTGTTTAAAAGGGGCGTTAAGGGGCTTGTAAAAAGATCCCCATAATTTGTTGCTTTATCATAAGCATAAATATTTGCATTATATGACGGATAACTTACCATTGAAACAACTGCGCCTGTAGTTGGTTCAATTATGGTAGCGGTGCCTGTTGTGTGATTGGCAAACTTTTCGTTCATATAGCTTGTTATGTTTTTCTGAACAAGAATATCAACGGTAAGTTTAAGGTCATAACCATCTTGGGCAGGCTTTTCGTAAAGCACGGTTTTTCTTTTGCTATCATCAGAAAGAAGATAAATCTGCAAGCCGTCCTTTGCCTGTAAATATTCGTCATACTGAAGTTCAAGACCGCTTCTGCCGATTCTTGTACCCTCAGCAAGATATTTATACATATCCTTTTCCCTATCTTCTTCAGAAATAGGTGTTGAATAGCCTAAGGTTTGTGCCAAAGCATCGCCATAGGGATAATAGCGGATTGGCGTTATTGAATCCCTGTTTATTTTTACGTTTTCAATCTGTAAAAGAGCGTCTTCCTGTTCTTTTGAAAGCTCGCCTTTAAACATTGTTGCAAAAATACCTGTATCGCCATAAGATTTTGAGAATTTATCGTATATACTTTGAGCGTCAGTATTTAATATTTTAGCAATCTCATTACAGGCAAGGTTAATATTGTCTTTAAAATTATCCTTTAAACCGTAAACTGTGATGGCGTAATCGTTTTTAACAATAACTCTGCCGTCCCTGTCAAAAATTTCACCGCGCTCACCTTTTACCGTTGAAGAAAACACCCTATCGTTCCAGTTCATATCAGGAACTACGTTGGCAGGCGACCAAGAAACAAGATAAAATTTAGTTTTCTTCTGCACCTCAAAGTGCATATCGTAAGAAAACTCACCATATTCACCTGAAACAAAGGTTGCCGTATAGTTATAAGAACGTGAACTGCCGTTATCAACGGTTTCACCGCGTTCAACTGATACAGTTTGTATCTTTAATAAATCATAGACCTTTTTGTGATAATTAACAAACTCATCGTAATCCACCTGACTTTGCGCACCCGGTGTAAGAAGCTCGTACATTTTTTTATAATCAAATCGGGTAAAAGCATTTAAGTATGCAGTTGCAGTACCATCGTAGGAATGACCTGCGCAAGATGTAAAAATGCACAAAACCACGCCAACTAAAAGGATTAAAATTACAATTTTTGAGATAAATCTTTTCATTTTAACCCCCTAATAAATCTTTAACCTGTTGTATAGTATATTTATAACCTTTTGCGTCGGTAACAGTATCATCGTTAATTAAAAGAGCACCTGCTTTGCCGTTCACGGCTTCACCGTTTGCATCAAGGAAAATAAGATACGTTTTGCCTGTTTCATATTCAGCGCCGTTTTCATAAATAACGTTATATTTCTTTTTTGTTCCGCCTGTTTGAAAAAGACCATTTCCACCATATTCAATGGTGTTTAATTCGTCCACAGCTTCACCCTTTAAAGTTTCAACGCCACTAAATGATACCCATCTGTAAACAACGGGTGTATTATCGCTTGAAACTGTTGTTTTACTATCGCTTTCTTCTTTAACAGTTGCAATAATTATGGTTTTAACATGGAGCATTTCAGTAATACTTGTTGGCTCATAGCCCATATCAACAGTAAGCTTTTCGCCGGGGATTGGAAGTATCATAGATATTTGTGGGTAAAAAAGATATACCGCAAGAAACAAAAGCACAAAAATTACGATTGAATATATTGAACCGGGCCTGTTATCAACACGCCTGATGTTTTCGTTAGTATTCATATCTTCTTTTGTGATTATCTGTTCCTGCTGATTTTTGTTTGACACAAAAAAACACTTCCCCTATATAAAATATTACATGTTATTATAGCACTTAAAGTATCAATATGTCAAAAGAAAAAAGGTTGGATTTTTATCCAACCTTAAATTTTTGCTTGTTTATTAAGTTTTTTTAATACGGCAACAAGCGGTATTATAAGTAATCCACCTGCAAAATTGCCAACAGCGTGTAAAATATCAAAGGTAAAACCGTTAATTATCCACACAAGTGTTTGATCCCAGTTATACTTAAACAAAAACGCCTGGACAGGTGCGTACAACGTGCCAAAGCTTAAACCGTGAATCATACAAACAACAGGATACACGCCCCATTGTAACCAAATGGGCATTTTTTTAGGCAAAACCATAATAATTGCCCACAAAATAAGCCAAATATACCAATACGGCAACACCCATAACGAAAGTCCACTTACTAACCAAGTTATAAAAACGTATAGGTATATAGGAATCAATGCTTTAACCCGATAAACCAACGTAAAAACAACGGTTAAAACGCCTACCAAATGAATGTTTGGAAGCATTTCCATAAGCACGTCACCACAGAACATTACTGCGCCGAGCATAGCAAAAATCACAAGTTCTTTAATTGTAATTTTAGCCTTTGGTGTAGATGAGTTCATAACTTTGTCCGCTTTCAAAATTGGTGGTATCAACACCCGTCATCATATATTCGCCATTTTGGAAAAATCCCCAATATGCTTTATCCGTGTCATAATCAGCTTTTATTCCGTTTACTGACTTAACGTATAATCCGTAAGCGCCCTCTTCACCTGCAATTAATGAATGTTCCATTAACGCTTCACCAACAGTTTTTTTATCCGTTTTAATGGTAAAAGCAACTGATTGTTCTTCAACTTTTACAATAACGTTGAGAGTTTTTGAGCCTTCACCCAATATAGTATCTTCGGTATAAAGAGCCGTTGCCCAAAGACCTTCTTTTTTGATGCCTATATTGGCTTCAATGGTGGGTGTTGGTGTTAAATCGCCTGTGGGATTATTGTTTGTGCAAGCAGCAAAACAGAGCACCGTAGCAAGAACAAGTAACAGAGTAACAATTTTTTTGAGATTTTTCATTTTAAATTCCTCCTAATCTTTTTTGCACGAAAAGAAGAAAACAAAAAACGCACCTTCTAAAAAAAGATGCGTCAAAATTCAGGTATCCTGCCCTACCTTTTCGCCACACCCTTCTTTATTGCCCAAGGGGTTTATTGCAAAAAAATCACAAACCGATAAGCATTCCGACTTTTACGGTAATGGCTGTTGTTACGGAATTACACCGCAATTTCCTTATCCCCGAGAACTTAATCCCGACAACGCTTTTTCAAGCGATGATTTGCGTTTATTCTTTTTGTACAAGGTGATTTTAGCACAGAATATTTGACCTTGTCAATAATAAAAATTTTTTATAAATATCAAAAAATTAACATTTTTACTATTGGTAGCGCAACGTAAAGTTTTGCTTTACAAAAAATATATTTATATATATAATATATAATAGCGTTTTTGCGTTATGTTTTACATTTTTACTTGGAGGTTTTTTAATGTATAAGAAGGTTGATACCGGTCTTAACTTTGTTGACCGCGAAAAAGAAATTCTTTCTTTTTGGAAAGAAAACGAAATTTTTGAACGCAGTACAAAAATGAACGAGGGTAATAAGGAATTCACATTCTACGATGGTCCCCCTACCGCTAACGGTAAGCCACACATTGGTCATATTCTTACCCGCGTTATTAAGGATATTATTCCCCGCTACCGCACAATGAAGGGCTACCACGTTTTAAGAAAAGCAGGTTGGGATACCCACGGTCTTCCCGTTGAATTAGAGGTTGAAAAACAGCTTGGTATTTCAGGTAAGCCTCAAATTGAAGATTACGGTATTGAACCTTTTATTGCAAAATGTAAGGAAAGCGTTTGGAAATATCAAAGCGAATGGGAAAAGATGAGTGACCGTGTTGGTTACTGGGTTGATATGGACCATCCCTACGTTACCTATGAAGACGATTATATTGAAAGCGAATGGTGGGCGCTTAAAACCATTTCTGAAAAGGACCTTTTATACAAGGGTCATAAGGTAGTTCCCTACTGCCCACGTTGCGGAACTGCTCTTTCTTCACACGAAGTTGCACAGGGCTATAAAGACGTTAAGGAAACAAGCGTTTTTGTTGCTTTTGAAGTTAAAGGACAAGAGAACACATATCTTCTTGCCTGGACAACTACACCCTGGACTCTTCCTTCAAACGTTGCACTTTGCGTTAACGCAAAGGAAGATTACGTTTATGCTTCTTTTGAAGGAAAAACTTACATTTGCGCAAAGGCTCTTTTAGAAAGCGCATTAGGCGAAGGCGCAGAAATTATTAAAGAACTTAAAGGTGCAGACCTTTGCGGTATGGACTACGTTCCGTTATTTGACTTTGCAAAGACAAATAAACGCGCATGGTACGTTGTTTCTGACGATTACGTTACACTTGATGCAGGTTCAGGTATCGTTCATATTGCACCTGCTTTTGGTGAAGACGATGCCCGCGTTGGCAGAGAAAACGATCTTCCTTTCGTTCAGCTTATTAACGCACAGGGTCGCTTTGTAGAAGAAGCAACTCCTTATAAAGATATGTTTATTAAGGATGCTGACAAGGTTATTATCAAAGACCTTGAAGAAGCAGGCAAGCTTGTTCGCGCAGTTGAATTTACTCACAGCTATCCTTTCTGTTGGAGATGCGATACCCCCCTTATTTACTATGCACGCAGCACTTGGTTCATTAAAATGACTGCAGTTAAAGAGCAGTTAATCAAAAATAACCGTTCTGTTAACTGGATTCCTGAAAGCATTAAAGACGGCAGAATGGGCAATTTCCTTGAAAACGTTATTGACTGGGGACTTTCCCGTGAACGTTATTGGGGTACTCCCCTTCCTGTTTGGGAATGCGAATGCGGTCATTTCCATACAGTAGGTTCAAGAAAAGAACTTGTTGAGCTTACAGGTTGTGATGAAAACATTGAACTTCATAAGCCTTTCCTTGATCCTTTAACAATTAAATGTCCAAAGTGTGGCAAGGATATGCACCGCGCACCTGAGGTTATTGACTGTTGGTTTGACTCAGGCTCAATGCCTTTTGCACAGTTACACTACCCCTTTGAAAACAAAGAGCTTTTTGAAACGCTTTTCCCTGCTGATTTCATCAGTGAGGCTATTGACCAGACACGTGGTTGGTTCTATACGCTTTTGGCTATTTCAACACTTTTGTTTGATAAGGCTCCCTTTAAGAACTGTATCGTTTTAGGTCACGTTAACGACAAAGACGGCATTAAAATGAGTAAGCACAAGGGTAACGTTGTTGACCCCTGGACTATTTTAGATAAGCAGGGTGCTGATGCGGTTAGATGGTATTTCTATACAGGTTCTTCCCCCTGGTTGCCTTCACGTTTCTACGGCGAAGCAGTTTCAGAAGCACAGAGAAAGTATATGGGTACACTTTGGAACACCTACGCTTTCTACGTAATGTACGCAAATATTGATAAGTTTGATCCTACAAAATACACATTGGATTACGATTCACTTTCAGTAATGGATAAGTGGATACTTTCTAAGTTACAGAGCCTTATTAAGTTTGTTGACGAAGGTCTTGAAAGCTACAAGATTACCGAAACCGCCCGTGCTATGAACGATTTTGTTGACGAGCTTTCAAACTGGTATATCCGCCGTGGCAGAGAACGTTATTGGGGCAAAGAAATGACTCAGGATAAGATTAACGCTTATATGACCCTTTACACCGTTCTTGAAACTTTAACAAAGCTTACTGCACCTTATACCCCTTTTGTTGCAGAAGAAATCTATCGCAATATCGTTGCTTCAGTTGATAAAGATGCACCTGAAAGCGTACATCTTTGTGCATTCCCTGAAGCAAACGAATCCTGGATTGACAAAGAGCTTGAAGAAAATATGGCTTGGCTTTTAAAGGCTGTTGCCTTAGGCCGTGCTTGCAGAAACGATGCTAACATCAAAAACCGTCAGCCTCTTAATATGCTTTATATTTCAGGTGCAAAGGTTTTACCTGAAATGTTCTGCAAGGAAATTGAAGACGAGCTTAACGTTAAAGAGGTTAAGTTTACTGACGATTCTTCTGACTTTATCACATATACCTTTAAGCCACAGTTAAGAACTGTTGGACCAAAGTATGGTAAGCTTGTTGGTTTAATCGGCAAAGAACTTGCTAACGCTAACGGTTCTGCTCTTTATAAAGAACTTAACGCTAACGGTTCAATTAAATTTAATATCAACGATACCGATGTTGTTTTAACCGCAGATGACCTTTTAATCACACCTGCCAACAAATCAGGCTTTACTGCACAAAGCGATTCAGAAATTACTGTTGTTCTTGATAACAACTTAACTGACGAACTTATTCGCGAAGGTTATATGCGCGAGCTTGTTTCAAAGATTCAGACAATGCGCAAAGAAACAGGCTTTGAAGTTACAGATCACATTAACCTTGTTATTACTGCTGACGGCATTATTAGTGAAGTAGTAGAAACTTACAAGGAAGATATTATGGGTGATTGCCTTGCTGATTCAATTTCAGTTGGTGAGCCTATGGAAAATAATAAGGAATGGGATATCAACGATAAAAAGTGCGTTATCTCAATGGAAAAAATCTGATGTTTGTTGACTCAACTTGGAAAGACTATCAACTAATTGATACAGGCGATGGTATGAAATTGGAGCGTTGGAAGGATATAACCCTTCTGCGCCCCGACCCACAGGTTATCTGGCCTTACCACACGCCAATAAACAAAAAAAATATTCACGCTATATATACGCGTTCTTCAACAGGCGGCGGAAACTGGGATTTTTTAAAGCCCGTGCCTGAAAAATGGACTGTTAATTGGAAAGATTTAACCTTTTCAGTTCGCCCTATGGGCTTTAAGCACACAGGACTTTTTCCTGAACAGGCGGTTAACTGGGATTGGATGCGTAATTTAATTAAAAATGCCAACCGCCCCATAAACGTACTTAACCTGTTCGGTTATACCGGTGGTGCTACTGTTGCATGTGCTAGCGCCGGAGCTAAGGTTTGCCACGTTGATGCTGCAAAGAATATGGTGCAGATTGGTAAAGAAAACCTTCAGTTAAGCGGTTTAGGCGATGCACCTGTCCGTTGGATAGTTGATGACTGTTTAAAGTTTGTTCAGCGTGAAATCCGCCGTGGCAATAAGTATGAAGGAATAATCCTTGACCCGCCAAGTTATGGTAGAGGTCCCGGTGGCGAATTATGGCATCTTGAAGAAATGCTTTATCCTTTTATGGAAAGCTTATCTGAAATTCTTTCTGATGAGCCGTTATTCCTTTTATTAAACAGTTATACAACAGGCTTACAGCCACTTGTTTTAAGAAACGTTATAGAAAAGACCATTTGCACAAAGTTTGGTGGAAAAGTTGATGCCCAAGAAGTTGGCTTAAAGGCAACCAATGGAAATATCATTCTGCCTTGCGGCGCTTCAGGAAGATGGGAAAGGTGAATTTAATGTTTGAAATTTTACACGAAGATAATCACATAATCGTTGCTGAAAAGCCACAAAACACTATTATCGCCGGCGACAGTACAGGCGATGAATCAATGTTTGATATTCTTAAACAGTATATCAAAGAAAAATACAATAAGCCCGGTGATGCATATTTAGGGCTTGTTCACCGTCTTGACAGACCCGCAGGCGGTCTTGCAGTTTTTGCACGTACCTCAAAAGCGGCTTCAAGATTACAGGAGCAGTTAAAAAGTAACGAATTAAAGCGTACTTATTACTGCGTTGTTCGCGGTATTCCTTTAAATGCAACAAACAGGCTTGTTGATTATCTTAAAAAGAACGAAAAAACCAACACTGTTGAAGTTGTTCCACCTGCAGTTGAAGGCGCTAAAAAGGCTATTCTTAATTACAAGCTTTTACAGACTATTGAAACAAAAGAAGGTCCCCTTTCTTTAATTCAGGTTCAGCTTGAAACAGGCCGTTCACACCAGATAAGAGTTCAGATGGCACACATGGGTTGTCCTTTATGGGGCGATCAGCGTTATGGTTTTAACGTTAACAAAAAGGGTCAGCAATTAGCACTTTATGCGGTTAAGTTAAGGCTTATACACCCCACCAAAAAGGAATCAATGCAGTTTATCTGCTATCCACCCGATATTGCACCTTGGACAAGTTTCAGAATTAACATTGAATAAAAGGAGTTTTATTTATGAAAATCAAAGACTGTTTTATTTTAAAAAATATCGCAGGTGTTAATACTGTTATTTCAACAAGCTTAAAAACTACATTTGAAGGTATGATTACGCTAAACGATACAGGCGTTTTTATGTGGAAACTTTTAGAACAAGGTATTACATTGAACGAACTCGTTGATAAAATGGTTGAAGAATATGATATTGATAAGTCCATTGCACAAAAAGACGCTGAAGCATTTATCAACAAATTAACAACAATTGACGTTTTTGAATAAAATATTGCAATTACAATTCTTATATTGTATAATATTTTTGTGATCAGGAAGATCAGTAACACTAATTTTGGAGGATAAAACTTTGAATAGCAAAAAAACAAAAGGTATAATTCTTGCCGGTGGTAAAGGCACAAGACTTTATCCAATGACAAAGGTAATTTCAAAGCAACTTTTACCTATTTATGACAAACCCCTTATCTACTATCCCCTTTCAATTTTATTACTTGCGGGTATTGATGAAATTTTAATTATTTCTACCCCTGACGATACTCCCCTTTACGAAAAGTTATTAGGCGATGGCTCACGCCTTGGCATTAAGATTTCTTATGCAGTTCAAGACTCACCAAGAGGTCTTGCTGACGCCTTTATTATCGGTGAAGAATTTATCGGAGAAGATAACGTTTGCCTTATTTTAGGTGATAACGTGTTCTATGGACAGAATTTCTCACAACTTTTATTCCGTGCAACTCAGCTTGAATCAGGTGCTACAATTTTTGGCTACCCTGTTTCTGACCCCAGAGCCTTTGGTGTTGTTGAATTTGATTCAAACCACAAGGTTATTTCTATTGAAGAAAAGCCACAGAATCCCAAAAGTAACTTTGCAGTACCCGGTTTATATTTCTATGATAACCGCGTAATTGAAATTGCTAAAAACGTTAAGCCTTCTGCCCGTGGTGAAATTGAAATTACTTCTGTTAATAACGCTTACCTTGAAAAAGGTGAACTTAACGTTATTTTAATGGGACGCGGTATGGCTTGGCTTGATACAGGAACACCCGAAGGTATGCTTACAGCTTCTAACTACGTTCAGGCAGTACAATCCTTACAGGGCTTTTATATTTCTTGTATTGAAGAAATTGCCTGGCGCCGCGGTTTTATTACAACCGAACAGTTAAAAGCATTAGGCGAAGAAACAAAAACAAGTGATTACGGCAAATACATACTTGACCTTGCAGAGAGGAATAAAAAGTTTTAATGAAAACATATTCTATTGCCGGATTAAAGGTTAATATGGAATGTTCAGGCAGAAGTGAAGTTCAGGCCGAAAAATATCTTATTGATTACACAGATTCACCCGATATTACTATTAAGCCTAACGATGAATACGTAAAAAAAATGCACGAGGCTTATCCCGATTTAAGTTTAGACGATTGCCACTATATTTATTTATCAAAGTGTTTAAACAAAAGTTTGATTGATTTTGATGGATTAGTGCTTCATTCTTCTGCTGTTGCTTACGAAAATAAAGCATATTTGTTTTCTGCGGATTCAGGTACAGGAAAATCAACACACACGGGGCTTTGGAAAACGGCTTTTGAGGGCGCATATATCGTTAATGATGATAAACCTGTTATCAGGCTGATTGACGGTAAATTTTACGTTTGCGGTACCCCATTTAGCGGTTCTAGTGCGTTAAATGAAAACGTTATGGTTCCCTTACAAGCAATCTGTTTTATTGAGCGTGATCAAAAAAATTCAATTACTCTTATGGAAAATAAAACAAGTGTCATATATAAATTTTTATCACAAACCATAAGGCGTGCCGGTAATGAAAAATCTGAAATAATTTTATCACTGCTTGATAAAATCTTAAAAGAAATTCCCGTATATAATTTAAAATGTCTACCAAACATTGATGCGGCAATTTTAGCCCACGAAACAATGTCAAAATAAAAAAAGATAAAAGATATCCTTTACAGGATATCTTTTTTTAACCTTTTTTTATTTAATTGAATAATATATACAACAAACGTTAATGCTTTTACCAAGAGGTGAAATTTTATGGCAAAATGTTGTATATGTTCAAAAGAAAAAAGCGATAACCTTTGTATTTTAGGAAAATGTATTTGCGCTGATTGCGAATGGAAGATACTTACCCAGCAAGCACATACAACAGGTTATAACAAATGTATAGCAAAACTTAAAAACATATTTGCGCAGGAATAAAAAAACTGTTCTTTAATTAAAGAACAGTTTTTTATTTTTTTATCCAACCATACCTGAACGTTCAATACTCTGAACAAAGAATCTCTGGCAGAAGCAATAAAGCACAACAATTGGTGCTACGTGCATTACCGTACAAGCCGACTGGTAAAGTGAGTTACGAACTGAGTCACCTGTAATCTTAAGAACGCCTGTTACGTATCTTGCACCCATACCGCTTATACGGGTTGCCATAACCTCAGCATTGGGGTTAAGTATACCGATATAATAACGGTCATTATACTGCCATACAAATGCGAACAAGAAAACTGTTACAAGCATTGGCAGAGCACTGGGAAGCATAACCTGAATGAACGTTCTGAATGAGCCTGCACCATCAATATAAGCAGCTTCTTCAAGTTCTTTTGGCTGGTTAACGAAATACTGACGGAGAAGGAACACGAACAAACCGTTACGGTACATTGTTGCTGTACTTGATAACAATCCAATAGCTGTCCATCCACGAGTAAGGTCAATATTAGGAACAGTTGTAAGTTGTTCACCAAACGAAAACATGAACATTGGGTTAAATGCCTTATATCTGAAATACATTGATGAAGTAAGCATCTGAATAGGAATCATCAAAGTAAAGATACACATAAGGAATATAAAGTTATTACCTTTAAACTTGAATCTTGCAAGGCCGTATGCAACAAGCATACAGGAGCACATCTGCAAAAGCGCAAACATAAATGATGTTGAGAATGAATTCCAATACAACTGTGGGATCTGAGCATAACTCCACATTGCAACGTAAGTGTTAAAGTTAACTGCAGTGGGAATAAGAATAACAGTTGGATCGTAAACGTCTTCAACAGGCATGAATGATGTGATTAAAGTAATGAGCATAGGATAAATGATAAGATAGCTTATGCCGATAAGCAATACGCTTCTTATTAATCCCCAGATAAAATCAAAAGTCTTTTTACCAAATACTACACGCTTGAATTTCTGCCAAGGTGTAAGTGTAGGTATAACGAAATTATCAACCTCTTCTGCGCCTACTTCGTTAGTACGTTTAATATTTTCGGTTTTTTCCATTATCTACACCCCCTTAGTTCTCATAGTAAACAAGCTTTGAAATAATACCTGCAACAGCACCGATAACCAATGAGGTTAAAAGGAAATACATCCAGCTCATTGCCATCAAATCAACCATTTTAGTGGTTTCGCTACCATTGTTGCTATACAGATATTTAAGCATCGGATTGCTCATACCGCAAAGGTTTTCAATTAAGATATATACGGTATTAACAAGAATCATGGGACTTATCATTGGGAAGGTTATCTTCCAGAAATTTTCCCAACCTGTTGCACCTTCAACCTTTGAAGATTCAAAAATTGAGGGTGATATGGTTTGAAGACCTGCAAGGAAGATCAACGTAGGAACACCTGCACCGTTTATAATACCGGTTAACTGACCAAAGGCTTTACCAATGAATTCGCCCATTTCACCGCCGATAGATTCCTGAATGTTACCTGCAAGGTCCATTGACTGTGAACCAACAGATGACATCTGGCTTGCATCAACACCTGTATCACCGGCTAAAAGAGAAGCGGCAATACCTGCGGAAGTAATAACGGGCATAAAGAGGATTGCACGGGCAAAGGTTCTACCGTGGAATTCCTGGTTAAGAACGTTTGCCATAAGGAATGCAAAGATTAATGTTGACGGAACTGCAATAAGAACGTTTGATCCTGATGCAAGAAGATTGGTGAGATAATCACCCTGCTCTGTAAACGCTTCAATGTAAGCAGTAAATCCGTAAGGTGCAATGTTTGTTACCTGTGTTACGTCATTAAACACCTGCTCGTTAAATGAAAGAACGAGCGCGGTGTAAAGTGGTGATATTACGAAAAATATCAAACCAATAAGGAAGGGAAGTATGAATAACCAGCCGGATAATGAGCGTCTGGTCATAAGACCTAATTTATAGCTTCTTGGCTTTTTCATTTAGTTTGCCCCTCCTTTTGCAAATGATTCTGCTTTAACGATTGTACCATCCTGTGCGGTATAATCAAATGAATTGTAGTTAATATAAACTGCTGTGCCGTTGGAATAAGTAACCTTTGTAACGTCTTCAGCAACAACTTCATGACTAACCATGAATTCGCCTGCTGTTGATGCAAGGAGGTCATTATATTCCTTATACATTTCAATAGCCTGATCAAGCCATGACTGATAGCTTAATGAGTACATACCTTCAAACCAGAGATCCTGAACTTCATCGTTAGGAGCATAACACCAACGATAGTACATACCTGCACCTGCTTCAACAGCCTGAAGGAATACCTGACGGGTATCACCATCAAGGTTGATAGGATCACCTGAGTACTGAATGCATCCGTGAATTACCATCTGATAGAAAGGAATTGAAACGTCAGCAAGGTTAAACTTACTGCTTGTATTGGAAATTTCAAAAATATTATCAACGTAAGGAAGCATATAGTAGTTAGTTCCCTTTGCCATTACTGACATGGATTCACCAAACTGCTTTGCAACCTCAGCATAAATCTTTGAAACCTTTTCCCTATCGCTGAAATCTTTGATCTTATAGTTACCGGGAAGGTTGTAGCCAAGGCTACCAAGGCTTACACCCTTAACGTTAAGTTCATTAAGATCGTTAAGAACTTTCATTGAGAAGCTCTTTGAATTATCTTCAGCTTCAATATCATAGATAACCGTAGGTGAAACGATTGATGCAGCATTTTCGCCTGCAGCGGTGTTCCAGTCATCAAAATACTGATAATGATATGCAACACTTCTTGTTACAAGGCGCGATGCCTTTGTTAATTCGCTATAACCACTGAACATTGAATTATTATAAACAAAAGCAAGTTCAGTTTCAAGATAAAGGTTTATGCCTAATTGATCAGCATAAGCAAGAAGATCTTCAAGACCCTTTTTGCCACCAAGTTCTTTAAGAACTTTTACCTTATTAAATACGGTGTTTCTTAAACCGCCGTTTGCCCAGCCCTTATAGTTAATTGAAACGTTGGTAATACCTGCTTTGTTAAGTTTTTCTATTATTGCTTTACAATCTTCAAAAGTGGTAATTGCCTTTGTTTCCTTATAAGGAACACCTAAGAAAGCTGTATCGTGGTCATAAGCACCAACAAGTTCAATATTAAAAGGAACATCCTTGAAATCTTTCTTAGAGATAACGTTTTTATCAATAAGATAATTTCTGTAATATTCAGCCATACCATTATAGTTGGCTTTTTCACCTTCAAGAATTGTGTAATGAATTGAAAGATCTGCTGAGTTCATATGCTGCTGATAAATTTTTGATTTTTTACCTTGGTTTTTGAACTGCAGTTCTTCATACTCGTT
The DNA here is from genome assembly GCA_045652205.1 of Clostridia bacterium. GTDB lineage: Bacteria > Bacillota > Clostridia > Christensenellales > QALW01 > UMGS1322. The sequence continues at coordinate 45,080 of JAZRTX010000022.1, forward strand.
CATTTTAAAGCTTGTATAACATCTGTTACGGTCAACAGAAGTAGCATTTTTACCTGCAATATCTGCAACGATTGTTGCGTTGGTATCGCCTGATTCAATTACAGCAAACATAGCGGTGTTTGCACGCTTAATACCAAATACAGGAAGGTAAGCACCTTCTGTTGCATAAGGTCTTGTAAGTGTTTCCCTACCGTCATCAAGGCCGTAAAGCTGAACGCGGATATCACTTGTAATGTTTGTTTTACCGTTATTAAAGTTAATAATAGCGCCTGATCCATCAGGAACAAACATATAACCTTCTTCCTGCTTTGATGCTGAACCAAAGTATTTAAGTAAGTCAATTGAAACAAGTGAAAGAGTTGATGTATCATACTTGATTTCGTCATTAGGAATAGTTGCTTTAAGACCTGTTGCAGTAAGTTCATAATCAACAGGAATCCAGAAGTTTACTGCAGGTTCTTCCTCATAACCGAATGATGCGTTGATTTCATCACGCTCATCCATAGTCATGCCGGCAATTTCAACGAAAGCTGATTGAATCTTTAACATAAGCTTTTTGTTATGAAGCTTTGTAAGATCCTTAATAATATATACGGTTTTGCCTTCCTTAATGTAATCTTCCATTAAAGGTGCAACCTTAAGGTATTCCTGACGGGCGTCAGCAGTCCAACCATTCCAAACATCAGGAGTTACTTTTGCATAAAGGCTTCCGTTTGTAATATAGGAATAAACAGTTCTGTGTTCTTTACTTGCTTTAAATTTTTCAGCAAGGTCAAGTGCCATTTCGCCTTCTAAACAAATCGGAATAACGTATTGGGGTTTAACCTGACCAATAATGTAGATAACGCGAAGGTTACCATCCTTAGTTGTGATGTAATACTGATATTCGTTTTCATCGGGATTGGACTTATTTATACAATCCTGATAGCTGTAATAAGTTTTCTGGCTACCATCTGTTTTATTAAGGAAGAACAACGTCAACTGGCTTGCCATATCAATCATAACGCCTGCACTTCTTTCAGATGGAGCAGGGTTTGAATACCAGAATTCACCTGTTGCCTTACTCTTTAAAGCTATTTCAAGAGTTTCTTCACAGAAATAGAATTCGTAAAGATTGTTTTCATCAACAAGTTTAAAGATAGTATCTTTAAGTTCATACTTTGTATCGGCTGTTTCATTTACTTTGTGAGTAAGAATATCAGCGCGAACGTGAGTTTTTACATTTTCATCAAATTTATAAGCAGGACCTGCGTTTTCAAAGTCCGGCATTATAAAAGTCTCAGTCTTTTTATCTGCACATCCGGTAAAGGATAATACAGGAAGAATAAGAACAAGTACAAGTAATAATGCAATTAAACGTTTTTTCATTTTTTCTTCCTCCTTTACCTTCTAAGTTCAAGTTCCCTATATATAGTATAAACGAAGTTCCATATTTCCTGTACTAAGAAGAAGAACAGAACACTGATAAATACTATAATCAACATACCTAAAAGTATTGCAAGAATGATGATAAAGGTTTTACCACCTGAATACTGGTGTGTTGTCATCGTACCGGTATAAAGCAGTAACGCAGACCAACCATAACCAAGAACGGTTACAAGGGTAACGATAGTTGCTTCGTTAACGGTAAGAATGTTTGTAAGAGGGAGCAAAATAATTTGTGAAAGTACCAAGGGTAACATTGAATAGCCTGTGTAAAGGAAAACGTCCTTCATTGAGCCTTCACCATCAAACAGAGTTGTAAGACCCCAGTTTGCTGCTACCCAGATAACAACTACAAGTGCCGTTGTAACGAAAGTGCCTAAAATATCAATATCTTCAGGGAAAACTTTAAATTCGTTAAAAGTGTAGTTGTTAAACTGTTTGTTAAGAATACTTGTAATAACATACATAACAAGGAAAAATACCGAAATGTATGCCCTACCGCGTTTTTCATGTTTAAGATCCCAGAAACCATCAAGAGGATGAAGGATTACATGAAAAGCATATTTAAGGTCTGCGCCAAAGGTTTTAAGCTTTCCCATTATTCATCTCTTCCTCCTGTTTCTACAAATTTCTTAAACTTTTTATACCAACCGGTAATTAACACTGCGGCAGTGATTAAGATAACACCCCACATTATATAAGGCATTGCTTTTTCAAGAACAAGATCTCTGTACTTGTAGAAAGCCTTACCGTAATCTTCCTGTGAATAGCCTTTCATAAAATAATCAGCTGCTTCAAGGAATTTTGCGCGCTGTTCTGATGTATCATCATTAACAACTTCAGTTTCAGCTGCCCAGAGATAATATACTCTGCCAACGCCCTTATAAGCTAATGACGAGTTTGATGACATGCCTAAAATCTTGTTCCAGGCTGCAACTGCATCATCATAACGGCGTTCTTCATGGCTGTTAACAGCTTCACGAAGGATCAGACCGTATTCTGTGGGCTTATATGTGGTAAACTGTGCGCCTGTTGAATCAAGAATAACGATGGTTTCATCATCGGTTAAAAGCTCAATGGCAACAGGGTTAAGGTTTGTACCTTCGGTATAACCAACCTGTTCTTCTCTGGTTGTGTTGTTATCTTCACCAACAGTGTTCTTGTTTTTACCAAGAGCGCCGAAAACGTAAAGCATTTCGCCGGTGCTTGTATAGGTAAATACACGACCTTTTTGTGAATCAAGAACGCTTGTAAGACCGTTTTCAGAAACGGTTACGTCACAAAGATAAGAATAACTTGATCTGTTTACACCGTCACCGTTATCACCTGAAGGAGGAACGATGCCTGTTCTTTTAAGAACGTCAGATCCTGCGGCATTAAGTTTTCTTAATGCTGCACCGATTTCAGTTGCCTGTTCAAAGTGACCCATAAGATCTGCTAATTTGATCTGTGAAATGGTACCGTAAACGAAGCCCTGTTTATCAATGGTAACGTTACTGTATTCAGTTGAAAGGTTCTGCTGAATCTTATCTTTTGCTTCTTCTGTAAATAAACGTGAAAGCAATGCTGAAAGTGACTGCTTTGTTTTGGTAGCACCAAAGAACTTTGTAAATTCGCCGTCGTCTGTAAGTTCAACTAAACCACGATAGCAGTTTTTAGATACAACGAACATACGCATAGCGCTATCAACAACAACCTTTAAAGGTCTGTAAGTAATATCAGTAACTGATGAAACGCCACCTTCATCACCACTGTTGTCAATTTCAACATCACTGCCGTCATCAACAGGTGGCTGATCTTCAGTTTCAGGTACTTCGCCCTCTCCCTCACCTGTACCTTCATCGTCAACAACGGGAGCTTCGGTAGGCTGAGGTGTTGGTTGAGGTGCAGTTTCAGTGCCTGTTTCGGCATCTTTAAAGTACTGTGAAAGGTTGGGGTCATCAAAAGTTCTGTCAAAAACGAACTGATCAAGAGTTTCATCATAAGAGAATCTTACGATTCTTCTGTTTTCGGTATCGCAAACATAAAGAAGTTTAGTTTCTTCATGAACGAATAATCCGTTAGGAGTGTTGAAGGTTTCTTCAACGCCATCTTTTGTAAAGCCGCTGATGATCTGCTTTACTGTACGCATATCGCTATCAAGAATAACCACACGGTTGTTGCCGGTATCGGATATAAGAATATATCCTTTGCCGTCAAACTGGGTTAAATCCTGAGGATTAGAAAGTGCCTTACCTTCAAGATTTTCTAATCCGATATAACCGCTGTTATAAACCTTTTCGGGTGTATATGCCTGAGGATCAGGATAAACACCGCTTTCGGTAATTGTATAGTTCTGATACGGGGCTGCAAAAGCCGTAACCGCAAACGTTAATGAAAGAATAACGGCGAGTACCAGAGATGCTGCTTTTTTGAATTTCATCATATTTGGTCCCTCCTTAATCCTTCATACCTGACGTTGCCATTGTTTCAATAATATTACTTTGTGAAATAATGAAAGTAATAATCGGAACTGCCATCATAATAACTGTAACTGCGTTAGCTACACCCTGACGTGCAATACCTGTTGAAACAATCTGTGTAAGTGCATAAGGCAAAGTTTTTAATGATTCACTTTGAATAAATACTGATGCACCTAAGTTCCAAAGACCCTGAACTGAGAAAATCATAAGTGTAAGCCATGCAGATTTAACCTGAGGCATTACGATTGACCAGAAGATTCTTACACTGCCTGCACCGTCAATACGAGCGGCTTCAACAAGGCTTCTTGGAATCTGTGACATAAACTGACGCATAAGGTACATACCCATTGGCGAACCAAATGTAGGAATGATGATAGCCCAATAAGTATCAATCATACCAAGGCTTGCCTTAATAACGAACAAGGGAAGCCAAAGAACTGTACCGTTAAACATAAGTGCTGTTTTAATTAAGTTACTAAGGAACTTACTTCCTGGGAAGGTGTACATTGCAAGAGGATAAGCACAAAGTGAGCAACATACGATCTGACCGAAAGTACCGGTACTTGTTATAAATAATGTATTAAAGAAGTATCTTGAGAAAGGTACCCAAGAATTGCCCATAAGAACAAACAGGTCGGTATAGTTTGTTGTAACCCATCTGTTAGGCAATAAGGTTGGTGGGAACTTAAATAATTCATCCATAGGCTTAAATGAGTTACCTACTGCATAAACCATAGGAAGAACCATGAAGCAAGCAACAACGCAAAGGAAGAAAACTCCTAAAAAGTTACCTGCGCCTGAACGGTTAATTTTCTTTGCCATAGATTACTCACCCACCTTTGAAAGCATTTTAGCAATCACCTTATTGGCAACAATCTGCAATAAGAACAGAAGCACTGCAATAGCACAGGCATAACCTAATTCCATTCTTTGGTTTGCATAGTCTTCAAGGTGATGTATAAGCGTGTGGGCTACATAGTCCTGTGAAGGATAACCAACAAGCTGTGTAATTGCTGCACCAACTGAGAATGCACCGGAGATACTCATAACGGCACCGAACATAAGCTGTGGCTTCATATAAGGTAATGTAATGAACCAAAGCTCCTGCCATCTGTTTTTAACGCCGTCAATAGCACCTGCTTCATAAAGCGTACGGTCAACGTTCTGTAAACCTGCGATGAAGGTAAGGAAGCTGGTACCAAGAGATGACCATAAGATAACTATAAGACAGCAAGGCACTATGTAATCAACGTTTTCAAGCCATTTTATGTTGGTAAGAGTAATACCGGTATTCATTAAGAAACCGTTCAAAAGACCATATTGGTCAGATGAGAAAATTATCTTCCAAACAACGTAAACGTTGGCAAGTGATGGTGCGTAGTAGAAAAGAGTCATAACTGCCCTGGTTCTTCTGCCAAGCTCGTTAATAAGCCAGGCAAAGAACAGTGACATAATGTAACCACCGGGACCGATAATAACTGCAAAGAATAAGGTATTCTTAAATGCGGTCATAAAAAGATCGTCAGCAGTAAAGAGCCTGATGTAGTTTTCAAAGCCAATAAACTGTGGAGGCTCAAGTACGTTAAAGTAAGTTAAGCTGTAATACATTGCAACGCCAACAGGAAGAATTGTGAACACTGCAAATACCAGAAGATAAGGAAGCATGAATAAATACAGGCTACCGTTTTTACGCATTTCTTTAAATTGGTATTTTAACCAATCTTTAAAGAATGACTTGTTTTTAGCTTTCGCTTCACTATTAGCCATTATTCTACCGCCTTTCCTGTCATTTGTGCAATCTTATCCTTGAACTCTTCGCGCTTACGGTCAATTTCGCGGTCGATCTTGCTTACGTATTCAACGAATGTTGTGTTAGGATCTGCTGCTGCGTTGTTGATAACCTCTTTCCAAGCAAACTCAATATTACGAGCTGTGTAATATCCGCCGGGAACCTGAGGAACTGCTTTTGAATACTTCCACTGTTCCTGAATCATATTCATTGATTTCTTGTCCCAAGGAAGTCTTGACATTGCTTTAAGGTTAGCAGTCTGATAACGTGCTGCTGCACCAAGCAAACTTTCAATTTCTGTACCGAAGCGGTACTGTGCATCTTCGCCTGTCCACCACTTCATGAACTCCCAGGCACGTGCAATTCTGTTTCTGCCTTCTTCGGTTGTTGAATCCATTGAAAGCATTACGCAACCTGCTGTGTTACTTGCACAGGAGTGGTCAACAACTTTGTTGCCGTTTTCATCATAAAGGGTGTTTCCGTTTGCATCGGTTTTAATAGTACCGGGAACAAGTGAGAACTCCCAAAGACCCTGAATTTCAGGTGCGAAAACTGCGAGCTGTGAATACTGGCTGTAACTTGCTACGCCAACAGGAACTTCACCTGTACGGAAGCGGTTAGCAAAGTCATAAGTATTGGGAAGATTATATAATGTATAGAATTCTGTCCATTCTTTAAATGCATCAAGTGCTGCATCTGAGGTTAAATCTGTTGATGAACGGTCCTCAGTATAATACTGTCCGCCCTTCTGATAAAGAAGCATTGCAAATGATAAGTTACCTGAACCTACTGCACCAACAACGGGAACCGGCATAGCAAAGGTCATTTGCTGATTTTGGAGATGACCGATGATGTTATAAACGTCATTCCAAGTTTCCGGAGGTTCAAGACCAATTTCTTCAAGAATATCAGTACGATAGAAAGTCATGAAGAAATCCTGTGTTTCAGGAACAGCATATATACCGTTACCAAAGGTAAATGGAGCTACTGCACTTGCTGCGTAGCGTTCTGTATTTTGGAGAACATCTTTATAATCAGGGAACAACTCTTCGTTTGCTAAGTTCATAACTGCACCGCGGAATGCATAGTTAACAGCGTCAACTGCACCACGGGCAAGACAAATTTCAGGACCGATGCCTGAGAGAACTGATGGTAAAAGTGATCCGCCGGCAACAAGACGTGTACTTACGATGATGCCTGTTTCTGTTGTAAACATATCATCAATAAGCTGTTTAAGAATTGTTGCGTTATCTCGTGAACCTGTAAGACCTGCGCCTGTTTCAAGCCAAACTACTACAGGATCCTGACCGTCCGTTGAAACGGTACCGCCGATGTTATCGTAATCTTCGGTGAAGGAGGCAATAAATGCACGAAGTTCATGTAATGCCTTTGCAAAGAAATTTGCATCTGCCTTTGGCATTTCACTTCCTTCAAAATACTCCTTGCTTGCAATTACGAAATAGTCAAGCTCTAAGGGGTTCTGGCTCATATCGTTAATCCAAGTACCCATAGCTGCGATAGCATCTTTATAGTTTGTAAATAAAGAAGCAACTTGGTTATGGTCCTTATTCATTCTTTCAAGTAAAAGAATCATACTCTTTAAGCTTGAAAGCTGAGCGGAAATACCCTTGTTTTCGCCTGTATCGTAAATTGAAATGAATTCCTGTTCAAGTGCAACAAGATTATCATATTCTTCTTTAAGAATCTTGATGGCATCAGGAACCATTGTGTTAAGCATATAGTTAGCGTTAAGGTCAGGTGAAGGACCTGTAATCATAAGAACACGTCTGTAAGCATAGTTAAGCTGTGAAAGGCTACGTTCTGCTTTTGCAAGAAGATCACCCATCTGACCTAACGTGGTTTCAAGACGAATTGTATTTGCACCTTTGTTAAGGTAGAAATACATTGTTTCACCATCTGCTGTTTCAGGTGTATACATCTTGAAGTTGTTGCTGTACTGGAACGTAAGTGTTCCTACTTCCTGACAAGGCTGAACGCCGTTGATTGTAAGTTTACGGGTTGTGTGTAAACCGCTTAACGTGTTCTGACGAGCCTTAAAGCTGATTGCATAAAGACCTGCTTCATCAACGTTTACAGTCCACTGAATCCAATCGTTAGGAGCCTGCCACTTATCTGCACCGATTGTGTTATAACGAATCTTTGCGTGGTGGTAAGGAACTGTTGAGGGAGATGATCTATCAGAAATAGCATAAAGCGTAGGTGATGATTTAAGGATGTAATACGTAGGATCCTTAGTTGCATCATAAGCCGTTGTATCAGTGGGGTTAACGTATGAATTATACTGATTTACAAACACACTGCTTTTGCCTGTAAGGAAGGTTGAGAACTGCTTTGACGTATAAGCATTAAGTTTTGCATCTGCTGTGCCTGGGTTATGAAGACCCTCTGCCTGAACAAAAAGCACATTATCTGCACCTAAAACGTGTTTATAGCCGTTTGCCTCATATTCCTTTTTAAGTTCTGCATACGTAGGTGCTGCAGCAATCTGATGGATAAGACCATATTCAATGATCATACCCTCTTTAACTGCTTCAAAAGCAATAGTGTGTGTACCTGCTTCAAGATAGAATTTGAAAGCTTCGCCTTCATAACCCATATAATCTCTTACTGAAGCGATTTCCCACTGTTCAGTCTGCACCTGATAAGGACGTTTTTCGTTAAAGGTCTGTGTATCAACCCTTAAAACGCTCTGGTCCTTCCAAACACGAGCAAAGTTTACCTGACGTGCTTCATAAAAAGGCACTTTATAGTCAATATAAACTCTGCGCTGTGCAGCAGAACTCTTATCGTTTGCGGTGTTCATAACACCGTTGTTTTCATAAGTAACGTCTTCATAAAGAAGATATGAAAGAGTAATGTTATACCAGCCTGACTGTTTAACATTAACTACCCAACCGCAAAAACCTTCATCATAGAAAAGTGCACCTTCGCGTTCATCGCTTGGATTGTTTAAAGGCGCTTTCTTTACAATGGGAAGACTGCCCAAGATTTTACCGGTATTACCGTCAAACTGAACAGCGTCCTTTGCGCTTAAGGTGATGGAAGTATCGGGGCGTGTTGTATCAGCGATTGACTGAAGATAAATATCATAGTCAAAATCGCCTTTAACAGTACTGTCAAAGGCCTCAGCCTCGGGCAGAACAATTTCGCCTGATTGAACTTCCTGGGAATTGCCTGTCAATGCCTGACCGCCACTTTGTTGAGCATCATCATTAGGTGCGGCAAACGAAACGCACGTAAAAAGCGACAATGCTACAGAAGCGATTATAACAAAGACAAGGACTTTGTTGATCAATGACTTCATGTTGTTCCTCCTGAATGCAAATTTAGATCTGTAAATTATGCAAAAATAAGCACAAAAGTAGCCTTATTATATATAATAATGAGTGGTTACTTTACACACTTGTGCATAATATCTACCCTATCATACCACTAAGTACGCCGAAAGTCAATATCCAAGTAAAAATTTTTTTATTTTTTAACAAATTTCTCAAATGTCAAAAACCCAGTAATTATGGGGATTTTAGAATTTTTTTAATAGTTGTTTATAATTTTTTTACAATTTAATATTGAAAATTTTTTTGTTTTTTGCTTGATAAAAAATTTTTTTGTGTTTTTGTTAAATTGGGTATTGACTTATGAATTCCTTTGTTGTATATTTTAACTGATCAAAGAAAATACTTTGCAAATACTTAAAAGCGAGGTGTTTTTATGAAGACACTAAAGCGTTTATTTTCTTACTTTGTTCCATATTTGAGTATCATAATACTGTATTTAATAATGGGTGCTGTAATAGTTTCCCTTGCTATGCTATTACCGTTAATCATCCAAGGCATTATTGATTCAGTAATCGGTGATACTCCTTTTTCTATTTTGGGATGGACGCCGAAAAATAATGACCAATTGTTATTCTTGTTACTTTCAGGTTGGCTTTTAATCGTTATTTTAAGGCAAATCCTTTCATATTTGCGTTCATTTTTAATGACAAAAAGTGCAACAAAGGCTGCCCACGATATGCAAACAGACGTTTTTAAAAGCATTGTGTATCAATCCCAATCATTTTTAAGAAAAGAAAACACTGGTAATCTTTTAACCATCGTAAATGGTGACGTTAACGTTATAAAAACCTTTTTTACCGGCACTGTTCCCCAGATTATTGAAGGTTTGTTCGGGTTTGTTTTTGCAAGCGTAATGCTTTTTAAAATGAGTCCTTTTCTTGTTCTGACTGCCTACGTTTTTACCATACCGTTAGTTATCGTTTCTAAAAGAATGAAAGCGGTTTTTTATAACGAGCATCACAAAATACGTCAAGCAAGTGCCGATCTTAGTATGGTTACGCAAGAAAACCTTAACGGAATTCGTATCGTAAAAGCGTACGCCCAGGAAAAGCAAGAAAAATCCAAGTTTGAAAAGAAGAACGAAGCTTATAAATTTAGTTCCATACACTACATGGCTTGTTGGGCAAGGGAATACGTTCCCTTTGCCATAATCGGACATTTGCCAAGTATTTCTATGACGATAATTGGCGCTTGCCTTTGTATAAACGGGTTATCCAATCCCCTTGCAGATCCAAGATATACTATGACTGTTTCACAGTTTATTGCAATGGGTACGTACCTGAATTATATCGGCTTACCATTTTCACAAGCTAACAACTGGGTAAACGTTACCCAGCAGGTTATTACAAGCGGCGAAAAATTCTTCCGTTTACTTAACACTGGTTCAACAATTGTTACAAAGAAAAATGCTGTAAAAATCCCCACAGATTCGGTACATATCACGTTTGAGGATTTAAGTTTTTCAAGTAGCGGTAAAGATATTTTAAAGGATATTAACATTGATTTGCCACAAGGAAAAACGTTAGGCGTTGTAGGTGCAACGGGAAGCGGTAAAACTATGCTTTCCAACCTTTTTATGCGCTTTTACGATGCTACGAACGGTTGCGTAAAAATCAACGGCATAAACGTTAAGGATATTGACCTTGACACCTTGCGTTCTTGCTTTGCTCCCGTTATACAGGATGTTTTTCTGTTTTCGGACACAATTAAAAAGAACATTGCATTTGCCTGCCCCAACGCAACGGGTGAAGACGTGTTAAAATGTTCAAAAACTGCCCAAGCTCACAATTTTATTAAGGACCTTCCTGATGAATACGATACCATTATCGGCGAACGCGGAATGGGTCTTTCGGGCGGACAAAAACAACGTATTTCTATTGCAAGAGCTTTAATGAAGAACTCCCCCGTTCTGATTTTTGACGATGCTACAAGCGCACTTGATATGGAAACAGAAGAAGCGCTTTACAATGCATTAAATAAGGAATACGCCCAAAAGAGCCGTATTATTATTGCGCACAGAATTTCTTCGGTTAAAAATTGCGATGAAATAATTGTGCTTGATAAAGGCGAAATAGTTGAACGTGGAACCCACGATCAGTTAATAGAACAAAAAGGCAAATATTACGAAATTTACAGGGAACAATACGAAACAATCCTTAACTCGTTATAAGGTGGTGATATAATGGCACGAAACAGATATATGGATGACGAAAGCGACGTAAAAAAGATTAGTTTTAGCTTATTAAAGCGCCTATTCAAATACACGTTACCTTATAAAAATAATTTTATTGCAGGGCTTGGCCTTATTACCATTAACGTTTTGATTTCACTTATCTGGGGTAAAATGGTACAATGGCTTGTAGATGAGGTTTTAAATGTTAACGGTGAACACGCGTTAAGCTACGTTACGCTTCTTACTGTTGTTGGTACTGTTTCTTTAATTTTATTCATTGATACGTTTATTGCTTCAAAAAGAGTGCTCATTGTGACAAAATTGGGACACCGAACAATATATGATATACGTAAAGATATTTTTGAGCATATTCAAACCCTTGCTTTTAAATATTTTGACGATCGTCCCGCAGGTAAGATTTTAGTTAGGGTTACCTCTTATATTGATGGACTTGCCCATTTACTTTCCACCCAGATAATACAGTTATTTGTTGACTTTTTTACACTTTTTTGTATTATAATAATACTTGTAACAACTAACGTTAAACTTACCTTAATAAGTTTTATCGTGCTTATCCCACTTACAATTTTTATGATATTTATGCGAAAAGTGGTTGCAAAATGGAGCCGAGCTTTCAGAAATAAGTTAAGCAACCGCACTGCATACGTACATGAAAATATTATGGGTGTAAACGTTACCCAGGCGTTTAACCGCCAGGAAGAAAACGTTGATGAACTTAATCGGTTGCATGGTGAAGTTGAATACAATCTTTTAAAAATGCATCTTTCAAGCTCATCTATAAACGTTGCCGTTGATATATTTTCAAACGTTGGTAATATTTTGATTTATTACTTTGCAGTAAAACTGATCGCAGGCAACCAATTAACGTTAGGCGAATTAACTGCGTTTATAACTTATATTGCACGTTTCTGGGCGCCTATTACTTCCTTTACACAGATATTTACACAATTCAATGAAGCGGCGGGAAATATTGAAAAAATATTTGAAACAATTGATACCGAGCCTGATATTACAGATAGTCCCGATGCTTACGAATTACCGAATATTACAGGTAACGTAGAATACAAAAACGTTACGTTTTCTTACGATGGAAACGTTAACGTATTGGAAAACGTTTCGTTTAGCGTTAAGCAGGGACAGATGGTTGCATTCGTTGGGCCTACGGGTGCGGGAAAAACAACCGTTGTTAATCTACTTTCCCGGTTTTACGATGCAACAAGTGGTGAAATAACTATTGACGGTCATAACGTCAAAAACGTTACCATTGAATCTTTAAGAAGCCAAGTTGGCGTTATGATGCAGGATTCATTCTTGTTTACAGGTACGATTATTGATAATATCCGTTATTCACGACCCAATGCTACTGACGAAGAATGTATTGAAGCGGCAAGGAAAATTTATGCTTCTGAATTTATTGAAGCGTTGCCTAACGGCTATTACACAAAGGTTGAAGAACGAGGCGCAGGGCTTTCTACCGGTGAAAGACAACTTTTATCCTTTGCGCGTTTAGTTCTTGCAGATCCAAAGATTATAATTTTAGATGAAGCAACTTCTTCTATTGATACAAAAACAGAGCTTTTAGTACAAAAAGCGTTACAACAACTGTTAAAAAACAGAACAAGTTTTGTTATTGCCCATAGGCTTTCTACAATTAAAAGCGCCGATAACATTATGTGTATCGCCAATAAAGGCATTGCCGAGCAAGGCACACATCAGGAGCTTAT
>JAZRTX010000023.1:0-82447 GCA_045652205.1 Clostridia bacterium
GCATATCTCATCCACAGTTTTTCCATCTTTAATAAAATGAAATGGTGCATCTATATGTGTGCCGTTGTGCGCACACATATTAAATGCCGTCAAATTATATACCTCACCTTTTTCCATTGATTTGAGCATCTTTTTCTCTGGCGTCGGGTCATCTGGATACACCTGACAACTGAAAACTTCTTGGGAAATATCGTAGATTTTCATTGATTAATTCTCCCTACAAATTCTTATTTATCGGCTAGTCATATTATATCACAAATTAACTTAATATTAAAGAAAAATAAAAAAATACCCGTGCTTAAAAAACACGGGTATAATTTTGTTTTTTTATAAATCCTTTAAAACCCTCGAAAATACTGGGTTTTTAAGTGATTTAATTATTTCCCACTTTCGCGGATTGCAGCCTGTGCAGCAGCAAGGCGAGCGATCGGAACGCGGAAAGGTGAGCAGGATACATAGTCAAGGCCAATCTTATGGCAGAACTCAACTGATACGGGGTCACCGCCGTGTTCGCCGCAGATACCGCAGTGAAGTGCGCTATTTACGGGCTTACCAAGCTTAAGTGACATATCCATAAGCTTACCTACGCCGTTCTGGTCAAGCTTAGCAAAGGGATCGTTTTCATAGATTTTCTTATCGTAGTATGCTGAAAGGAACTTACCAGCATCGTCACGTGAGAAGCCAAAGGTCATCTGAGTAAGGTCGTTAGTACCGAAGCAGAAGAAGTCAGCTTCCTTAGCGATTTCGTCAGCAGTAAGACAAGCTCTTGGAATTTCAATCATAGTACCAACTTCATATTCAAGCTTAATGCCTGCAGCAGCAATTTCCTTATCTGCAACTTCAACAACGATATCCTTAACAAACTTGAACTCTTTAAGTTCGCCTGTAAGAGGAATCATAATTTCGGGCTTAACTGTCCAAGCGGGGTTAGCCTTCTGTACGTTGATAGCAGCGCGGATAACTGCCTTTGTCTGCATTGCAGCAATTTCAGGATAAGTAACTGCAAGACGGCATCCACGGTGACCCATCATTGGGTTGAATTCGTGAAGTGAAGCGATGATTGCTTTAATATCTTCAACAGTTTTGCCCTGTGCATCTGCAAGAACCTTGATGTCAGCTTCTTCTGTGGGAACGAACTCGTGAAGCGGAGGATCAAGGAAACGGATTGTTACGGGGTTGCCTTCAAGAGCTGTGTAAAGCTGTTCAAAGTCGCCCTGCTGATAAGGAAGAATCTTTTCTAAGGCTGTTTCACGTTCTTCAACTGTATCAGCACAAATCATTTCACGGAATGCTGCGATACGGTCTGCTTCAAAGAACATATGTTCTGTACGGCAAAGACCGATACCTTCTGCGCCAAGTTCAACTGCTTTCTTAGCGTCAGCAGGTGTATCAGCGTTTGTACGAACTTTAAGGGTTCTGAATTCATCAGCCCAAGTCATAATTGTTTCAAATTCACCAACGATAGTAGCATCAACTGTGGGGATAATGCCATCATAGATGTTACCTGTTGAACCATCAATAGAGATATAGTCACCTTCGTGATAGGTTTTGCCTGCAAGAGTGAACTTCTTGTTTTCTTCATCCATATTGATTTCGCCGCAACCTGAAACGCAGCAAGTACCCATACCACGAGCAACAACGGCTGCGTGTGATGTCATACCACCACGAACGGTAAGAATACCCTGTGAAGCCTTCATACCTGTAATATCTTCAGGTGAAGTTTCAAGACGAACAAGGATAACCTTTTCGCCACGGTTGTTCCAAGCTTCTGCATCTTCAGCAGTAAATACTACTTTACCGCAAGCAGCACCGGGTGATGCGCCAAGGCCTTTACCTGCAGGATTTGCTTCTTTAAGAGCCTTTGCATCAAACTGGGGATGAAGGAGTGTATCAAGGTTTCTGGGATCGATCATAGCAACTGCCTGCTTCTTATCAATCATACCTTCTTCTACTAAATCGCAAGCGATTTTAAGAGCAGCCTTAGCTGTTCTCTTACCGTTACGAGTCTGAAGCATATAAAGCTTACCATCTTCAACAGTGAATTCCATATCCTGCATATCACGATAGTGATCTTCAAGGATACCGCAAACTTCAGTAAACTGTTTGAAAGCTGCGGGGAATTTCTGAGCCAATTCAGCGATAGGCATGGGAGTCCGAACACCTGCTACAACGTCTTCACCCTGTGCATTTGTTAAGAATTCACCCATAAGGCCTTTATCACCTGTAGCAGGGTCACGTGTGAAAGCAACACCGGTACCACAGTTATCACCCATGTTACCAAATGCCATCATCTGTACGTTAACTGCTGTACCCCATGAATAAGGAATATCGTTATCACGGCGATATACGTTTGCACGGGGGTTGTCCCATGAACGGAAAACTGCTTCAACAGCGCCCATAAGCTGTTCTTTGGGATCTGTGGGGAAATCTTTACCGATCTTGTTCTTGTATTCAGCCTTAAACTGACGTGCAAGTTCTTTAAGATCTTCAGCAGTAAGCTCAACGTCCTGAGTTACGCCTTTTTCTTCTTTCATCTTGTCGATAAGTTCTTCAAAGTATTTCTTACCAACTTCCATAACTACGTCAGAATACATCTGAATGAATCTTCTGTAGCAGTCATAAGCCCAACGAGCATTACCTGACTTTGCAGCCATTGTTTCAACTACTTCTTCGTTAAGACCAAGGTTGAGGATTGTATCCATCATACCAGGCATTGATGCACGTGCACCTGAACGAACTGAAACAAGAAGGGGATTTTCCTTGTCGCCAAACTTTTTGCCAACAATTCCTTCCATTTTGTCGATGTATTCCATAATCTGTGCTTGGATATCATCGTTAATCTTTCTACCATCTTCGTAGTACTGTGTGCAAGCTTCAGTTGTAACGGTGAAACCCTGAGGAACAGGAAGACCGATCTTGGTCATTTCTGCAAGGTTAGCGCCCTTACCGCCAAGAAGCTCACGCATTGTTGCGTCACCTTCTGAGAAAAGGTATACAAACTTGTGACTCATAATCTCTATAACCTCCTAAAATTAATGGGCTTATTGCCCTAAAAATGTACAATTTTACATTCGTAGATTATTATAATGCAATTATCAAATATTGGCAACTGTTTTTTTGCATATATATTAAATAGGAAAAGAAAAAAGCAGAAAAATCTGCTTTTTGTTATACAATCTGATATTTATTTATGTAATCCATAATTTTTAACTTTTCGTCAAAGAAATATGCCGTGTAATAAGACGAGGCTAAAAACAATTCTTTTATCTGCTTTTCGGTTGGCGAAAACAAGAAAACGTCTTCAAACTCACCATAGCATATTTTTTGAATATATTTAAGGCAACCGCCTGTTATGGCGATGTGTTCAATATCGTTACAATTTTTGCACAAAACGCCACCTGCGCTTGCGCTGAAAAACAGTAAATCACTGTTATTTGAACACTTTGCGCAATTTACGATTTCAGGCTGATAACCCATAATACAAGCGTATTTTAACAAGAAAACACTTGCAACAAAGCCGGGGGCAACGGAAGGCTCCCTTAACTTATGAAGGCAGTTTACTAAAAGTGAAAAAAGTTCGTAATTGCTTTCACCTTGTGAAATTGATTTTTCGCAGATTTTTAAAAACAGAACACCTAAAGTAAGCCTATCAAAATCATCCCTTAATTCAAAAAAGGAATCAATGGAATCATAACCTGTAACGGTGTATCTGCCCTTGGATTCGGCTAATATATAAGTACCAAACGCAAAGACTTCACTTGAAGGGCGGAGTTTTGAGTTTTGCTTTTTTACGCCTTTACAAGATGCGGTTATTTTGCCGTTTTGTGCAGAAAAAAGCGTTAAAACACGGTCATTATCCTTAAAATCAACTTTATTAAGGACTATTGCTTGTGTTTTTATCTGCTCCCCCATTTTGACTCCTTTCCCTGTAAATCCCACGTGCCGTATAATACTCGGGATTTCCTGTTTTTAAAAACATTTTCATTAGTGCGCGGTCAATTCTATCATCCATTTTTTATTCACCCCAATTTATTTTTTGCGGTGAATAAATTTTTATTCAGTATATCCTAAATCTTTTAATGCGGTGTTAGAATTGCGCCAATTATCGCGGACTTTTACAAAAAGTTCAATATACACTTTTGTTTCTAAAAGGGCTTCTAATTCTTCCCTTGCTAACGTTCCGATAGTTTTAATCATAGCACCTTTTTTGCCGATAATAATGCCTTTATGCGAATCCCTTTCGCAGATAATATCTGCTGAAATTCTGATATTACCGTTAGATTGTTCCTGCATTTGATTGATATTAACGCCAATGCCGTGAGGAATTTCTTCGTTTAAGTTTAAAAGTGCTTTTTCCCTGATAACCTCTGCTGCTAAAAATCTTTCGGGGAAATCGCAGACCATATCTTCGGGGAAATACTGCGGGCCTTCGGGAAGATGCTGTTTTATAACTGATAAAAGTTCTTCTGCCCCTTCCCCTGTTTGAGCAGAAACGGGAATAATCATACAATCGTATTTTGCAAGGCGGGTTAAGTAGGAAATTACAGTTTCCTTTTCTACCAAATCAATCTTATTTAAAACGATTGCACAGGGAATATCGGAAGACGCGTATTCTTCAATAATATGTTCATCCGTTGAGCCGATAGGCTGTGTTATATCAAGCATAACACAAGTAAAATCTGCACCGATTGCCGCTTCCTTTTGTTCCTTAACCATAAACTCATTTAATTTACATTTTGGCTTATGAATACCGGGGGTATCAAGGAAAACTACCTGATAATCGTCCCCTGTTAAAATACCGCGGATGCAGTTGCGGGTGGTTTGTGCTTTAGGTGAAACTATTGCAACCTTTTGACCTACAAAATGATTCATTAAAGTGCTTTTGCCAACATTGGGGCGACCGCACAAAACACAGAAGCCTGATTTATATGCCATTATTTCTTTCTCCTTGGTTTACTTGGTTTTGAAAAATCGTTCTTTATTACCCTTGGTTTTATTAAGCAGTTTGGCTTAAAACCAATTAAATCCTGTCTGTTTGCTTTAATTAGAGCCTTTTTTACGGTTTCGTAATTTTCAGGCCTTTTATACTGTAATAATGCCCTTTGCATTATTTTTTCTTTTATATCCTTTGCAACGTAAACAGGTTTCATTGTGCGGGGATCCATTTCAGTATAAAACATACAGGTTGAAAGTGTTCCCGGGGTTGGGTAAAATTCCTGTACTTGTTCGGGGTTTATGTGGTTTTTATGAAGGTATTCGGCTAATTTAACCGCTTCTTTTAAATCACTGCCGGGATGCCCTGAGATTAAGTACGGAACAAGGTACTGTTCTTTACCTAATCTTTCGTTGGTTTTTTTATATTTTTGGCAAAACTCGTTATAAACGCTTTCGCCTGGCTTACCCATATATTTTAAAACGTTATCGGAAATATGTTCAGGCGCAACCTTTAACTGCCCTGAAACGTGATGGGTGCAAAGCTCACTTAAAAATTCATTCCCGTGCTTTTTATCTGCTAAAATACAATCAAACCTTAATCCTGAACGGATGAAAACCTTTTTAACCTTTGGCAGTTCTCTTAGTTTTCTTAAAAGTGAAAGGTATTTTGAGTGGTCAGGCTTAAATGCGGGACAAACAGAAGGATACATGCACTGTTTATCTGTGCAGGCACCTGATTCCATTTGCTTTTTGCAACCCATTTTATAAAAGTTTGCAGTTGGACCGCCAACATCGTGAATATAGCCTTTAAAGTTTGGTAAACTTGTTAAAAGCCGAGCTTCTTCAATAACAGAATTCTCGCTGCGGGACTGCAATATTCTGCCTTGATGAAAGGTGATTGCACAGAACGAGCAAGCACCCACACAACCGCGGTTTGCGGTTATAGAAAATTCAATTTCCTTTATAGCAGGGATACCGCCTAATTTATCATACATCGGGTGTGGCCTGCGGGTGTAAGGAAGATTATAAACCGCATCCATTTCACTTTCGGTTAAAGGTTCACTTGGGGGATTAACAGTTAAAAAGCTTTTGCCGTGCTGTTGAATCAGCGTTTTACTGTTAAAGGGATTTTGTTCGTTATACTGCGCCATAAATGCGCGGCAGTATGCTTTTTTATCGTTTTTAACGTCTTCAAAGCTTTCAATTATTTTGCCGTTATAGACGTTTTCGGGATTTTCGGTTAAATAGGCTGAGCCTTTAACGTAGGTTATATCTTTTATATCTAATCCGCTATTTAAGGCATCGGCAACTTCTACGATACTTTTTTCGCCCATACCGTAAAGAAGTAAATCTGCACCGCTATCAACAAGGATTGAATTTCTTACTTTGTTATCCCAGCAATCATAGTGAGCAAATCTTCTTAAACTTGCTTCAACGCCACCAATAATAATGTTTGCGTTTTTATATGCCTGACGAATACAGTTACAGTAAACTATATCTGCCCTATCGGGTCTTAAACCAATTTTACCGTTTGGTGAATAAGCATCGGTGCTTCTTCTTTTATGGGCGGCAGTATAGTGGTTTACCATAGGGTCAATATTGCCTGAGCAAACTAAGAAAGCAAGCCGCGGACGGCCGAAGCGTTTAAAATCCTGAATATTTTTCCAATCAGGCTGACTTAATATTGCAACTTTATATCCGTTACTTTGTAAAATGCGGGAAATTATGGCAGGACCAAAGCTTGGGTGATCAACGTAAGCATCGCCCAAAACGTAAACAAAATCAGGTCTTTCCCAACCTAATTTTTTGCACTCTTCTTTTGTAACGGGTAAAAATTCAGTGTTCATAAAAATTTCCTTACGTATAAATATAATATAATTATACTTTTAATTTAACGTTTAGTCAACAAAGAAAAAAGCCGTCAATGACGGCTTTTTGCTACATTACAACACGGATTTCAGTTTTATCTCCCTTTTCCTTTACATTGACGCTTGTAACGGTATCTGATTTGTTTTCAGGATTTATTACTTTTATTTCCGTTTTTATTTTATCTGTTTCAATTTTAACGGAATATTCCTGCCAAGCGCTTGGTATATGAGGCGCGATTTTTATCTCGCCGTTTTCTTGTTTAACACCAAGCATATTTGTTAAAACGGTATCGTAATACAGTGAAGAAGAAGCGGTATACCAGCTCCATCCCCCGCGCCCATAGTTTTCTTCATTTGAATAGATATCTGCCGAAAGCACGTAGGGTTCAATTTTATACTGCTCTGTGGCGCTTTTATTAAAGGTATGATTTATGGGGTTAATCATATCAATTATTTTAGCGCCTTTTTCACATTCACCCATCTTGAAAAATGCCTGTGCTGACCATATTGCACCGTGAGTGTACTGTCCGCCGTTTTCCCTTACACCAGGAATATAATCACCGATATATCCTGCGTTATACTCCTTGGTAAAAGGCGGTGTTAAAAGTTTTACTATATTACCCTGATAGTCAATTAAGTGCTTTTCCAAGCTTTCCATAGCCTTTTTAGTCAGTTCGCTTTTCCCTGCGCCTGAAATAACTGACCAGGCTTGCGAAATAGCATCAATTTTTGCGCACTGGCTTGTGTGTGAGCCGATTTCCCTGCCCCAATCATCAAAAGCCCGTTTATACCAAGCACCGTCCCAACAGGAAGAATTTAATTGGCTGACAAGTTTTTTGGCGTGTTCAAGTAATTGCTGATAAAACTGTTCATCCCTTTCTTTAACAAAAGGTGCAAACAGGCTGATGGTTGTAAATAAAAACCAACCAAGCCATACGCTTTCGCCCTTGCCATCTTTACCAAGGTTATTTAAGCCATCGTTCCAGTCCCCTGCTAAAATTAACGGTAAATTATGCTTGCCTGTTCTTTTTAGAACAAGTTTAATTGCGCGGGCACAATGCTCGTAAACCGATGCCGTCTCCTGGCTTTGCCAAGCGGTTTCGTAAAGGTCTTCACGTTCACCTAAGCTATGACCTTCAAGGAAAGGAACAGAAATATCCAAGATGCTTTTATCACCTGTTCTTGAAATATATTCCCCTGTAATATAAGGCAAAAACAGCAAATCATCGCTTACAAGAGTGCGAACACCCGTAAATTCAGGATGCCACCAATGTTGAACGTCACCCTCTTTAAACTGATGCTTTGAGCAGGTTAAAATATGATTTTTAACGTATTCAGGCTCTCTTAACATAAGCATAAGGCAATCCTGCAACTGATCCCTGAAGCCTATTGCACCGCCTGCCTGATAAAAACCGCACCTTGCAAGAAGACGGGAAGAATAGGTTTGATAATAAAGCCAGTTGTTAAATAAAATATCAAGTTTTTTATCAGGTGTAGAAATTTTAACTGCACCTGCTTTTTCTTCCCAATGTGCTTTTACTTCCTCAAGCCATATATCTGTTTTGGCGTTCTTTAAAAGTTCACTGATTTCTTTTAATTCTTCTTCACTTTGGGCGGCGCCTAAAAAGATATTAAAATCCCTTTTTGCTTTTACTTTTAAGGCTAAATTAGGTCTGTTATCTTCACATTTTACGAAAGTTCCCTGTTTTACCCCATCAGGATCCTTTAACCCACCGTTACCGAAAAAGCCTGCGAAAGATGCACAGTATTCTGCATTATCTGCATATATGAACATATATTGATTTCCCGACTGTGCACATAGCAAACCGTATTTTTCGGTCACTTTTACATACCTATTGGCTTCTTGATTCTGTCCTAAAACCGTTTTTGCAAAAAAGAATGCGGAAATATCCCTGTTTTCTATATTTTCTAAGGAAACATTTATTACTTTTATAGGTTTATCCTTGTGAACGAACACAGTTTGCTTTTGATTTAAGCCAAAGCCATTATATCTGTAAACGCCGTAGCCTTTGCCGAAAATCGTATCCTTTTCATCAATGGAATGAACGGGATTTCTTGTTATTGACCAGAATTTATTATTTTGATTATCCCTTAAATACAAGCCTTCACCTATTGGATCGCTTATAGCATCATTGTACCAAGGTGTTAATTTATTTAAACAGGAATTTTTGTAAAAGGTATATCCGCCACCGCTTTCAGTAATCAACGTACCAAAGTTTTTATTTGCAATAACGTTGGACCAGGGCATTGGCGTTTGCCCGTAAATATAATATTCCTTACCTTCATTTATAAATCTGCCAAAGCCTGAATCAAAACAACCATCAATTAAATCATTTTTGCTTAATGGGTATTTGTTTTCATGCTGATTAATATTATTTATTTCTATTTTGGGCTCAGTTTTTTGGATGGTATCCAGTTCATCTTCCAAATTATAACTTAAAAAACTTAAACTAATAAGTTCATTAAGGTCCTCTTCCTTAATAATACTTTTTTTAAGATGGTGAACTGCACCTTGGAAATTAAGGCTGTTTATTATTTTAGTTGTTGAATTATAGGCTTCATCAAGATAATCAAAAGAAGCATCTTCAATTAAAACAAGCTGCATAAAAAAGCCTTTATCCATTAAAAGTTTTACACTTTTTAATAAGGTGATAAGTTTTTCTTTATAATAATCCTTTGGTACAAACACCAACATCAACGGAATTTTATCATTTATTGAATACTGCCACAAGGTTTTTGGCATAGCCATATTGCCACTTGCCCTTGCACCTGTTTCTTTTAAGGCGGCAATTTTTAATGATAAAAGCCAATCTTCCTTTTTAATATTAAAAGCATTTATATCGCCTTTTGCATAAAGACTTGCAGTTTCCTTTTTTAAATTAACCGTTGCGATATTTTTTATTACGGGATCATTAAACGATAAAATTAAACAAGTTTCTTTTTGCTCACTGCCGTTTAAATAAACTTCCGTTTCAACTGACATAACGGGAGTTACGGGATAATGTTTAAAGGAAGTATTAAAGTTTATTTTTGGCTTTGTAAAATCATTATTTCTTCCAACAAACTGGCTTTTATCCGTCTGAAATCTTAGGTTTTCGCCGTTAAGCACAGATAAGATGCACTTTTTTCCTGTTTTTTTATTAAGCATTTCTACTGCGTTTAGCCTTTCCTTTGCCTCAATAGAAAGTCCGTTAAAATACGGATGCGCCTGATAGTTTTCTAAGGTATTAAGTGCAATATCAATGGCAAAAACTATTTTTTGTTTTTGTACGTTTTCAGTTTTATTATTGAGCTTAACTGAAAGCAATATTTCAGAAGTATCTTCAATGGGATAAACGCTGAATTCCGCATCCAAAAACTTATCCTTTGAAATATATTTTACACTTTCGGGTTTAAAAACCGTTTTGTATTCCTTGGTGTTATCCTTTACAGGTTCGTAAGAAATACTGCTTGTTTTTTCATTTTTTAAATAAAGATAGCCCTCGCCTATAAACGTTTCACCGTTAAAAATTTTTAGTTTACCTTTGTTTGTTGCTTCTACCCTTACTTCACCGCCAGATAAAACAAGCATTTCTGTACTTTGCTTATGTGGATAGATATACTGTTTGATAAATTCTTCACTTTTAATAATTTCAGGCATATCTTCCTTATCCGTTTGTTTGCGTGGCAAAACGCCAATGGGCATTTTTTCATCAAGAAGCACTTTTGCAGCACTGATATAATTTGATTTTAAAAAGGCTTTTCTTATAAAGCCATCGTAAAAATAATTTGTTAAGGCGCAAAGGCTCATTCCTGAATGGTGCGCCATATGTGAATATACAACTGCACCTGCTTCGCCCTTTAATCGCTTATAATCTATGGCTTCATAAAAACCTAATTTTCCCATTACACCGTTTTCAACAAGGCGGATAATATTATCCATACATTCCCTGTGTGCATATTCAATAGCAAGCATGGTTGAGTATGGTGAAAAAACCTTTTCCGTTTTAAAACTGCTGATTGCACTTACGGGGATACCAAAGGCTTTATAGCTGTATTCCCTTGACCTATCCAAATTATTAAACGCCGATTCGCTTATACCCCATATACCGTTTTTACTTTTATATTCCATCTGTGCTAAAACCTGCAAAAAAGAAGAATTATAAAGCATTGAATCCTTGGATGGCAGAATGAAAATATCCGGCATAAGATATTCAAACATAGTACCGCTCCAGGATAAACATAGGGGTTTATTATCTATTCTTGTATATTGCCTTGAAAGTTTAAACCAGTGTTCTGCGGGCAATTTATTAAGGGCAATACCAATAAAGCTTGTAAGGCGCGCTTCGGACATAAGCATATCGTAACAATTTGCACTTTTTTTATTATTTTTAGCATTTAAACCAATAGTAAGAAGTTTTTTCTTTTCATCAAACAAGCAGGAAAAATCTACGTTTTCAAGGTAATCATCAATAAAGGTTTCAATTTCCTTGAACTTTTGGCTTAAACTATACGCATAACTGTATATTTTTCTGAATTCGTTACGTATATCCTTTAAAATATCTGCGTGCTTCTCTCTGCCTGCACTCCACACAAGGCCGTCTACCTTTTCTTCAAAATCCGTTATTTCAAGGGTTTCTTTAACTGAATAAGGAAAGCTTTGAAGATATTCTTTTAATGGGCGAAGATTGAACTCACCTGTTTTTTCAATTTTATCAAAAATCTTTTTGGAAAAGCTTAAACCATCGTAATCGTTAACCCAGTTTTTAATGATTTTTTGGCAGAACTCAACGTCATCACAGGTAGAAATTATTCCTTCGTTCAAAAAATCTTCCGCTCTGTTTCTTGCTTTTTTACCGTTTAAAAGATAAAAATCGCTGGCGTATTCTTCTAAATGGGATTTAAAATCCTTGGGTACACCGTCTAAAAGCGAATAAATTGCATCGCCTATTCCGTTACATTCTGCTTTTTGAAGAATTTTTCTTTCCCTTGCTAAATTAAGCGCACCTTTAATTGCTATTAAAGAAGCACAGAAATTTCCGCTATCAACGGTTGAAACGTAAGAATCTAAAATCTCACTCGTTTCGGTGTTATACCAGTTATAAAGATGTCCTTTATATTTAGGCAGTGTTTTGATTTTTTCAATCTGCTTTATTAAACCGTTTACAAAAAGTGACGGCGAATAAGCCCCTGATTTCAATCCGCACACCTGACTTAAAAGCGCAAAACCGATATTGGTTGGTGACGTTCTTTGTGCATAACCCTTATATGGCTTTAATTGCAAGTTGTCAGGCATTATATTATCGTTATCGTTTAATGCTTCAAAAAAGAAACGTAATGTACGCATAAAAAGAAGCTTTAAACTATGGGTTTCCTCAGGCAACAAAGCGGGTTGTTGTTTATCTGTTTTTAAGCCAAGATTAAATGCAATTAAAGGACAAAGGCACCAAACTAAAAATGCCAAAAACCCAATAATAATGCCTATTCCGTTATAAATACAAACACCGAAGAATACTGCCCCAAGAATTATTGAAGAAGCAAAAAATAAAAAGTATTCCTTTTTACCGCTGCTTTTTTGAGTTGAAGAAAAGGTTGACCATTCAAGCAACTTTTTATGGCTGATAAGCCTGCGCCATAATCCTTTAAACGCGCTTACAAAACCCGAAAAACATTCATAAGGCAAAAACATTTTGTTTATTAAAGAACGCTTTAAACTGTTTCTTCTGTTTGGGCGGTTATCTAAAAAGGCGTGCTTGGTTGTATCAAATTTCAAAGAATCAAGATATGCAAAAATCGTAGGCATTGACATTTCTATTATGCACACGCCCCAAATTAAAAACGCCCATAAAGAAAAGAACGATGCAAGTAAAGCCTGTAAAAAGACACCAACAGGAAAAAGCGATTGGACAAGATTATAAAATATCTTCCATTTTGAAATGGGCTTTAAGGAAGAAAACAACCAGGGAACTAACTGCCAATCACCGCGAATCCAACGTTCCCTGCGCTTATAAAAAGAAATAGGCGTTTGGGGAAAATCATCTAAAAAGGTAACGTCGTTGGCTTTCAACGTGTTTAAAAGTTCACCTTCCAAAAGATCGTGTGACAGTACGGTATTAGGTTGAATTTTACCACTGACTTGCCTTTGATATGCTTCAACTGAAAATATACCTTTTCCGCAAAATGACCCTGAAAGAAAAAAATCGTTATTGACCTCGCCCGTTGGATAGTTATAAGCATCAATTCCGCCTATTGTTGCCATTATTTTTGAAAAGGCAGTTTTGTTCTTTAACGTTGAGCCTATTTCAGCCTGCACAAGAGAGTAATTTTTATTTTTGGGATGTGTAATAACGCCTAAAAGCTTTACTACGCTTTCAGGGGGCATAACGGTATCTGCATCAAGAGTACAGATATACTTTACGTTTTGTAATGCTTTAATATTTTCCTTTAAAATAAATGAGTTTTCTTCACTATGAACAATATAGTTTACAAGTTGTTCAATGGCACCGCGTTTTCTTTCCCATCCGCTGTATTTTTTATCACGTTTTTCCCTTGTTCTTAAAATAGCAGAAAATCTGTTATCGTATTTTTCATTAAGTTCAACTATTCCTTCTTTTAATAAGGAAATGATTTTTTCATCGTTTTTATCCTGTGAATTTTCACATTCTTTAAGATCACCTAAAATCAGGTAAGTGCCGTTATCAAGATAGTTTGCAAAGTAGTATTCTTCAATGGTTTTAAGCGCTTTTTTTACGGCTTTTTCGTTTTCAAGCAATATTGTTAAAACTACTGCCGTTTTGTTTTCAAGCGTATCTGCAAACTCTTTTTTTAGGCGCATCGGTTTTTGGGGCATTGTGTGAAAAAGAATACTGCGGTTTATAACGTTTATAAAAAATACTAAAAAAGGGCAAAAAGATGCTATGCTTAGTGCTATTTTCAAAAATACCGTTGCAGGTAAAAGCCATATTAAAAAAATAAAAAACAGGCTTAACCCAACGCCAGATAAAATATATAGCGCTAATTTTAAATTTACGGTTGGTTCTTTTTCATAAACACCGATTTTTAAATTAAAAAGTTCTTTGTTTAAAAACAGGTTTTCAGTTAACGTGCCTGCCTGTGAATTTAATTTCTCGCAGATTTCAATTTCA
Source organism: Clostridia bacterium (assembly GCA_045652205.1). GTDB lineage: Bacteria > Bacillota > Clostridia > Christensenellales > QALW01 > UMGS1322. Next base: position 13,949 of record JAZRTX010000023.1, read on the forward strand.
GAAAGGTTGCTTAAAAAACTTAATTTGCTTATTCGTTTACGGTAAAGGCTTTTAGTTTGTTCATCTGACTGCTGATATTCAGCGTGTTTTAATAAAAGTTGTTCCTGTTTTAAGCATTTTTCCCTGAAAGACGAAAAATCAATATGATTAAAAAGTATCAGGGATTTAACTGCAAAAGGCGCAAAATCCTTGCTTACTTTATTTAATAAAATATCCTCAATCATTTCTAATAAGGTTATTTTAAAAAACAGTGGCATAAGATCGTATTCTTCAAAAGAAAGATCAAAATTCTCTAAAATCTCAATAGTTTCTTCGTTTATATTGCCCTTTGTTTGTTTTGTTATTTCCCTTGCAAGTTCTATCGCTTTAGGCTGTTTATAGCCTTTTTTTAAGTAGCAAGCAGGGGCGTTTAATATAATAGCAGAATTTAACGCTAAAATACGGTTTTTATTATCGCTTATCCATTTTAAATTATCATCATCTTTTATGGGCTCAGATAAAAGTATTTCCAATCGTTTGTATAGTTTTAATGCATAATTTTTAATATTCAGCGTGCTAATCATAATAACCTCCGCCTGTAATTTTTAGTTAAAAAAACATTGCAACCCATTTATTTAATAATGTTTTGTTTAGTATTTGCAAAATTAAGTAAGGTATGCAAAATTAACCATTTTACTTCGCAATACATAAGATAATTACAGGTGGTGATTTTTTTGAATTATTTACTTCTTGCCTTAATTTGTGCTATCGGCACTTGGCTTTTAACCGCCTTAGGCAGTTCTTGCGTTTTCTTTTTTAAAAGGGTAAACGATAATATTTTAAATATGATGCTTGGGTTTTCTTCAGGCATAATGATAGCAGCAAGCTTTTTTTCGCTTTTAGCACCTGCCATTGAAATGGCAACAACATTACCTTGGCTTATTGCTTCATTAGGTTTTTTGTCCGGCGGAATAACTTTAATTCTTTGCGATATGCTTTTAATTAAAATGAATAAAACAAAAAGTTTTACAAATTCAAAAAAGCGTTGCGCTATGCTTGTTACATCAATAACCCTTCATAATATTCCTGAAGGCCTTGTTATAGGCGTTGCTTTTGGCGCATTAAATGGGCAAAGTATAACGCTAAACAACATAATTATGCCTCTTTCAATCGCTATTGCCATAGGATTGCAAAACTTTCCCGAAGGTGCGGCAGTATCAATTCCTTTGCGGCGCGAAGGCTTTTCGCCTTTTAAAAGCTTTTTTTACGGTCAGCTTTCAGGAATGGTTGAGCCTGTTGCCTCTTTTTTAGGTGCTTTGCTTGTAGGGTTCTTTTCACCGATTCTGCCCTTTGCCCTATCCTTTGCCGCAGGTGCGATGATCTTTGTAGTTTTAAAAGAGCTTGTTCCCGAAAGCGAAAAAGACGGCGGGTATTTTGCTTCATTAGGCGCATTACTGGGTTTTACCACTATGATGATGCTTGACGTGGCGTTAGGATAAAAAAGACTGTCTATTTTTTAGACAGTCTTTTTTATTGATGAATTCATATGTGAAGTATCGTAATATCCGCATATATGGGCAACATCGTTTTTAGAAAGATCTTTGTTTAAAAGAAGCTGTTGTGCCTTATTTTTACGGTATTGGCTTATATACTGATGAGGTGTTGTTTTAGTAACGAGAGCAAAGTTTCTTAAAAACGTTGAACGGGACATATATGCTTCCTTACATAAGTTTTCTATTGTAAGGCTTTTATCATAGTTTTTGTGAATATATTCAAGTGCCTGTAAAATCTGTTGCTCGTACTTTGAATTTTTGCTTTCATTTTTATTATAGGTTTGCTTATACATTAAAAGCGAAAGCTCATAAAGCACCTTTAACGCCGCCGCCTGTTTAAGCGGAATAAGATTATCGTATCTGAAATATTTATCTTTATTTTCAACGTGTTTTAAATCATACTGTATGCCTAAAAGCTCTTCTTCATTAAGATGCAAGAATCTTGAAGAACCTGCGTTTGCCCTTAAATGCGGTTCAATTTCAGTAAAGATTTCAAAGCCATCTATAGAACAAGCTTCCTGATAGTGACTTGACAAAAAATCAGGGTGAAATACTAAATGAAAAACATCTAACCCTTTGGCATCAGAATAGCCGTGGGTTTTAAAGGGCGGTATCATAAAAACGTCACCGCGCTTAACCTGATAGCTTTCGTTTTCAATTTTGTGAACGCCTGTGCCTGAATAAATTATATTGATTTCATAGTATTCATGTTTATGAACATCAACGTTAAAATTCTTAAATAAAACGCCATAAATACCCCATTCTTTTTTTATGGTTCGTTCTATTGTGCATAAATAGACTTCAGTATTCATAAATTTTTTCCTTTTTGAAACGATTTTACTGATATTTGAAATTATTTTCAGTTGAATTGTACCATTTTATAATGTATAATGTCAATATAAATATATCAATAAGGAGAGTTTTATGAAAAAAACACTATCTGTGATACTTGCAGTGGTTCTTTTAACGTGTACCATAAGCAGTTTTCTGATGATATTTGCATTAAAAGGCTGTGCAACTGACGTATCATTAAATTTGGAGATAAACGACATGAAAGTTAACGGACTAAAAGAACCCCTTGGAATTGACACTACCCCCGTTTTCAGTTGGAAAAACGTAAGTAACGGTTATAACAGAAGTATGTCTGCTTACAGAATAATCGTTGCTTCAACAAAAGAAAAGGCTGAAAAGTTTGAGGGTGATCTGTGGGATTCGGGCAAAACACAAGGCTCAAACAATTACGACATTATATATAACGGTGCTTCTTTAAGCTCAGTAACTGATTATTATTGGCGCGTTTCCGTTTACGATGAGCGCGACGTTAAATATGATAGCGAAATTGTACATTTTGGCACAGGTATGCTTTCAAAAAGCGAATGGACTGCTTCCTGGATAGGCGCTGAATCCGAAAAGACCTTTGATTTTTCAGGTGCAAACTGGATTTGGTCAGAAGAAGCCCAAAAAACTATTGAGACCTGTAAAAGATATTTCCGCAAATCCTTTACACCCGATAGCACAAAAACTGTTAAAAAGGTTTTTGTTGGCGGTACTGCTGATGACAGCATTAAAATGTATTTTAACGGTGAACAGATTGCTTCAAGTTCTTCCTGGCAAGGCGGATTTTTTACAGATATAACAAACAAGGTTGTTGCCGGCAACAATACATTTGCCGCGGTAGTTTCTAATACCTTTACAGAAACAGGCTCATACGCTGCATTTATTCTTAAAGCTCAGATTTATTATACTGACGGAACAAAAGAAGAAATTGTAACTGACGCAAGTTGGGTTTTAAATGATACTGAATTAACCGATTGGGCAAACGTAAGCTTTAATGATTCTGCCTGGGCAAAGGCAACAATAGTTGGAGCATATCCAATAAAGCCTTGGAATCAGTTAAATATTGACACTACTATTTTAACTCAGGACGAAAGTGCCCCGTATTTAAGAAAAGAATTTAACGTTTCAAAATCAGTAAAGAATGCAAAAATGCTTATTTGCGGTTTAGGTCTTTTTGAACTTAAAATCAACGGCATTTTACCTGATGACACAGTACTTAATCCTGCAAACACGCAGTACGATGACACAGTTAATTACAGAGTTTTTGACGTTACTTCACTTATTCAATCAGGTGAAAACGCCATTGGCGTTGAGCTTGGTAACAGCTGGTATAACGAAAACTTTGAAATGTGGAGCATAAAAAACGCACCTTGGCGTGATAATCCCAAATTATTGGCTGAATTACATATTGTTTATGATGACGGCACAAAAGAAATTATAAAAACAGATACTTCCTGGAAAGTTAGTTTAGCAGGACCGACAACCTATAACAGTATTTATCACGGTGAAAAGTACGATGCCCGCCTTGAAATCAAAGATTGGGACAAAGCAACGTATGATGATTCACTTTGGAAAAACGCTGTTATTGCAAAAACTCCCGGCGCTTTAAAGTTTGAAAATATGGAGCCTATGCGCAAGTTAAACACCTTCCCTTGCGAAATTACAAAACTTTTAGACGGTACGTACATTGTAAAGGTTCCCGTTATGACAACAGGCTGGGCTAAGATAACCTTCCGAAACACAACGCCCGGTGAAACCGTTAAAATTGCTTACGGCGAAACCTTAAAGGCTAACGGAAAGCTTAATTACGTTGACTGGGGTACTTCTAACACAAGCGGCGGACCATTCCAGTTATTTGATTATACCTTTAAAGGCGCACAAGAAGAATCCTATGAACCTAAATTCACCTATTGCGGTTATCAATACATTGAGATTTCAAATTATTCAGGAACACTTACTCCTGAGGACGTTAAATGTTATTTAATTGCTAATGACGTTGAAAAGACAGGCGAATTTGAAACAGATAACGAACTTATAAACACCTTGCACGATAATATGGCAAGAGCTTTAATAAACAATTTCCAAGGTAAGCCCACAGACTGTCCTACATGGGAAAAGTTAGGTTGGCTCGGCGATTATAACGTTATTGTAAGAACTGCTATGTATAATTACGGCATTCAGGCTTTTAACGAAAAGTTTATGAATGATATCCGCGATTCTGCAATTAATAACAAAATGGGTAATATTTCACCAATGGCAGGAACAGCACCTGGAAACGTTGTTGTTTGGAACTGTGCTTATGTTGAAGCAATATATGAATCCTGGTTAGCTTACGGTACTATTGAAATTGCCCAGGATCACTATGATTTAATGCGTGCAAATACCCTTACCCACGTTGACACTATAAAGAAAACAGTTTCTTCCGGCGGGCTTAGTAAACCAAGTTGGGTGTTTGAACACGAAGGCGCACTTAACGACTGGCAGGGACCTAACGGACCTTCAAGCGCCCCCGAAGGCTACGGTATTGTTGCAACTGCAACTTTTTACAGTGTAGTTAAGCATTTAAGAGAAATGGCCCTTGCGTTAGGCAAAACTGACGATGCCAACGAATATGCAGTTTATCTTGAAAACATTTATAACGCTTTTAACGAAACCTTCTATAATGAAGAAAAAGGCTATTACGAAACAGGTTATTGGAATCCTGAATGGGCAGGCACACGTTCTGAATACAGGCAGACCTCAAACCTTGCGGCAGTTTATTACGGACTTTGCCCTGAGGACAAATTAGAAAGCGTTGTTGCAAGTATTGCAAATGACGTTATTTCAAAGGACTATCATCTTGAAACAGGTCATATCGGAACAAGACTTTTATTGCCTGTGCTTTCTGAATACGGTTATGAAGACGTTGCATATAAGCTTATAACACAAACCACCTATCCTTCCTGGGGCTTCTGGGTTGAAAACGGTGCAACTTCCTGTTGGGAAGGTTATTCTCTTGCTGACACACGTTCAAGAAACCATTATTTCCTTGGCACATACGACCAGTGGTTATTTGAAAACGTTGCGGGTATTGACGAGCATACCAACGGCTATGAAACCGTTGTAATTAAGCCACAGATGATTGGCGACCTTAAATACGTTAACAGTTCAATAAAAACTGTACGTGGAGCCCTTGAAAGCAACTGGAAAAAGTTTAGTGATGGCTCATTTGAAATGGTTGTTAATATTCCAATGGGCACAACTGCTACAATTTACGTTCCCGTTTATTCTACCGATAATCTTAGGGTAAATGGCGTTAAATTAAGCGAGCACGAAGGCATATTAAGTTACGAAATCGTTGATGGTAACGTTAAAATTACCGCAGGCTCAGGCAACTATGAATTTGTTGTTAGTGCACTTTTTGAAGATATTTCAGATGCAAAAGCAAATCTTGAAAGCCTTGTAAATATCGCCAACAACTTTAACAAAGATAATTATGATGAGGAAATCTGGCAAGCCTTTACAAAGGTTTTAGAAGACACTGTTGACGTATTAAATGACAAAGACACAACAAACGACCAATACGTTATTGCACAGATAAAGTTAAGTGAACAGATTAGTATTCTAAACAGAAACAAATCAGGTAATCTTGCCTTAGGTGCTACTGTTACAACAGGCGGTGAACTTGACCATCCACATTGGAACAATCCCCAAACTTTAACCGATGGTGACCTTAAAAACTATCAGGGCGACCGCAATACCGGTTGGTGTTGCACCGGTTATCAGGATGAAAAATACTTAATCATTGATTTAGGCTCTGCTTATAACGTAAATAACGTAAGACTTTATGCAACAGGCAACACAGATACCGATCCTGTTTGCAAATGGTTCCCCAAGGCTTTTGACGTTCTTGTTTCAACAAACGGTACAACCTTTAATAAGGTAGGTTCAAAATCAGGTATTCCTGCAACATTAACTGCAAAAGACGGTGTTGGCCCATACGTTGACGTTTATTTTGATACAACCGTAGCCCAATTTATAAAAATTGATATTACGGCATTACAGGATAAGATTGAAAACGTTTGGTATGCACAATTATCAGAAGCAGAGGTTTACTCATTAAATGAAAGTGAACTGAAATATCATAGATATAACGACGTATGCAATAACGTTAATAAGGATTTGTATCTTACAACCCCATATAATGAGTTTATTGCTTCTGTTAAAGACGTAATATCAAAAGAATATACGTCAGAAAGCGAATACAAGAATGCAGCAGACGTTCTTGAAAACGCCTTAAACACTTTAAACAAACACACCGTTATTAACCTTGCGTTAGGTAAAAACGTTTCAGCTTCTACAAGCCATGCCGTTGCAACCTGGTCTAACCCGCAAAAGCTTACAGACGGTGATACGGTAAACTTATCAGGCAATCAGCACACAGGCTGGTCCTGCGTTTCAAACGATGCAAACGTTTATGTTCAGATTGATTTAGGCGATGTGTACGCTTTTAACACCGTTAACCTTTATCCAACAGGTAACACAACTACCGATCCTGTTTGTGCAAAATTCCCCAAGGGTTATGAAATTCAGATTTCTGAAAACGGCACCACCTGGAACACAGTTTACAGTGCAAGCGGTTTAGAGAAGCCACAGGCTAACAGCGATGGTACAGTTAACGCTGTAACAAATCAATTTGAGTTAGTTTCTGCCCGCTTTGTTAAGGTAGTTGTTACACAAAAGCATAGTGATAGCGGTTTGATTCAGTTTGCAGAAATTGAAGTTTATCGCGAAAACAGTTATATTCTTGATAACTTATTAAAAGAATACAACGGCTTAAATAAAAGTGATTACGATGAAACCGTTTATAATGAGTTCAACACCATTATAAATAAAATCAACGCACAGGAATATACAAATCAAAACGATACTTTTGATGCAATCCATACACTTGATAATGCAATAATCAAATTAAATAAAAATACTACTTATAACCTTGCAGAAGATAAAGACGTTATTACTTCTTCAACCCACAGTAACGCTGCTTGGAATAACCCGCAAAAGCTTACTGACGGTGACAGAATGAATTTAAGTTCAGCTAATCAGAACACAGGTTGGTCAAGCACAAGCACAGATACCGAGCTTTACGTGGATATTGATTTAGGTGATAAATTCTTATTTAACACTGTTGACCTTTATCCTACCGGTAACGTTGGTGCAAATAAAAAATGCACGTATTTCCCCAAGGGATATATGATACAGACTTCTGATGACGGCATTAACTGGATTACGGTTTACACTGTTGAAGGTCTTACCCAGCCTTACTCTAATGCTGACGGCAGCGTAGATGCTGTCAGAAGCCAGTTCAAATCTTCTTATGCAAGATACGTGCGAATTAAAGTAACCGAAAAGAATGAAGCATTAGTTCAGTTTGCTGAAATTGAAGTTTATAACACAATAAGCAAATTTGTTGGTGCAAACATTGAATTAGCCGAATCCTTAACAGTAAACTATTTTGTTGACAGTAAAATGCCCCTGAACGACCTTTCAGTGCGCTTTACTTCAACAAGCGGAAGAATCACAGACGTTTTCGGCACAATAGACGAAGAAACAGGCTATTACAAGTTCTCTTACACCGGCATTAACCCACAGTGTATGAACGACTTTATAACTGCCCAGCTTATCAGCGGTGAAAACGTTATTGCACAAAAAGATGCATACAGTGTTAATACCTACTGTGAAAATCAGATAAGCCGTTCTGCTTCTGAATTAGGACTTACAAATACACAGTACGCAAAATTAAAAACGTTACTTGCCGATATGCTTGTTTACGGTAGTGCCGCACAAGATTATATGGATTATAAAACTGATAATCTTACAGATAATTCTCAGTGGGTACAGGAAAATAAATCAACCTTTACCGTACCTAATGGCGTTAAAGTACTTACAGGCAACAATGATTTAAACAACTGTATTAAATCAGCAAGCCTTAATATGTCAAACGTGAATAAGATATATTTCCGTCTTATTTTAACTGATGATTCTGTTAAAGTTCTTTTAAACAACGTAGAAATTGATAAGTCAACGCTTATTAAACAGGCAGACGGAACTTATGTTATTTATACCGACGATTTAAAGGCAACTGAATTTGATAAGGTATTTACTTTAACCCTTGTTGATGCAAACAACAACGAAATAAGCAAGATTCAGTACAATGTAAACGCTTATATTCAGGCAAAATACGGAAGTTCAACAGTAGGAAATATTGTAAAAGCACTTAACAATTACGGTGTTTCGGCAAAAGCCTATCTGAATAGCCTTTCGGATTTAAGCGGTGATTACGACCTTGAAGATGAAGACATTTTAATTTAACAACAAAAAAAGACTGTCTTAAAATTAAGACAGTCTTTTTATTTTTATAAAAAATTATTTTGTACCGAATAATCTATCCCCTGCATCGCCTAAGCCGGGCAAGATATAACAATGATCGTTTAATCTTTCATCAAGGCTTGCGGTGTAAATATCAACGTCAGGATGGTCATCCTGCACCTTTTTTACGCCTTCAGGTGCTGAAACAAGGCACATAAGGCGGATATTTTTTACGCCTTTTTCTTTAAGCATTGTAATTGCATCAGAAGCTGAACCGCCGGTTGCAAGCATTGGGTCAACAACGATTGTAAGGCGTTCTTCAATATCAACGGGAAGTTTGCAATAGTAAACTACGGGAAGATGGGTTTCTGGATCGCGGTAAAGACCGATATGCCCTACCTTTGCAACGGGAATTAAAGAAAGCATACCGTCAACCATACCTAAACCTGCCCTTAAAATCGGCACGATAGCAACCTTTTTGCCATCAATGGTTTTGCCAACCATTTTGCAAAGGGGTGTATCAATAGGTTTATCGCAAAGTGGAAAATCCCTTGTGATTTCATAGCCCATTAAGGTTGTGATTTCATTTAAAAGCTCCCTGAATTCTTTTGCGCCTGTTTGTGTTTCGCGCATAATAGTTAATTTGTGCTGAATTAACGGATGATCTATAACGTGTAAATTACTCATAATTTTTCTCCTTAAAATTCTTATTAACAATATTATACATTAAATTATATTTTTTTCAAGAGTGAATTTAAAAAAGCCACTAAATCAGTAGTGGCTTTTATTGTTTTAATGTATAAAGTGCATATTTTCATCCTTATGGATTTCAAATGCTGCGCAGGGAAGGTTTGTTGATGAACCTAAATTTGCTTTTTCTATAATTGCTTCGTGCTCATAAGCATAGCGAAGTGTTACAGGTTCTTTTACGCCCTTAAACACAATTGTATCACCGTTGATTTTGCCGCGTACCTTTTTGAACTTACCGTTTTCGGCTTTTGCTTCAAAGCCAACCAGTTTATCACCTGTTAAAAGCTTTAAGCCATCGCCTACGTTATCAAAATGAACGGTTACGCTATCTTCATCAAAGCGCCAGCAACAAGGAATGGGAGAAAGGTTGTATTCAGGATCACCGATACCGTATTCGTTAGCCAATGCAGCCATTGCAAGACGTTCGCCGATAGGCTTTTTATATGGTGGATGTGCCCAGTCAGAGTTCTGAATCTGACCGCCAACGTCCAATGAAACGATCATATAGCTGTTATCTAAGATATCAAGGATATTGGTTTGTGAATAACGAACTTCTTTAACCCTTTTCCACTGTTCAATTGCAGGACCAACGTGGCTTGAAATCTGTACGAAATAGAATGGGAAATCATTTTCAAAACGTCTTCTTAATTCTTCAACGTACCATTTTAACTGATAAGGATATCTTACGTTACCCCACTGTTCACTTTCACCCTGATAATAAAGCATACCTTTAATGGTCATCTTTTGAACAGGCGCCATCAATCCATTATAGATACCTGCAAAGGGTATTGCACGTTCCTTTGTATCATTATAGCCCAAAGGCAATTTAAGTTCAGGCATAATAAGCTCTGCCAAAGGTGAACCGCCGGAAGCAACCTGAACAATACCGATTGGAACGCTGCCGTTTAAGGTTCTTGAAATATAGCGAGCAAAGAAAAACGCCATACAGGAAATATTACTTTTAACTTCCGGCAAGGAAGCATCACGCCATGAGCTTATTTCAGGGCAAATCATATCAAATTGAGGCGTTAACATTTTTTCATAATTATCACGGGCATGATCACGCCTTTGTAAAACTACACGAATATTATCTTCGGGTTTTAACGTATCAAGTTCATCATCATAAATACCTGCACCGTTTTTATTACAATATTCAAGGGTAGTTTCTGCGTTTGACTGACCGTTAATAAGCCAGATATCACCTATTAAAACGTCTTCTAAAACGATTCTGTCTTCGCCATCAGAAACAACGAGAGTTTGTGGCATTGTATTAGCGGGCATTGGCGGAAGATAAACTTCAAAATCCCCTTTATTATCTACGATACCATAGCTTTCGTATGGTCCGATAACAGCATAAATTACGTCGCCTTCCTTTTTACCTTTACCCCAAATGCGTACGTCACTATCCCTTTGAAGTACCATATGGTCGCTTAATGCATTTGCAAGCCTGAATTCTGACATTTTTTAGTTCTCCTTAAAATTCTATAAGTTGTGGATATATTTTACCGCCTGAAAGCGTTAAAATGCAATAGGTTGGTTTTTTATCTTCCCTTGGTCTAAATAATGAGCCGGGGTTAATAAACCAGATATTATCCTGAAAGGTTATATCAGGAATATGGGTATGCCCATATAAAACTATGTTTGCGCCTTCCTTTTGTGCCTTTTGTTTTAGGCGTGAAAGCGAATATTTTACGTCGTAATTATGCCCGTGAGTCATAAAAATCTTATGATTTTCAACTTCAATAACCTGTTCGTACACGTTAGCAAAATCGCAATTACCCGTAACAAAATAAAATGGACAGGATAAAGTATTTTTTAAATCTTCAATATCCCTTAACCCATCGCCTAAATGCAACACCATATCGGCATTTTGGGCAATAGGTAAAAACTCTGAAAACAGATATGAATTATGGCTATCGCTTAAAACTAAAATTTTCATAAAAGCTTTGTAAGTTCCCTTAAAGCTTTACCGCGGTGGCTCATTGAATTTTTTTGCTCAGGGCTCATCTGGGCTGAGGTCATATTATATTCAGGCACAAAGAAAAGATTATCGTAGCCAAAGCCGTTTTCGCCTTTTTCTTCAAACGTTATTTCGCCCCAGAACTTGCCTTCGGTTTCATAGCTTGTACCATCAGGCATAGTTAAGGCAATGGCGCAGGCAAAGTATGCGCGCCTGTCGGTTATGCCTTCCATATTTTTAAGTAATAAATCGCGGTTAGCCTGATCCGTTGCATTAGCATCATCACAGGAAGCGTATCTTGCAGACATAACGCCCGGTTCACCGTTTAAGCTTAAAACACAAAGACCGCTGTCGTCAGCTAACGCAGGAAGATTCGTGATTTCAGTAATTTCCCTTGCTTTTTTTAAGGCGTTTTCTTTAAAGGTTTTACCGTCTTCAACAGTTTCGTGAGTGATATTAGCTTCTTTTAAGGTAATCATTTCATCAAAATAATCACCTAAAATCTCCTTAAACTCCCTTACCTTATGTTCGTTATTTGTTGCAAGAATAAGTTTCAAGCCTTTTGCCCCCTGAATTTTGTTTTCACTTATGATATTATATGATATAATTATTCTAATTTCAATAGTTTTTTGGGTAAAAATATGAATTTTAACGTATTTAATTTAATAAAAGATATAATATTCCCCTCTTGCGTAAAATGTTTGCTGTGTTATAACGAAGAAACGGTAAAATACAGCCTTTGCCCTGATTGTTTTAAAAAGTTAAAAGTTACAAACGGGCAAAGATGTGAAATTTGTTTAGACAGGATAAATACCGAAGGTTTATGTAAAAATTGTTTAAACAAGCGCCCCTTTTACACAAAGTTATATTCCCCTTACGTTTATGATACAGCAATTAAAGAACTGATTTTAAAGTTTAAATCAGGTAACAATCAGTTTTTAAAAGAATATTTTGCTCTTATTGCTTTAGACAGTATTCCAAGTGAAATATTAGATAAATGCACTTTAATCACTAACGTGCCTTGTTCAAGGTATAAGCTTAAAAAGCGTGGTTATGATCAGGCTCAGTTAATCGCAAAGGCAATATCTAAAAAGACCGATATTCCTTATAAGGAAGCGCTTTATAGGTTAAGCGGCGAAAAGACTGCATTATTAAACAGAAAATATAGAGAAAAAACCGTTGAAGAAAGGTATTCATTCTGCTTAAACGTTTACGGTGAAACGGTTCTTTTAATTGACGACGTTTGCACAACGGGTACTACTTTAAGTTACTGTTCAGAGCAATTAAAGAAAGCAGGAGCAAAGGAAGTTTACTGTTTTACTATTGCAAGAACGGATAAACTTGACATAACAAAGTAATTTATAATATAATATTATATTATGCTATTAGGAGTTCAATTCAGATGACGTTAGATGATATTTTAATTAAAGTTGACAAGCCTGCAAGATATACAGGCGGTGAAGTTAATATGTGCTATAAGGAAAATGCGCTTATTAACTTTGTTTTTTCATATCCTGATACTTATGAAATGGGTATGTCCCATTTAGGCGGAAAGATAATCTATCATTTATTAAATGAGCGCGAGGATACTTTCTGCCAGAGATGTTACGCACCTTGGGTTGATATGGAAAAGTTAATGCGGGAGAATAATATTCCTTTATTTACTTTGGAAAACAAGATGCCTGTTAAAGATGCTGATATCTGGGGTTTTACTCTTCAATACGAATTAAGCTACACCAATATTTTAAATATGCTTGATTTGGCAGGCGTTCCTTTAAAAACAAGCGATAGAAACGAAGATTTTCCTTTAATCGTTGCAGGGGGACCTTGCGCAACCCACGCACAGATGCTTGCTGATTTTGTTGATTGCTTTATTATCGGTGATGGCGAAGAATCCTTAAACGAGCTTATTGATATTTATAAAGATTGGAAAAATTCCAAACAGAGCAAAAAAGAGCTTTTGCTTGCGTTATCTAAAAACGAAGGCTTTTTTGTGCCTTCATTATACGAGCATAAGATTACTGACGGTAAACTTACCATTACACCTTTAGAAGATGCGCCCCAAACGGTTAAAAGGCGTGTTTGCAAGGATTTTGAAAACACCTATACCCCAACAAAGTTAATCGTTCCGTTAATTGAAGTGGTGCATGACCGCATTATGCTTGAAATCTTCCGCGGTTGCACAAGGGGTTGCAGATTCTGTCAGGCAGGATTTTTATATCGCCCTATCCGCGAAAGATCAGTTGAAAACCTTGTAAAAATTGCCCGCGATGCTAAAAACGCTACGGGATATGATGAGATTTCATTAACATCACTTTCAAGCGGTGATTACCCTAAAATTGAAGAGCTTATGAGCAGGTTAGCCTGTGAATTCAAAGATGAGCATATGGATATTTCCTTGCCTTCATTACGAATTGATTCCTTTAATCCTGACCTTGTAAGCACGCAGATGCGTAAATCTTCACTTACCTTTGCCCCTGAAGCAGGATCACAGAGAATGAGAAACATTATAAATAAAAACGTTTCTGAAGAAGATTTATTAAGAACTGTTCGCGGTGCTTTTAACGCAGGTTATAGGGCAATAAAGCTTTACTTTATGATAGGCTTGCCCTTTGAAACAATGGACGATATTAAGGGCATTTACGAGCTTGCAAAAAAATGCAGTGAAGTTTATAGGGAAATTCACGGTAACACTAAAAATATGCGTATTACCGTAAGTACTTCTGTGTTTATTCCAAAACCCTTTACCCCGTTCCAGTGGATAAATCAGGATAGTGAAGAAAGCGTTAAAGAAAAGCAGAGATACCTTTCTGACCTTATCCGCACTTTAAGAGGCGTTGAGTACAAATATCACGACAGTACGGCTTCTAAATTAGAAGTGGCTTGTGCGCGCGGCGGCAGAGAAATGTGCAACGTTTTATATTCTGCTTGGAAAAACGGTGCAAAAATGGATGCCTGGAACGAGCATTTTAAAATTGAAGCCTGGGAAAAGGCATTTAAAGAAAATGGGCTTTCAATGGAAGAAATGGCGCAAAGACAGTATGACATTGACGAAGTTTTACCCTGGGACACCATTGACGTTGGAGTTACCAAGGCTTATTACAAAAAAGAGTTAACAAAAGCACAGAATGAGCAGGTTACCCCTGATTGCAGAAACGGTTGCACCGGCTGCGGAATGATGGCTATTTGCAAAAAGGAGAGTGAAAAATAATGCGACTTTTAATGCGTTTTGAAAAGGGCGAAGAAGTTAAATATATTTCACACCTTGATATGCAAAGACTTTTTCAGCGTGCATTAAGAAGGGCGGATTTACCTTGTGAATATTCAAAAGGCTTTAACCCCCACTTAATAATCGGTTTTGCCTGTGCGCTTCCTGTTGGCGTTTGTTCAACGGCTGAATACGTTGAAGTTCAGTTAACTAAGTTTATTCACCCTTCTACTTGTGTGCAAAAGCTTAATGAAGTTTTGCCCAAGGGCGTAAAAATCGTTGATGCAGTTGAATTAGACGATAAGTATCCTACCGTTGCAAGCGTTATTTGTTTGGCAGAATACACTTTTATTCCTGAAAACGACGGGGACTATTCTGAAATCATTGATACATTAAACAAAAAAGAAGAAATTGTTATTGAAAAGAAAACTAAAAAAGGCTTTAAGGATATTAACGTGCGCCCGATGATTCACCGCTTAAAACAGGTGAACAATGAAATTAAAGCTACACTTTCTTGCAGTAACAGTGAAAATTTAAGGGCGGACAAGTTAAAGGAAATTTTAGAAAACGAAGGTATAAAAATTAAATCTGTTTTCCGCAATACGATTTTTATACAAAATGAAAATAAAATTGAGGAGCCAATCCAAGTAAAATGAAAGAAATTTTAATTGATTCGGGTCTTGTTTCAAAAACCGCAGTCATATTAAATGCTAACGAGCTTGAAGACGTTTTTACAGAGCAACCACATTCCTCCTTTGGTGCGGTTGGCAGTATTTATAAGGGAATTGTTGATAACGTTGTTCCCGGTATGCAATCGGCGTTTATCAATATCGGTTTAGATAAAAATGCCTTTTTGTTTCTTGATGATATTGAAAATAAAAATAATGAAACCGACATTTGCAAGCTATTAAAAAAAGGACAGGAAATTATCGTTCAGATAAAAAAAGAAGCCCAAGGCGTTAAAGGCGCAAGGGTTACAACTGCCATTACCCTGCCCTGCCACAGTCTTGTTTTAATGCCTTGTTACGATTACGTTGGGGTTTCTAAAAAAATTGACGATGAAAATGAAAGAGAACGCCTTAAACAAATCGTTGAAACATTAAAAGATAAAGAACACGGCTACATTGTGCGCACCGATGCGCGCAACAAGCAGGAAGCTGAATTAAAATGTGAAATGGAATATCTGCTTTCACGTTGGGCAAGCATTTTAAAAGATGCAAAAGTAAAAACTGCACCTGCGTTAATTTCAGGGGAAGATAATCTTTTAACTACGTTAGTTCGCGATTATTTTGACGATTCAGTTGACAGAATAATTCTTAATAACGAAAAAGATTACGAGGAAATTAAGAAAATTGCGCAGATTATGACTCCGCAGTTAAAGGATAGAATTCAGTATTCTTTTGGTGATATTTTTGGCTTAAAGGGTATTGAAACTAAAATAAAAAAGCTTTTAACAAGACACGTTTGGCTTGATAACGGCGCATATCTTGTTATTGATTACACCGAAGCTTTAACAGTTATTGACGTTAACACAGGTAAATTTACAGGTGATAACGACCTTAAAAAGACCATATTAAAAACAAACGTTATGGCAGCAAAGGAAATTGCAAAACAATTACGTTTAAGAGCAATCGGCGGTATAATCGTTGTTGATTTTATTGATATGGAAGCTGATGAAGATCGCGCTTTGGTGCTTAAAACTCTTGAAGAAGCAACGGCTAACGACAAGGTTAAAACTAATATTTTAGGCTTTGTTCCTTTAGGACTTTGCCAATTAACAAGAAAAAAGACAAGGTTAGGTCTTTCTGCATCAATGCAGGTTACCTGCCCCTATTGTGAAGGCGATGGCAGAATTTTAAACGTTAATTCTGTTTTAAACAATCTTTTAAACCAATTAAGAAGATCTGCCCAAAATAATATTGCGCCTAACGTTATTTTAAGGCTTAATCCTTACGTTTTAACCTATTTAAAAAAGCACGACCAGGAATTAAAAGAAATTATACCAAATAAACATATTTTTGTTCGGGAAGACAGTGGAATCCATATTGAAGACTACAACATCTCTATGGTTCAGGATATTTCCGACCAAGAAGGGTTAATAAAATTATTATGATTACTGAAAAACTTGAACTTAATAAGGAATCAGTTGAATTAGCCGCAAAGTTAATTAAGGAAGGTAACGTTGTTGCTTTTCCTACAGAAACTGTTTACGGCTTGGGGGCTGACGTTTTTAACGAAGTGGCTGTAAAAAACATCTTTCTGGCAAAAGGCAGACCTAATGATAATCCTTTGATAGTGCACGTTGCAAAAAAAGAAGATATAAGTAAAGTTGCCCGTGAAATTCCATCAAATGCACAATTGCTCATTGATGAATTTATGCCAGGACCTATTACTATTGTACTGCCAAAGAACAAAAATATCCCTGATTGTGTTACAGCGGGTTTGGATTCCGTTGGCGTACGTATTCCTGAGCATAAAGGTGCGCGGGATTTTATTGAAGCCTGCGGTTGCCCCATACCTGCGCCAAGCGCAAACTCATCAGGTAAGCCGTCTCCTACAAAAGCCGACCACGTTTACGAAGACCTTTTTGGTAAGATTCCGTTAATTCTTGACGGTGGCGATTGCCAAAGGGGTGTTGAATCAACGGTTATTTCACTTTGCGGTGAGACTCCCCTATTACTTCGCCCAGGAATAATTACTTACGAAATGCTTAAAAAAGTGCTTGGTAAGGTTGATATTCACCCATCTGTTTTAGAAAACGGCAAGGTTGATAAGGCGGCAAGCCCCGGAATGAAATATAAGCATTATTCACCAAAGGCGCGGGTTTTAATTGTTGATGCTTACATAGAAAAAGCCTGTGAGCTTTACGATTTTGCTCTTTCTTTAAACAGAAATCCCGTTTTAATCTGGGCAGAAGAAGAAACAACCGATTTAACAAATAAAAACGTGCGTGTTTTATATAAAAATAATGATATTTCATTAGCTGCAAAAAACCTGTTTAGTTTATTAAGACAAACAGACAAAGAAGGCTTTGACACCGTATTTATTAAAAGTGTACCATCAAAAGACGAAGGGCTTTCAGTTATGAATAGGCTCCTGCGCGCTTCGGCTTTTACGGTTTTAGATGAAAATACTGATATAAATCAACTAAAAACCGTTTTACAATTATCTTAAAAATTCATAATTATAAGATATAATTACTTATTTTTACCCTTAAACAAAATCAAAAAACATAAAATATTATCAAAAAACGGATAACGGTTTACCTTTACGGAAAACCGTTATTTTGTTAATATTTTACTGAGGTGATTGTTTTGAGGGCGGGCATCGTTTACATAAAGGTTCCCATTGATGCAATAAATTACGAAAAGACTGATGATGACGTTACTTTTTTAAAGGAAAGCATTAAAATGTACGGGCTTTTGCAACCTGTGGGAATAAAAGCAAAAGAGGATGGATATAAACTTTTATTTGGTAAAAAGCGTATAAAAGCCTGCAAGGAACTTGGGCATAAATATATTCACAGCGTGCTTGTTTCCGTTCGGGAAGACGAAGAAAAATATCTTAATTTTATTGAAAACATTCACCGAAGCAATGATGATTTTTTATATTCTGCCCTTAACACCTTTAAAGGCGCAGATTTAAAGGAAAGCCTTTGCCTTTCACCGCAGGATATGCATTATATTGAGGCGCTGTACCCCTTAGATGAATTTGCCCGTGAAAAATTTACTAAAAAAACTATTCCTTTTATAAAAGACGCAAAAGGTGATAGTAAGTACTTTTTAAGAATGTGTGCTGTTATTGATAATATTCCTTTAACAGCAAAAGAAAAAATACGGTTATCATATTTAACGGATAAGCGCATCTTTTTAAACGAAATTGAAAAGATAGTTGATTTAATGCGACTTTATGGGCATAACGACACCTTTATTGAAGATAAAGATAAGATAATTATAAAAAAGAACGCAGTATAGAGAGAGTAAATATTTACTCTCTCTTTTAAGTTTATTTTCAACAAAAAAAAGTTTGTTTTTAACAAAAAAAACGTTTCCTTCAATGTTGATTTTGCCTTGCTAATATGGTATAATTATAAAAAATTTTAGGCGGTGAATCAATTATATGAACCTTAAAACCATTGCATATAAAAGATGTGAAATTGTTTTAGAAAGCACAAAGCAATACGACAATCCTTTTATGGACGTTGATATTGACGCTACTTTTACCCATTCTGACGGCACTGAAATTAAGATTCCTGGTTTCTGGAACGGTGAAAATCAATGGAAAGTTCGTTTCAGTTCAGAAAAAGAAGGGCTTTGGCAGTATGAAGTAGTTTGCACTGACAAGGAGAACGCTTCACTTTTTGATAAAGGTACTATTGACGTTGCACCTTGCCTTAACCCTAAAACCGAACTTGAAAAACACGGCTACGTTCGCCTTGAAGAAGGCAAAAGGCACTTTGTATATAATGACGGCACACCGTTCTTTTATTTAGGCGACACACATTGGATGATGCCTGATTTTGAACGCTTACACGAATGCAACTACCCAGGTTGTTCCTGCGGTAATCAGTTTAAGCATCTTGCAGACGACCGTATTAAAAAAGGCTTTAACGTTTATCAAACGTATTTTTCAGGCGCAAGGGTAGCAAAACACGCTTCGGGCGCTGAAGGATGGTGGAAAGATAACACCTTTACTTTAATTAACCCTAACGCATTTAATACAACAATGGATATTATGATTGAATATCTTGCTGAAAACGGTATGACCATTGCATTAGGCTTTGGTACACATTTTTCAACAGCAAAAGGATATAACTACAACGTATCTGCAATGAAGGCTTTTGCAAAGTACTGTGTTGCAAGATACGCTTGCTATCCGATAATCTGGATTACCGCGCAAGAGATCACCACAAACGACCGCCTTGCCTTTGATTGTTGGAAACAGGTTGGCGCTTACGTTGGTGAAGTTGACGGATTTAAAAGACCTAACGGCGCACACATGCACGTGCATCCCCTTGAAAGCGCCAAGAGCCAGGAAGTTGATAAAGAGCCTTGGCATCAGTGGTGGACGTTGCAGGCAGGCCACGGCGGATATGAAAAAGTTCAGCACCGTGATTTTTACAAGGGATATTATTTTGATAAGAAGACATTTGTTGAAACAGAATGTCAGTACGAGGATATTTACTGCAACGGTTTTTGCGGACACGATGCACCAAGAATGGGCGCATGGAATGCAATGCAATGCGGTAGCGGTGGCTTCACCTACGGCGTAACGGGCATTTGGGCAATGGGTTGGCATCAAAAATACGCACCGGGCTTAATTAACTATTCACCTGAATCATGGTTTACCGGTATGGATAAACCCGGTTCCGATCAGGTTTGCTATATGAAAAAGTTCTACGATTACGTTAAATGGTACGAATTAGTGCCCTGCTTTGACCATTCGTTAGGTAACTTTGACGATAGAAACCATATTGCAATTTCACATAAGGGTGATGACGTTTTTGTTTATTACTTCTACACCAAGCGCGCAGACACAGGTTTTTTAAGCGCACTTTGCCCGAACACAAGCTATCAGGCAAGGCTTTTTGACCCCATCGTTGGTAAATTTATTGATATTGATGACGTTACAAGTGATGCTTTAGGTAATGCACCTATCCCATCATTCCCTGCACCAAGGGATTGGGTTCTTTTACTTAACAAAAAGGAAATTGACTTTGGTCCTTACGAATCTTACGAATATCCAAAGATGAATCCTTTAATCGCTACAAGCGAAGCTATTATTGATGAAGAACTTGAAATCGTTAGCTTAAAGGCTTCTTCAGAAGATGAAGATTATCCTGCACAAAATATGCTTGATAATAATCCTGAAACTTATTGGCAGGGCTTTGCGCCTAAAACAAGCCAGACCATTACCGTTGATTTAGGTGAAGTTAAGCATTTTGATTACGTTCACTTTGAATGTGTTAATAAGCTTCGCCCAATTCAGTTCAGAATTTGGGGTTCAAAGGATGGCGAAAATTACGATCTTTTAACTGAACGCTATCAGGGCCTTGTTGTTGGTGAAAGATTTAGCAGATACTTTGATGCAACAAGCGGTGATTACAGATTTGTGCGTGTGTTCTTTAATTCTGACGTAACGCAGGACACCCAATTAAAGTTATCTAAATTTGCTGTTTACACAAAGAAAAACGACTAACATAAAAAAACAAAGAAGTGCTTTGAAGGCACTTCTTTGTTTTTGGTATATTGACTTTTTTGAGGTTTTATGGTATAATTACTTTAACGATAAAGTCGGAGGCTTACCATGGACATTTTAACAAACGTTTATAAGCGATGCGAAATCGTTTTAGAAAGCACAAAACAATACGATAATCCTTTTATGGACGTTGATATTGACGCTACTTTTACCCATTCTGACGGCACTGTAATTAAGATTCCGGGCTTCTGGAACGGTGAAAATCAGTGGAAAGTGCGTTTTAGCGCAGAAAAGGAAGGGCTTTGGCAATATGAAGTAGTTTGTAGCGATAAGAACAACACTTCACTTTTTGATAAAGGTACTATTAACGCTTTACCCTGCCTTAATCCTAAAACCGAACTTGAAAAGCACGGCTACGTTCGCCTTGAAGAAGGTAAAAAGCACTTTGTATATAACGATGGCACACCCTTCTTTTATTTAGCTGATACACATTGGATGATGCCTGATTTTGAACGCTTACACCAGTGTAACTACCCCGGTTGTTCTTGCGGTAATCAGTTTAAGCATCTTGCAGATGACCGTATAAAAAAAGGTTTTACTGTATATCAGACTTATTTTTGGGGTTCAAGAATTCAGAAAACGTCCGCCGGTGCAGAAGGTTGGTGGACTGATGACACCTATACAAAAATTAACCCCAATGCTTTTAATAGCACAATGGATAAAATGATTGAATACTTAGCCGATAACGGCATTACCGTTGCATTAGGCTTTGGCACACATCATTCAACTGTAAGAATGTATAATTATAATATTGAGCCAATGAAAAAGTTTGCAAGGTACTGTGTTGCAAGATATGCTTGCTATCCTGTAATATGGATTACGGGGCAGGAAGTAAACGATTTTGATAAAGAAGCATATAAATGCTGGATGCCTGTTGGTGCAACCGTTATGGAATGTGATGGTTTTAACCGACCCAACGGCGCACACATGCACGCAGTAGCTTACGAAACAGATCAGATACAAAATCTTGGCAATCAGCCATGGCATCAGTGGTGGACTGTTCAGGCAGGCCACGGTGGCTACGATCTTCTTGTTTCCCGCTATTATTATAAAGGTTATTACAACGATAAAAAAATGTTTGTTGAAACCGAAAGTCAGTATGAAGACGTTTATTGTAACGGTTTTTGCGGGCACGATGCTTCAAGGCTTAGCGCATGGCAGGCACTTCAATCAGGCAGTGGCGGTTTCACCTATGGCGCAACAGGTATATGGGTTTTAAGTTGGGATCAGAAAAAAGAACCTGCAATGGTAAATTATTCACCTGATTCATGGTATAGCGGTATTGACAGACCCGGCTCTGATCAGGTTAGCTATATGAAGAAATTTTATGATTACGTTAAATGGTATGAATTAGAGCCTTCTTTTGACCACACGTACGGCAATTTTGACGACAGAAACCATATTGCAATTTCCCATAAAGGTGATGACGTTTTCGTTTATTACTTCTTTACCAAAAGTGCTGATACAGGATATTTTACTTCCCTTTGCCCTAACACAAGTTATAAAGCCAGATTATTTGATACAATCGCCGGTAAATTTATTGATATTGATGACGTTGTTAGTGATAAAGACGGTAAGGCATCAATTCCTACATTCCCTGCGCCAAGGGATTGGGTGCTTTTATTAAACAAAAAAGAAATTGACTTTGGTCCTTATGAAGCATATAAATACCCCACAATCCATCCTTTAATTGCAACAAAGGATGCAAAAATCAACGAAGAACTTAACATTGTTGATTTAAAGGTTTCTTCAGAAGATGATGCGCATCCTGCAAAAAATATGCTGGATAACAATCCCGAAACTTATTGGCAAGGCTATAAAAAGCATACAAGCCAGACCATTACTGCTGATTTAGGTGAAATAAAGCACTTTGATTACGTTCATTTTGAATGTATAAACAAATTAAGACCTGTTCAGTTCAGAATATGGGGTTCAAAAGATGGCGAAAACTACGATCTTTTAACAGAACGCTTTACAGGGCTTGTTGTTGGGGATAGATTCAGCAAATACTTTGATGCAACAAGCGGTGATTACAGATTTATCCGTATTTTCTTTAATTCAGATAAAACACAAGAAATTCCGTTAATGTTATCCAAGTTTGCAATTTATACAAAGGAATAAAACAAAGCGAACAGTTTTTACTGTTCGCTTTTTAATTTTTGGATATTTGTACCTGTATAGTAATGAGTAAGAATTTCTTTATAAGTTTTGCCGTTCTTTGCAAGCTCGTTTGCGCCAAACTGTGAAAGCCCTACCCCATGACCATACCCTTTGGTATAAAAAGTTATGCCTTCATTTAAAATTTCAAATGTAAAATCTGTGCTTCGTAAACCAAGTGCTTTTCTTAGAGCCGTTGCTTTTACGCTTTTTTCACCTAATTTAAGTGTAGAAACTCTGCCCGCAGAAGTATAAGATATTATTTTTATTTTGATTTCAGTTAAATTTAAGCTAAATGCCTTATTTATTTTTTCTAAAAAATCTGCTTTTAAAAAACTTTGGGAAACTGTTTTTATATCCTGACTTACAGGGGAAGAAACGCTTGTTAAATAAGGCTGTGTTCCCCCAAAAACCGCAACGGAATCTTCTGTTTTACCATAGCTTGACGAATGATATAATGCGCATATAGGGTTGTTCTGATAAGTTATGATTTCACCTTTTGTTGAATAAACTGCATCTTTAATTTTGGAATAATATTTTTCATAATCTTCGCCCCAGTTTTTTACCATATCTTCATTTGTTTTATAGGCTTGACAGTGGTTGCTCATTGTGCAAATATCGCCACCGCCTGCACACCCGCCGTTTTCCATTTTATAAACTAAATAAGTGCGCGCCGCACCCGCCTGCGCTTTAACGGCTTCTTTTAAAAAGGTAGGATATACTTCGCCTGCAACAACGTTTATTAAATATTCTTCCATATCCATTGAAATAATGTTGCCGTTATGATTTACGTTTACTTTTTTTGAAGCGGTTATATTGATTGTTTCTTTTGTAACTGTTGGCTTTATGATTTCAGTTTTTGGGGGTTCATTTATAAAAAATATACAAAAAGTAAGCATTACTATTGCAATAACACACGCTAAAATCAGTATTAGTTTATCTTTCATACGTTCACCTAATCAATAACGTAAGGCAAGCCTAAAATTACGTTTTCGCCTGAAAAAATAACCTGCATAAAAGGATTGCCCCCTTTAAGATTATGCTTATCTTTATAAACGTATTCTTTTATAATTTCGCCATCTGGAATTTTTTTTGCTTTATCTTCTTCCCCTTTTGCGATTTTATAAACAAAGTACCCTTTTGCCTGCCATTTTTCACTGTTAATTAAAAGACTGTCTGCAATACTATCCTTTGATACAACAAGATAGGTTTGGTCTATTGTGTGATTCATAATAGGAAACGTGCACAGGCAAAAAAGAAGCATACTTAAAATTATTAAAACTATTATATATTTTTCCATAAAAAAATCCCCTTTGCTTTGATTATTGGCAAAGGGGGTTTTGATTATTCTGAAATTTTTATAATATCCTTAATTTCATTTTCAAAGGTTTTTAAGGTAAATGTGCCGTCACGGTAAATAGCGTAGCCCCTGAAATCGTTTTTAGGTAATGATACAGAGCCTGGGTTTATATAAATAATATCTTCGGTTTCCTTAATTTCGCCTATATGAAAATGGCCGTTAATTAAAATATCGCCTTTATTTAAGAGTGGCGGATTATCCAAGGAAAACAGATGACCGTGTGTAATAAACACCTGACGTTTTTCTAAAAACATAGTTAAACTATCCTGCATTATAGGAAATTCAAGAACCATCTGATCAACTTCCGCATCGCAGTTACCGCGCACTGCAAGAATATTTGCTTTGTTTTCGTTAAGCATTTTAATACATTCCTGTGGGTTATAATCCCTTGGAAGCGGATTACGGGGTCCGTGATATAAAAGGTCGCCAAGCAAAATAAGTTTATCTGCCTGTTCGTTTTTAAAGGCTTCAAACACCTTTTTAAGATAATAAGAAGATCCGTGAATATCGGAAGCAAACATAAGTTTCATAATTTGTACCTCTTTTTCGTTTTGCTTGATTTAGTATAATTTAAAAAAATCCCATTGTCAACATAAAAATATAGTGCAATTTGTAATTATTTATGATATAATATTTTAATATAAACTGACTGCGAGGTGCAAACAAATGAAATATCTTGTTCTTTTAGGCGACGGAATGGCTGATATGCCATTAAACGAATTACAAGGCAAAACCCCAATGGAAGCAGCAAAAAAGCCTTTAATTGACTATATGGCAAAAAACGGCGAGGTTGGTATGGTTAATATCACCCCCGAAGGCTGTAAAGGCGGTAGTGACGTTGGTAATCTTTCAGCCTTAGGCTACGACCCAAGAGTTTATCTTACAGGCCGTGCGCCCTTGGAAGCTGCTGCTATGGGCATTAAGATGAGTGAAACGGATATTGCATTAAGATGCAATCTTGCCTGCGTTTCTGATGAAGAAAACTACGAAGACAAGACCATGGTGGATTATTCAAGCGATGAAATAACCACCGATGAAGCAAGCGAGCTTATTGACGCTTTAAATGAAGGCCTTTCAAATGAATTTTTAGAGTTTTATTCAGGTATTTCATACAGGCACATTTTAATTATTCACGGCGGTAACGCTAACGTTACACTTACACCGCCCCACGATATTACAGGCAAAAAGGTTTTTGACTATCTTCCTAAAGGTGAAGGAAAAGATATTTTATTAGACTTAATGAAAAAGAGCCACGAAATATTAAAGAACCACCCTGTAAACCTTAAAAGAAAAGCAAAAGGCAAAAGAATGGCTAACACCTGTTGGTTCTGGGGTGTTGGTTCAAAGCCGGGGCTTTCACCATTTAATGAAAAGTACGGTTTATCAGGTGCGGCTGTTACCGCAGTTGATTTGGTTCGCGGTATTGCACGCCTTGCAGATATGGAAACCTATGACGTTATAAACGCAACAGGCACCCTTGAAACTAATTTTATGGGTAAAGCCAAGGCTACCTTAACTGCCTTTGACGAGGGCAAGGATTTTGTTTACCTTCATTTTGAAGCCCCTGACGAGTGCGGACACAGAGGCGAAATCAACCGCAAAGTAAAGGCTATTGAAATGCTTGATACGGTATTAACCTTTGTTGTAAACGGATTACGCGCAAGAGGAGAAGATTACGGCGTTTTAATTATGCCTGACCATCCTACACCTATCCCAACAGGCACACATTCAAGCGCACCTGTTCCCTACTGTATTTATTACTCTAACAACGAAAGAACAAATTCAGTTACTAACCTTTGTGAAAAACAGGCTGAAGCAACAGGGGTTGTTCAGGAAATAGGCTATGAGCTTTTAGAAAGATTCTTTAAAGGAGTTTAATTTAATGGAAGATTATACTGTTTTACCTGAAATCGTTCAGGCAAAATATGACGATAAGCGATTTCCGAAAATATGGCACGCCATTTTAGGCGCTGCAGTAATGTATCTGCCCGTTTACACAGTTATAATTTTGCTTGCACTTTCAACAGGCGGATTATATACAAGATTATTTAATAGCGCATTTGGGCTTGATATGTTCAATGGAGTTTTAAGCCAGTTTTTTGCAGTGCTTATAATCCCAATATTTATGCTTTTAATTACAAAAAGAGATATGGGAGTAACTTTAAGGCTTAAAAAGAACATTGATATTTTGCAGGTTTTACTTTTAGCCGTTTTTTCTGCGGGTGTTTTCTTTTTGTTACAGATAATAAACGGTATGTTTATTACAACTTTCTCGGGCTTTTTAGGTGAGCCAAGTGAAGCAGGAACAATAACTGATGCTACTAACTTAACACAGTTAATGTTTGAAATAGTTATTGTTGCAGGATTGCCTGCAATTTGTGAAGAAATTTTCTTCCGCGGGTTCGTTATGCGCGCCTTTGAAAGAAAATCCCGGATAAAAGCCATTTTAATGTCTGCCATAATTTTTGCAGTTATGCACGGCAACTTTAAACAGCTTATTTACGCGTTTTTATGCGGTATCGTTTTAGGTACTGTTGTTACTTTAACGGATTCACTTTTAGCAGGTTGTGTAATTCACTTTACACTTAATGCAATAAGCGTTCTGTTTTCTTACCCGCCAATCAACGACCTTTATATGTATTGTGTAAATAATTACGAGTATATCTTTTCTTCCGTTGTTATGCTTGTTTTACCTGTATTTGCTTTTGGCGCTATGGCATTATTTATTCTTTACACCCTTAAAAAGAACAAAAACAAGTATGGTTCAAGAGTTCCCACAGATATGAACTGTGTTAGCCTTATGCCCAAGGAAAAAAGCGGAGAAAAGGTTATAAAAACTATTTCCTGGATTGCATTTGTTTTAATTAACGTAATATTTATGTTTACATCCTGGTAAGAGATATGAGTGTTAAAATTGTTGCCGTTGGCAAAGAACAAAAGATGTATCAGGAGATACAAAAGGAATTTGAAAAGCGTTTGCAAAGATACGTTAAATTTTCTTTAATTGAGGTTGGCGATGAGCAAGCCCCAGAAAAACTTACTGATGCACAGAAAAAAGCCGTTCAATTAACTGAATGGGAAAAGATTTTAAAAAAGTTAGACGATAGGGATTTTGTTGTTGCGTTAGATTCAACAGGCAAAAAACTTACAAGCGAGGGATTGGCAAGCCACATAGAAAAGTGGCAGGAAAACAAGAACATTGTTTTTATTTTAGGCGGTTCCTTAGGCTTTCACGAAAACGCACTTAAACGTGCAGACTTTACACTTTCGTTATCGGATATGACCTTTACTCATTCAATGGCAAGGGTAATTTTAATGGAGCAGATTTACAGGGGCTACAAAATTATCAACAAGGAGCCTTATCACAAGTGATTATTAAAGACGACCATTATTTTATGAAAAAAGCCTTGTTACAGGCGCGTGTTGCTTATAAAAAAGGCGAAGTGCCTGTTGGTGCGGTTGTTGTAAAAGACGGTGAAATTATTTCCCGCGGATACAATTTAAGAGAAAGTACAAACGACCCTACCGCCCACGCTGAATTATTGGCGATGAAAAAGGCTTCTAAAAAATTAAATTCCTGGCGCCTTTCAGGTTGCACCCTTTACGTTACCTTGGAGCCCTGCCCTATGTGTACGGGTTTAATAATAAATTCACGCATTGATAAAGTGGTTTTTGGGGCATACGACCAAAAGGCAGGTTGTTGCACAACCCTTTATCACCTTGCAACAGATGAACGCTTTAACCATCGCGCTTCTGTTTTAGGGGGCGTTATGGAAGAAGAATGCGCTAAAATTCTTTCTGATTTTTTTAAAGAAAAAAGAAATAACCGATGAGAAAAATCTCATCGGTTTTTTTATTCGTATAATTCTTTAAATTTATGATAGCTTTGTAAAAGTTCGTCAGGTTGTTTAAAACAGCCATCATAGACTTCTATCATAACGGGAACGTCAATGTTATTAAGCTTATTAAAAAGGCTTTTATAATCGTAATAGCCAAAGGTGGGAAGCACCATATTGCCTGATTCATCAAAATCCACAATATGAACGTTTTTGATTTTACCTTGCATATCAATAATATATTTATCAACAGGCGTATCGCTTTGTTTTGCCTGTTTTATATCTAACGTTGTGCCGATTTCTTCTTTCAAAAAGGGAGAAAGATTTTTCATAAAATCAGGGTGGTTATAATGGGTCCAATGAACGTTTTCCCAAGTTAAAAGCATATCGTGTTTTTTAGCTATTTGGGCTAATTCGCTTGTTCTTTCGCCAAAGAACTGATAATTAGTTACGTACTTAGTATATTTCATTTGTTGGGGGCCGTGAAGCACGTATATTTTTGCACCTAACCTTTGCCCTATCTTTATACAAGATGTAAAAATCTTTTTTGCATCTTCGTACTGCCTTAAAGATTTAGAAAAAAGCTGACCTTCAAACTGAGAATTAAGGGTATGTATTGAATGAACGTTTACGTTTCCTTGCTTTTCTTTTAAAATTTTGCCAAAGCTTTCATCGTATTCAGAATATGACGAAAGAAAAACCTCACAATTTTCAACACCGTTTTTATTAAAAAATTCTAATGCTTCTTCGGTATACATTTTGCCGTAAAGCGATGCAGTTGAAATACCTGTTTTCATAACTTTTACCTCAATTTATCAAGCGAAAGATCAAATCCACTTACAAAGTTATCCATAAAATATTTAACCTCAGGCGAATCAATTTTATCAATATCCTGTTTTATGGAATTTTGGGCGTCAATAAATTCGTTATTGCCTGCATTAACTTCTTCAACGCATTTTAAATACGCGCAAATTCTATCTGCATACTTTATAAGCTTTTTTTCTTCCGTATCCTGAACGTTTAAAATAGGCAAAAAGTCTTCTTCAAATTCATTTGGAAGCATTTTGCATATTTGTTCAGTTGCAATTTTTTCAATCTCTTTATATGCAGTTTTAATTTCGGGATTATAATATTTAATTGGCGTTGGAAGGTCACCTGTAATGATTTCGCTGGCTTCGTGATACATCGCTTTTACCGCAATGGAATCTACATTATAATTTTTTTCATAAATTTTGTTGCCGATTAAGGCAAGCATGTGGGCTATCATAGCGGTTTGCAGGGAATGTTCCTGAATATTTTCTTCCCTTACAGAGCGCATAAGCCCCCAACGGCGAATATATTTCATTCTTGCCATTAATGCGAAAAAGTTACTCATAATAAATACCTCAAAAAAATTCTTATATCTATTATATCATATTTTTGCTTGACATCAACACTTTTTGTGATATACTTTAATAAAACTGTATATCTGCTTGGGGAGTCCTTTAAAAAGGGCTGAGATTGCAAGAATGCTAAACCCATTAAACCTGTGTAGATAATCCTACCGTAGGGAAGCGAAACAAGTCTGAAAAATTGACCGTATATCCCTATGATATACGGTTTTAATTTTTTAGAAAGGAAGTGTTTTAATTATGTCACTTCAAAATTTGTCACTTAGTTCCTATTTTCAAGAAATGCTTGATAAGTTTTTAGAGCTTGACTTAACTTTAACTCTGATATCCGTTTTATTTGCAGTTATTGTGGTACTTGTTTTAAGATTTATCAACAAAAAAACCGGCGGGCTTAAATGGGACACGCGAAAGCTTACTTACGGTGCAGTTTGTATCGCGTTATCCTTTATACTTTCTTATATCCGCTTGTGGAAAATGCCAAACGGTGGCTCTGTAACTGCGGCAAGTATGTTACCTATGCTTGCTTACGGCTATATGGCAGGTCCGCTTTGGGGCTTTATTGCAGGTATTGCTTATTCCTGTCTGCAGTTTTTACAGGAATCTTATTTCCTTTCCCTGCCCCAGTTTTTGTTTGACTACATTTTCCCCTTTGTTGCAATAAGCACGCTTTCAGGTGTGTTTAGAACAAAAAACAAAGCGTTAAACCTTTATCTTGGTTTTAGCCTTGCAATTTTAGTAAGATATTTATGCCACGTTTTTGCAGGTATTGTTTTCTGGGCAGAATATGCACCTTATAATCCTGTTTTATACAGTTTTGCTTATAACGCCTTTGTGTTTGTTGATGCTATTCCCTGCTTTATCTTAATTGCAATACCAAAAATACAAAAGTTGTTTAAAAGAATATAAATTTTTACCCCGTTTTTACGGGGTTTTTTCTTGCTAAAATTCGTTTTTTTCTTTATAATATTGGTATATTTATATTAAAGGTGTTATGTATGAAAACAAAAGCATTGTTAAAAACCTTTTTCCCTTATTATAAGCCTTATATTCCAACGCTTATTTTAGACCTTTTTTGCGCGCTTTTAACAACAGGGTGCGAAATTGTGTTTCCGTTAATCGTAAGGGAAATTACAGGCAGGGCAACTGATGCACCTGAAAGCCTTACCTTAAACTTTATTATTACCGCAGGCATCATTTATCTTGCTTTAAGGCTTATTGATACCTGTGCCAATTATTATATGGCGTCTATCGGGCATATTATGGGCACAAAAATTGAAACAGATATGCGTTCTTCTTTCTTTTCTCACTTAGAAAAGCTTTCTTTTGGCTTTTACGATAACGCAAAAATCGGTCAGATTATGTCCCGTATTACAAGCGACCTTTTTGACATTACTGAGTTTGCGCACCACTGCCCCGAAGAATTTTTAATTGCAGGTATTAAAATATTTGTTTCGTTCGGTATTCTTTTAACCTTTAATATTCCACTTACTTTAATCTTATTTGCCTGTGTGCCGATAATGATTCTTGTGCTTATGTTCTTTAACAGAAGAATGAAAGCAGGGTTCAGAGAATCAAGGAAGACCGTTGGCGAATTGAATTCACAGGTAGAAGACAGTCTTTTAGGTATTCGCGTTGTTAAATCCTTTGCAAATGAAGAAATTGAAAAAGAAAAGTTTGAAAAAGGCAACAAAAGGTTCTTAAAAGTAAAAAAACAGGTTTATCACTATATGGCAGGCTTTCAATCTTCAACACGCTTTTTTGAAGGCTTTATGTATATTATCATTATCGTTATCGGCGCCATATTCCTTATAAATAACCAAATAGCCGTTGCAGATTTTATTGCGTATCTTTTATACGTTTCTACCTTGCTTGTTTCAATAAGGCGAATTGTTGAGTTTGCCGAGCAGTTCCAAAGGGGTATGACGGGTATTGAACGGTTTAGTGAAATTATGAACACCGTTCCTGATATTACCGATACGCCGAATGCTTCACTTTTAACAAACGTTGAAGGCGAAATTGAATTTAAAAATGCTTCCTTTTCTTATGGCAAAGGTCTTGATAACGTTTTAACAAACATTAACCTTAAAATCAAAAAGGGCGAAAACATTGCTTTAGTTGGTCCATCAGGTTCAGGAAAGACTACTATCTGCAATCTTATTCCCCGTTTTTACGAATTAACAGAAGGTGAAATCACCATTGACGGACAAAACATCAAAAACGTTACAATGGAATCTTTAAGGCGCAATATCGGTATTGTTCAGCAAGACGTTTACCTGTTTTCAGGCACAGTTAAGGAAAATATTTTGTACGGTCTTCCCGGTGCAAAAGAAGAAGATATAATAAACGCAGCCAAGCTTGCAGGCGCACACGAATTTATTTTAAGTTTGCCTGATGGTTACGACACTTACGTTGGTGAAAGAGGCGTTAAGCTTTCAGGCGGGCAAAAGCAAAGAATTTCTATTGCCCGCGTTTTCTTAAAAAATCCGCCTATTTTAATTTTAGACGAAGCCACAAGTGCCTTAGATAACGAAAGCGAGCATCTTGTTCAAAAATCACTTGAAACCTTAGCAAAAGGCAGAACTACTTTAACCATCGCGCACCGCCTTACCACCGTTAAAAATGCTGACAGAATTCTTGTTTTAACTGACGATGGCATTAAAGAAGAAGGCACCCACGAAGAGTTAATGAAATTAAACGGCATTTACGCATCACTTTATTTAATGTAATTTTTATAAAACTATGCGTATATGAGAATAATTGTTTAGCACAAGTGTTTATTTTCTTATTTTAAGAGAATTATGTGGTTTTTGTTGGTTTCTTACTAATATTTTTCATATTTTACTTGTAAAAACAAAAGAAATATATTATAATATCATTAACGTTAAAAGAACGGAGAAACAAAACAATGTTAGTAACAATGAATGAAATTTTGCCAGAAGCAAAAAAAGGTCATTATGCCGTTGGTTTATTTAATGCGGTAACCTTAGAATTAGCACAAGGTATTATTGCTGCGGCTGAAGAAACAGGCTCTCCTGTTATTTTCGGTACTGCGGAAGTTCTTTTACCATACAATTCATTAGAAGATCTTTCAATGATTTTGATTCCTATGGCAAAGCGCGCAAAGGTTCCTGTTGTTGTTCACCTTGACCACGGTTTACATAAAGAGACCTGCTTAAAGGCTTTAAAACTTGGTTTTTCATCAATTATGTACGATTGTTCAACCGATACTTACGAAAACAACTGTGCACGCGTAAAGGAAATGGCTGATATTGCCCACTCCTACGGTGCATCTATTGAAGGCGAAATCGGTCACGTTGGCGGTGCTGAAGGCGCTGCTACCGCAGAACAGCAGGCAGATGCTTCCAAGTTCTATACAACCCCTGAAGAAGCAAAGGACTTTGTTGAACGCACAGGTGTTGATGCACTTGCTATTGCAGTTGGTACTGCACACGGTGCTTATAAATTACCACCTAAGTTAGATTTTGACCGTATTAAGAAAATTGCAAATACCGTTTCTACCCCCCTTGTTCTTCACGGTGGTTCAGGTTTAACGGATGAAGATTTCCGTAAATGTATTGAAATGGGTATTTCAAAGGTAAATATCTTTACTGATATTAATATTGCCGCAGTTGAAGCAGCCCTTGCAAACTTTACTGATATGGGTAAAGGTATTATTGACCTTCTTCCTTCCATCCGTGAAGCTATTAAATTATCTGTTAAAGAAAAAATGCAGTTATTTGGTTGCTGTGGTAAAGCTCCTGTTCCACAAAACGTTGTTGACGAAGCACTTGTTCGCAGAATCGTTGAAGAAATTCTTCGCACATGCAAAGGTTAATAATAAAACAAAAAGAGCCTTTTGGGGCTCTTTTTTTACTATTGACATTGATTTTTTCGTAAAGTATAATATTTAATAGAAAGTATTAGAAACGGAGGTCTATTTATGAAAAAATTACTTTCTATATTACTTGTAATAAGTATGTTTGTTTCAAGTTGTATTCTTTTTACCGGTTGCGACAAGGTCAAATTAAAAGACATTGAATCAAAGCCATACGAAACAATAACCGTCGCTACACAAAAGACCATGGCGCAGTTTTTTACCGATGATACCAAAATCGGCAAAACAATTAAACAAACAATGTATAAAGGCGCCACAACTGTTTCGTTTGAATCAAAATCTCTTTTAGATGAAATCGGTATTAAGAAAATCAGCGATACCGTTTATTCCGATGTTCCTAACAAAAAGACAGCACACGATATCCTTGTTAATTACTATGACGAAAATCTTTCTGCACGCTTATTTGTTGATAAAAACGGAATTTTAATTAATAGTGAAGATATTCTTAATAACAAAAACACTTACGGTATTTTCCCAGAAACACTTGCAAGTAAGTTTAAAACAAGTGTTTTTGCTTCAACTCTTTTTGAAGGTCAGAACCTTGACGAAATAGTAGATATCCTTGAAGAATTCCGTGACGTTTATAAAGAAGCCTTTGAAAATAATGAAGAAAATGAAAAAGCAGAATTCATTAAAATCACAAATTTATTAAAACAGCAAATTTTTGAGGAAGAAATTGATAAGAACGACTACATCGTTATTAAATACGAAATAAGTAATTCAACGCTTAAGTCCATATATGATGAATATAAAAACGATTTAATTGAAGAAGCTCCCGGATTTAACGATCCTTTTGCTGAACTTGATGAATCTGCTGAAATTTACCTTTCTGTTAAATCATATCTTAATAAAAAAACTGCTCTTTATGACAAAACAGTTATTAGCGGTTTTATTACTCAGGATAAAACCAACAGTATCATTAATGCTTGCATAACTTACGCCGCTGATAAAATGACTTTTGATTTCAGCGTTGTTTCCGGCAAAGATGAAGCATCGCTTAAATCCGTACTTAATAAAGAAATTACAGATTCAACGGTAAAATACGTTATGGATATGACCGTCAGGGAAAATGACGTTTCAAAAGAAATCAAGCCGTTTACATACACCTATACCAAAGAAAGCGGTGATTTTACAGTTGACCTTGATTTACGTGATTTAGTTGACGATAAAGAAGCACTGATAACCTTATCCGGTAATTTAAAGAATTCTGCAGAAGACGCAGAGATTACAATTAAATCTATAAAGTATGATCTTACCACTATTTTCTTTGATTTAACCTTTAAGTTTGAGCCTAACAAATCAATGCCTGAAACACCTGCTGAAGCAAAGGATGTTATTGATTTAACCGAGGACGACTTAATGAATATTATGGAAGGTATTCAAAACAGCAAATTAGGTAAAGCAATAGAAAAATCATTGGACGAATATTAAAAAAAGAGCCTTTTAAGGCTCTTTTTTAATTTAAAAGTATTGTTGAATAATTTAAAATTAAGGCGATTATAAGCCATATTCCTTGCGGAATAAACAGGTATGCCCCAATTTTTGAATAATCGTAAAGTTTGCGCGCCGTTAAATACGTTACCACAAGATACGCAATAATTATTACTAAGCCGATATACATAAGGTGCAAGGTAAAGTAAAACAGGCACCAAGCAATATTTAAAACAGACTGTAATAAAAATAAGCCGTACACTTTTGGCGATGCATTATTTAATTGCGCTAAGGTTAAGTTTACACCGTATATAATATACAGGATTGCCCACACTACCCCAAACACCCAACCGGGTGGCTGAAAAGAAGGTTGGTTTAAGGAAAGATACCATTGGCTATCGGTATCCACAAACAACATGGCAAGCCCTGCGGTTAAAAGCGTTGCCAGTAAAGAAATCATAATACTATCAATTAATTTCTTTTTCATAAAAAAATCACCCCTACACAAAAGTTTATGCGTGTTTAGGGGTGATTATGTTTTTATCTTACGCCAAAGAGCAATTCGCCGATGGATGGGTATGGCCAAACGTCAGAAGAAACGATTGTTTCAAGCTCGTCAACGTCATCACGAAGCTTTTTCATTAAAGGCAGGATAACGTCCTTACAATGATAGGCGCGTTCTTTATTGTTTTTAATGGCTTTCATACCTTCAACTGCAACCCAAAGTTCTTCTAAAAGAACGTTGGCGCTGTTTAAAAGCACGGAAATACGGTTAACGTTTTCTTCTTCATAGGTGCAATCAATCTTTTTAGAAAGTGTCTTTTTACTGATTGCAGTATCGGCAAGCACCTTTGAGTATGCGCTTACACAAGGCAAGATGTCCTTACGAACCATATTTACCATTGTACGCGCTTCAATGTTAATAAGCTTGTTGTAGTTATCAAGCATAATCTCAAAGCGAGATTCCATTTCTTCAGCACTGAATACCTTATGAAGCGTAAAAAGTTCAACGTTCTCTTTATCAAGATAATGGCTGATAGCTTCAGGGGTAGTACTGTAATTCTTTAATCCCCTGTTCTCAGCTTCCTTAACCCACTTATCATCGTAGCCGTTACCGTTAAAGATAATCGCTTTATGCTTCTTTATGGTTTCGCGGATTAAAAGGTTAAGCTCGCTTTCAAAATCAGTTGCGTTTTCAAGCCTGTCGGCAAACTGCCTTAAACTTTCGGCAACCGCAGTATTGATTACGATGTTTGAATCTGAAACTGACGCTGAAGCGCCAAGCATACGGAACTCAAACTTATTACCTGTAAAAGCAAAGGGGCTTGTACGGTTACGATCAGTTGTATCCTTGGGGAATCTTGGAAGGGTATGAACGCCAACTTTAAGATTTTCCTTTTCCTTGGTTACGTAGTTTGTATCCTGCTCAATAGCATCTAAGATTGCAGTTAATTCATCACCTAAGAACATTGAAACGATTGCAGGCGGTGCTTCGGAAGCGCCAAGACGGTGGTCATTACCTGCGCTTGCAATAGAAATACGAAGTAAGCCCTGATATTCGTGCACTGCTTTAATAACTGCGCAAAGGAACAACAGGAACTGTGCGTTTTCGTGGGGTGTTTCACCGGGATTTAAAAGGTTTACGCCTGTATCGGTGGTAATTGACCAGTTGTTATGCTTACCGCTGCCAGAAACCCCTTCAAATGGCTTCTCGTGTAAAAGACATTCTAAATCGTGCTCGCGGGCAATCTTCTGCATCATTTCCATTGTAAGCTGATTGTGGTCAACTGCAATATTGGCGGTGGTGAAGATTGGTGCAAGCTCGTGCTGTGCAGGAGCGGCTTCGTTATGCTCGGTTTTAGCATAAACGCCAAGCTTCCATAATTCTTTATCTAAATCCTTCATAAAGGCGTGA
The DNA here is from genome assembly GCA_045652205.1 of Clostridia bacterium. GTDB lineage: Bacteria > Bacillota > Clostridia > Christensenellales > QALW01 > UMGS1322. Next base: position 50,827 of record JAZRTX010000023.1, read on the forward strand.
ACGCGGGGCTTAATAGAACCAAAATAATGGTCGTCAAGCTCCTGACCCTTTGACGGCATAGCGCCAAACAGTGTTCTGCCTGTATAGATAAGGTCCTTACGCTTATCAAAAAGTTCTTTTGGAATTAAGAAGTATTCCTGTTCAGGACCAACAGTTGTTTTAATACTTGCAACGTCTGAACCAAACAGTTTTAAAACGCGCATTGCCTGACGGTTAATGGCTTCCATTGACCTTAAAAGAGGCGTCTTTTTATCTAAAGCCTGTCCGCCAAAGGAACAGAATGCTGTGGGGATACACAAAACCCCATCTTTAATAAAGGCATAGCTTGTGGGATCCCAAGCAGTATAGCCCCTTGCTTCAAAGGTAGCGCGTAAGCCACCGTTGGGGAAGCTTGATGCATCGGATTCACCCTTAATAAGCTCCTTACCTGAAAAATCCATAATTACTTTACCTTCACCTGCGGGTGAAATAAAGCTATCGTGCTTTTCGGCGGTAATACCCGTCATAGGCTGGAACCAATGGGTATAGTGGGTTGCGCCCTTTTCAATAGCCCATTCTTTCATAGCCGTTGCGATTTCATTTGCAATGCTGATGTCTAAACGGTGGCCGTGCTTAGTTGTCCATTGAAGCGCATCATAAACTTCCTTTGAAAGCATTTTGCGCATTACGTCATCATTAAACACGTTTGATGCAAAAATTTCGGTTACCTTTTCCATAAAGCACTCTCCTGTAAAAATTAAAAAGAAAAAAATCTTCTACATAAATTATACAATCTATATGCATATTTTGTCAATCAATAAAACAAAAAGCCGTTTTAATAAAACGGCTTTTTTATTATGTTTTTAATTATTCAACGGTTACTGTGCCGTCTTCTTCAATAGAAACGGTCATTCCCGTTTTAACGTATTCAAGGAATTCTTCGCCCAAAGAATCAATTACAGGCATATTTGAGCCTTCATCTTCAAGCCAAACGTCTGCTAAAATTGCACCTGCACCTGCCAAAGAATCAATGGGAAGTGAAAAGAGCAAGCAAGCAGGCTGACGCTTCATTGAACAAGCACAGTATAAAACAAGACCGCCTGTGGTTGAGCCAATAGTTTGCGGTAAGCAAAGCGCTTTTCCTGCCATTTTGTGACCGAATAAATCAGGGTTGTTCTGATCACCGCAGGTTGCATCTTTATCACCGAACTGCAACGCTTTTTGGAAGGAAGCAAGTGTGTTAAGACCAAAGTGAGAAACAAGAGCTTCTGCTTTTAATTTACCTGGGGTTACAACCCTACCTTTAAACTGTTTCATTACTTTTTGCCTCCTTTGGTTATCTGAACAAGAATTTCTTCATCAGTATAATATCTTGCAGTGGTATAAGTGCGCAACTTGTTACTTGAAGTAATTACAGGCATCTTACCGCTTAATGGGTTGTTCATATACATAAGCGGGCAGATATACGAGGTAATTACGCCTGTTTCCTTTAATCTTTTTGCGTAATCGGTTTTTTCAAACTCTTTTAAAACCTGAGGTGATGCAGTAAACACCGTTGGAACGATAACCTTTTTATTTCCGCTTTCCTTTAAAGCGTTTTCTACGTTATCTGTCCAGGTTTTTAACTGCTCTAAGCTCATGTGTGGGCAACCGATAAAGCAAAGTTTTGGTTTTGCATCGGCATTCTTCCACATCATTGGGTAGTTATCTTTTACCCTTTTTAATTCTTCATCATCAATAACGTAAACCTGTGCTTTTTTATTGATTAAGCTTTCGCCCAACTCTTTGGCTTCGGGGGTAAGGTTTTCAATATGATAAAGACCTACTGCGCCGTTTGAAGCAGTTGCGGCACCAAAATCCTTTAAGTATGTTCTTGTTGCATCATCAAGCTCTGTTCCAAGCCATTTATCAAGCCCTTTAATGTATGGAACGGCTTCCATAACCTTCATACCGATTGCAGAGCCTAAAAGCTGTGCTTCGGGCTTTTTTGTGGTTTTGATTTCAATAATCCAGCTTGCTTTTCTGCCTTTATCGGTTAAAAGACCAAAGTATGGAACATAACCTAAAATTGAGCCCATAATATCCATAATACCTGAATTACGGTTACATCTTGCACCGAGAACAGAGTTTGCATAAACTACTGCAGAAGATTCTGCCCAGGAAAGCACTTCGCCCTTTTGTGGTTTGTTGCCAACCTCATCCATATAACAAGTGCAGGTAAAGGCATCCTTATCCATTAAGCCAAGTTTTTGAAGCTGACCTTCATAAAAATCCTGACGTGAATACATAAAGTTATTAAATATAAAATTCTGTAAAAAGGAAGCAGGTACGTTTTTATCAAGCGGTCTTGGATCGCAGGAAAACTGTTGTTTGGAAACTGCGCCTTCTTCAATCAATTTATCCATTAAATCATAAACAGGACCTAATGCTTTAAGACCAAAAGACGTTACAAGGTGATTATATTTGCTTGTAACAGGCACAAGCTTTGTTGCACCGAAAAGTTCACCGTAACGAACAAGGGTTTCCATTACTTTTTGTAAGGTTTTACCCTTTTCGCCATCTAAAATTTGTTGTTGCGCTTTTGTTAATTTCATTTTGTGTTACCCCCTTATTAAAGCTTCATAGCAACGTCCCAAGCCTGCCAGATAACAGTGCGAAGACTGCCAACCTTTGAAGCATCGCCAATAATATGTACGTTGCCTTTCTTTTTGGAAATGGGCGCAGGCTTATAGCCAACTGAAAGGATAACGTCATCCTTTTGGATTTCCTTAACCGTGCCGTCTTTTAAAAGAATTTCTACGGTGTTTTCGTTAATCTTCTGTACCTTGCTTTCAAGATAAACGGGAACTTTATTAGCATTAAAGAAATCACGTAAGAAGCTTGTGTTTGCAAGGCAGATTTTATCGGACACAATTAAATCATTTTTCATTTCAACGATAACAGGCTTTTTGCCCTGAAGGTATAAATCATAAGCGATTTCGCAACCTGTAAGACCGCCGCCTACAACAACAACGTTTTCCCCTACCGTTTTATTTTGAAGAAGGTAATCAATGGCTTCTACCCCTGTTTCAACACCTGGAATATTAGGAATAATTGGTTTTGCGCCTGTTGCGATAATAACTTCGTCAGCACCTAAGGCGCTTGCATCAGTTACCTCTGAATTAAGTTTAACCTGAATAGGATATTTAGTAATTTCACGCCTGTACCAAGCGATTAACTCTTTATCCTTTTCTTTAAAGGAAGGTGCTGCGGCTGCAATAAACACACCGCCTAATTTATCTGATTTTTCATAAATTGTTACGTTGTGACCACGTTTTGCGCAAACGATAGCTGCTTCCATACCGCCGATACCGCCACCGATAATTGCAATATTCTTTTTCTTTTTAGCGGGAACAATCTTATATTTATCTGACTGCATTACCTGTGGGTCAAGGGCGCAACGGCCAATATGGCTTGCATCGTAAATGCTTTGTGCATTGGCAACACCTTTATAGTGCGCCATATTAAAGCAAGCGTTATGACAACAGATACAGGGGCGGATATCTTCTAACCTATCTTCAATTAACTTTGTTACCCAGGAAGCATCTGCAAGGAACTGCCTTGCAATACCAACACCGTCAATAAGACCTTCCTGAACCGCTTTTGCACCAACATCGGCTTCCATTCTGCCTGCGCAAACAACGGGAATATCAACGTATTTTTTAATGTGTGCAACGTCATCTAAATTACAGTTCAGGGGCATATACATTGGTGGATGAGCCCAATACCAAGAATCGTAGGTTCCGTTATCGCAGTTAAGCATATCGTAGCCTGCATTCTGAAGATATTTTGCCGCCTTTTCGCTTTCTTCCATATCGCGACCGATTTCGGTAAATTCTTCACCGGGAACTGCACCTACGCACAAATCCTTAACGTAGGAACGAACTGAATAGCGCAAAGATACAGGATAATCCTTACCGCAGGCATCCTTAATAGCCTTAACGATATCTGTTGCAAAGCGGTAACGGTTTTCAAAACTGCCACCGTAGTTATCCGTTCTTTTATTTGTATAATTAAGTGTAAACTGATCTAAAAGATAGCCTTCGTGAACGGCGTGAACCTCAACACCGTCAACCCCTGCTTCCTGCAAGAGTTTTGCAGTTTTTGCAAAGGCATCAACGATTTCTTCAATTTCTTTAACGGTTATTGCACGTGTAGTTACTTTATCAGACCATCTTGAAGGTAATTCACTTGGGCTTGCTGACTGATAAGGAACGTTTATAATAGGCTTAATAATATCGCGGACAATAGGGGTATTATGTATCATAACTAATGGTGTGGGAATTGCCCAGCTTCTGCCCATACCTGCTGTAATCTGAACAAAAAGTTTGGCGCCTGTTTTATGGATTTCATCCATAAATTCCTTTAAATCCTTGAACATTTTTTTGTTCTGATAAAGCCATTGATTCATAAAGGTACTTTTAATCGGTGCAATACCGGGAATAATCAGACCAACGTTATTTTGTGCCTTTTCTAAAAAGAACTTTGCCGCTTCTTTATCAAAGTGGTTACCTGTGTGTTCCATCCAACCAAACAGGCTTGTGCCACCCATTGGGCAAAGAACTATTCTGTTTTTGATTTCTACGTTGCCTATCTTCCAAGGGGTAAACAACGCTTCGTATTTTTGATCCATTTTTACACTTCCTTTTAATAATTATATTATGTTTATTATACAAAATTATATATAGTATTGTCAATATTTGCAAAGAAAAAAGACCTCTGTTTTTAACAGAAGTCTTTTAATTTTATTTGTAATTATGCTGTAGGTTCTTCAGGAGTAATGAGGTTGAAGCTATCAAAGCTGTAACCATCCTGTTTGTTAATTACGTCAAACTTAAGTTCATCAACAACGATTGTTTTTGTCTTCTGGTTGCCCATGTGATCCATCTGTTCATCAACGAACTTAAGAGTCATACCGGTTGAACCAAAGGATTCATCAACGTAAAAATGATATTTGAAAAGACCATTTTTGAAGAAATAATGTGTGCAATCAACACCAGCAACGTTTTCGGTACCCTGATTTTCAAGCTGATCCTTTGAATAGAGCAAGTGTCTTGAGAAAAGGCTTGCATCAAGATTTGTACTAGTAACTGTGAAGCATGACTGACCTGTTGCAGAAATGGTATAAGTCTGACCGCCATCAACACTTGTTAAGATAATGCCTGAATAACTAACTTCAACGTAAGTTGTTGACTTGGTTGTGCCATCAGCATCGGGTTCTGTAACTGTGTATTTTACAAAGTAGTTGTTAAGCTGTGTTGCATCAACATCACAAATAAGTAATGCAGGTGTGGGCTTTGGTGTAGGATCGCCAGTAGGACCATCTGTGTTCTGTGGTTTTTCATTACAAGCTACCATTGAAAATACCATTATTACTGCAAGTGCAAGTAAAACGATTTTCTTTAAAGTTTTCATTACTAAATCCTCCTAAATTATGTAAAGTTAATTTACTTCTCTTAAATTATATAGGCTTTTTTTTACTTTGTCAACAATTCTTTTAATTGTACACAAAAATTTAAAATTTAATTAGAATTTAAAATTCTCTGATAGTTACTTCGCCTGTAAAAAGAAGCTCTTGTTTACCATTATTATCAACTATAAGGTTGCAGTTTTCATCTATACCTATAACCTTACCGCTGTATTCTGCCCCATCTTTAATATATTTTACAGTTTTTCCTGTTAAAAGCGAATTATTACGGTAATCATCTAAAAATCCGCCGTTGGAATACATATCAAAAAACTGCTTAATAATTTCGCCTACAAATTCGTTTGCAAAAGAAATTTTTTCTTCAAATAGATACCCTGCAATATTTTTAATTTCTTCGTTGAAATCATTTTGCGGTTTAACAAGGTTTACACCTATCCCCACAACAAGATATTCAATATCTTTGCCCGAAAAAACTGCTTCGGTTAATATGCCCGAAACCTTTAATCCGTTTACAAAAATATCGTTTACCCATTTAATTTGAGGCGAAAATTCAGTATATTTTTTTATTGCCCTGAAAACTGCAACTGCGGCAATAGGCGTAACTTTTGAAATATCTTTGCCTTGGGGTTTTAACAAAAAGCTCATATACAGTCCGTTTTTTTCGGAAAAGAACGTTCTTGAAAGCCTGCCCCTGCCTTTCGTCTGGCTTTTTGCAATTACAAGGGCGCCCTGCTCTTTATTAAATGCGCAATTTTTTAAAAAGGTGTTGGTGGAATCAACTTCCTCCAACACCAAAACATCTGTTAAATTGGTTATTTTTTTTATTTTTTCAGCATTAAACATACTAAATTTCCTGAATAACGTCAGCAATCATTTTTAAATCTGATGAATCAATTTCTTCAACCAAGCCATTATCAACCTTACGGGCATTTTCAGGCTTAATGGGAAGTGTTGCAAAAGATTTAATATCAAAGTTCTTTGCAATATCTTCAGCCTTGGTTTCACCAAAAATATAATGTTTTTTATCACACTGATCACAAACGAAATATGCCATATTTTCAACGATGCCAAGCACTTTAACATCCATCATTTTTGCCATATTAACTGCTTTTTCAACGATCATTGAAACAAGGTCCTGGGGGCTTGTTACAATAACGATGCCATCAAGCGGTAAGGATTGAAATACGGTTAATGGAACGTCACCTGTTCCGGGGGGCATATCAACAAACATATAATCTACGTTATCCCAGATAACGTCAGTCCAGAACTGTTTAACTGCACCTGCAATAACGGGGCCGCGCCAAACAACAGGGTCGGTTTCGTTTTGGAGCATAAGGTTTACTGACATAATATCAATACCCGTATCGCTTTTTGCAGGAATAATGCCATCTTCTGTGCCTGTTGCTTTTTCGTGAATACCAAATGCTTTTGGAATAGATGGACCTGTAATATCAGCATCTAAAATTGCGCTGTGAAAACCGCGCTTATTCATTTCGCAAGCTAAAAGCGAGGTTACAAATGATTTACCTACACCGCCCTTGCCTGAAACAACGCCGATTACTTTTTTAATGTTACTTAATTTGTGTGCTTCTTCAATAAAGCTTTCTTTACTTTTACTTGAACAGTTTGATGAACAAGTGGAACAGTTATGTGTGCATCCCATAGTTTTTTCACCTTTTAAAGCATATTTGCTTCTTTTAATTCGTTAATATACCTTTTTAATGCATCCTGCCAAGTGGGCAAAAGCATAAATCCGTTTTCCGTAAGTTTTGCCTTTGACATACGGGAATTTTTTGGTCTGACTGCTTTTTGCGGATACTGATCGCTTGTAATATAGTTTATCTTACAGTTTCTGTTGCCTAAAAGCATAATTTCTTTTGCAAAATCTGCCCAGGAACAAACGCCTTCGTTTGTAGCGTGGTAAATACCGTACTTTTCACTTTTTGCCATTTCAACAAGAAGATAAGCTAAATCAAAAGTATAAGTTGGCGAACCTATCTGATCAGAAACTACATTAAGTTCTTCTCTGTCTGTTCCTAATCTAAGCATAGTTTTAACAAAATTATTGCCGTTAATACCAAATACCCAGGAAATACGCACGATAAAGTATTTTGTAAGGGCGCTTGTAACTTCATCTTCACCCAAAGATTTTGTTAATCCGTAGTAAGACTGCGGATTCTTTTTATCCGTTGGCTGATAGAAATTTTCGCCGTTACCTTCAAAAACGTAATCGGTGCTTATATAGATAAGCTTTGCGTTAAGTTTTTTAGCAACGTTTACAATATTTTTTGTGCCAAGAACGTTTACCTTATGGCAGAGTTCTTTATCTTCTTCTGCCCTATCAACTGCGGTAAAAGCGGCGCAGTGAACAATAACGTCAGGATTATATAAGCTAATACATTTATCAACCTGTGCTTCATTTGTTAAATCAAAATCGTCAATATCAACGCCAAGGCAATCAATATTTTGTTTATTTAACTGTTTAACAACGTCATAACCAAGCTGACCTTTAACACCGGTAACAAGTACCTTCATTTTTTACCTCTTTGAATACATTCTTTCATAATAATTCTGATAATCGCCCTTTAAGATGTTTTCCCACCAGGCTTTATTATCAAGATACCATTCAACCGTCTTTTTAATACCGTCATCAAACTTGGTTGCCGGAAGCCAGCCAAGTTCATTATGAATCTTTGTTGGGTCAATAGCATAACGCATATCGTGGCCAGGACGGTCAAGAACATAAGTAATAAGACTTTCAGGCTTATCAAGTTCTTTAAGAATTGTTTTTACAACCTGAAGGTTTGTTCTTTCGTTATGTCCGCCGATATTATAAACTTCACCAACTCTGCCCTTGCGGATAACAAGGTCAATAGCGGAGCAATGGTCTTCAACGTAAAGCCAATCGCGAACGTTTTCACCTGTGCCGTAAACAGGAAGGCTTTCATCAGCCAAAGCCCTTGAAATAATCAATGGAATAAGTTTTTCGGGGAAATGATAAGGACCGTAGTTATTTGAGCAACGGGTAATTGAAACGGGAAGTTTAAAGGTACGGTGATATGCAAGTACCAATAAATCTGCCGCTGCTTTTGATGCGGAATATGGGCTTGAAGTGTGGATTGGTGTATCTTCTGTAAAGAAAAGTTCGGGTCTGTCAAGTGGAAGATCACCGTAAACTTCGTCAGTTGAAACCTGATGGTAACGCTTAATACCGTACTTACGGCAAGCATCCATTAAAACCTGTGTACCTAAAATGTTGGTACGAAGGAAAATTTCAGGATTTTCAATAGAACGGTCAACGTGGCTTTCTGCCGCAAAGTTTACGATAATATCAGGCTTTTCTTCTTCAAAAAGCTTAAAAACACATTCCCTATCGGCAATATCGCCTTTTACGAAACGGAAATTTTCATTTTTCATAGCTTCATCAAGAGTTTGAAGGTTGCCTGCGTAAGTTAAAGCGTCAAGACAAACTATTCTGTCCTCAGGATGATTTTTTAACTGATAGTAAACGAAATTGCTGCCGATAAATCCGGCGCCGCCTGTAACGATAATTGTCATAAATTATTCTCCTTTATATGTAAAATTACAATCGCTATCTTTAACTTTTGGTGCGTTCATATCCTTTTCGGAAACGATAGGATCTGTTACACCCCAATTAACACCGATTTCTTCATCATCAAAACGAATGGAACGGTCGTGTTCTTTTGAATAGAAGTTATCGCATTTATACACAAACTGAACGTTATCAGTAAGTGTTAAGAAGCCGTGGCCAAACCCTTGGGGAATGAAAAACTGCTTTTTATTTTCACTTGATAATTCAACTGCAACCCACTGTAAATAGGTTGGTGAATTTTTTCTTAAATCTACCGCAATATCAAGCACTGCGCCCTGAACTACGCGCACAAGCTTTGATTGGGCAAAGGGTGCCTGCTGAAAATGAATACCCCTTAAAGTACCTTTTTTTGCAGTAAAGCTTTCGTTATCCTGCACAAATTCAACGTTAATGCCAACGTCTTCGTACTTCTTTTTGGACCAGCTTTCCATAAACCAACCGCGATGATCGCCGAACACGTCAGGCTCTAAGATCAAAACGCCGTCTAATTTGGTTTTTGTAACCTTCATAAAATCCTCCATATATAGAATAAATATTGATAATATTATACTGCTTTTTTTATTTGTTTGCAAGAACTATTATTTTTTTAAATAAAACAGTAGTTTGTATCCCAGGCAGGAATATATTTTAAATGCCTTAAATATACCTTGTAATTAGGGTTTATGCTACGAACAAGCAAGGGAATTTCAAAAATATCTTCACTTCTGTGATAAGCAGAAACAAGCATTTTTGCACCGTTTTTAATTTGGTTTTTTGCACCAAGAATTGCCGCTGCTTCCTGACCTTCAACATCCATTTTAATAAAGGAAAAATCAGTTTTTAAGCTGTCAACCGAAACACATTCTATTGGTGTTTCACCGCCTTTGCGGGAATTTCTGCCACCCTTTTGTGCAAAGAGCATTTCACCTGTTTTTTCGCTTACCGCTTTATTTAAACAGGTAATATTATTTAAGTGCTGTGTGTTTTTTACTAATTTATTATAGTTTTTTATATCAGGCTCTAACGCACAGATACTGTTATAACCTTGAACTTTATTTGCAAATTTAAGCACTGTATCACCGTTATAAGCACCAAGATCCAAGTAGGTTTCAGTATTATTTAAGTTAAAGAGATTTATCATCTCATCTTCGCTTGTTTCAGCGTTTATTAAGTGATGGATTTCACCGTCTAACTTATACTCAATGATTTCCTTAAAAACCTTTTTGGATTGTTCGTCACTTAAAAGTGAGTACGCATATTCAATTTTTTCTTTATTTTTCTTTGCAAACTCATAAGTAAACAAAGGACCTTCAACCACAGGGTTTTCGGGGGCGTAGGTTGGCACGTTTAAAGAAAGTATATTATCAATAACCTCCTGCCTTTGCGTACCAAAGGAAACCAGCACAATCATATCGGGGTAAAGTTCCTTTGCTTCTTTAAAAGTAAGCACCTTTTTGCCTTTAAAATAGTGACCGCGGACAAAACCGTCGCTTGCAAAAAAGCCTGCCGGAGTAATTGAATACTCGTTTAAGGCGTTTAGCATAAGCTCTGCGCCTAAACCCATACCGTAAAGTAGTATCGGGCGGTTTTCCCTTTTAAGTTTTTGCCATATATCCATAGTTTTACCTTTTTATACGATATTTTTAACCCATACGCCTTTTTTAACGAAAATTCCGCCAATGATACATTTAAGAACGGAGAGCATTTGCCCGATAAAATAAAGAGGCAAAATAGGAAGCGTAGTAAACTGACTTAAAATAAATATTACAGGCACGCATATTGCCCAAACGAAACCGCTATCAAACAAGAAGGTAATAAAGCTTTTGCCGCCTGACCTTAAAGTAAAATACGTTGCGTTTGCAAAAGCATCAACAGGCATAGCAATTGCAGTTATTTTCATTAAATCAGATGCAAGTGATTTTACGGAATCAGTAGTTTCGTAGAACATAGGAATAAAGCTTGAACAAATAAAATACGCTGTTGCAACTATCAAGCTGATAAATACTGAAAATGCAATTAACTTATAGCTTGCTTCGTGAGCTTCCTTTGTTTTATTTGCGCCAAGAAGCTGACCTAAAATAATACCGATAGCCGCACCTACAGCCATAAAGGCAACTGAGAAAACGTTAAAGAAGGTTGAAGAAATGTTTACACCTGCAACAACGTCTAACCCGCGAACTGAATATCTTTGTGTTAAAAATGCCATACCTGCTGCCCAAAGAGTTTCGTTAAGCATTAACGGTATGCCCTTTATGGAAATCTGTTTAATTAAAGAAAGGGGAACAAAAAGGCTTTTGTATGCACCGATAATAAAACGGTTTTCACTTTCGTGCACTCTTGTCCAAACAGCAATAAAGAAAAGCTCTACAAACCTTGAAATTACTGTTGCAATTGCCGCACCATTAACGCCAAGGCGCGGTGCACCACAGTGACCGAATATTAAAATATAGTTTAACGTAAGATTAACTAAAACTGCCACAATACCTGCGTACATTGGTACTTTGGGTTTGCCGGTTTCCCTTAACGTACTTGAATAGCCTTGTACCAAGGATGCAGGAATAAGACCGATAAGCATTATAAAAAGATATTCTTTTGCGTAATTAAGGGTTAAAATTGCATCTTCAGGACTGCCTTCACCTGTTAAATATCCTTTTAACAAAGGCTCGTTAAAAAGAAGAAATAGAAAAATACCGATTAAAGAAATCAAAAAGCAAAAAATAAGTTTAAAGCGGAAAGTAAAACGGACGCCTTCATCATCCTTTTTGCCTGCATACTGGGCACCGAATATTCCTGCGCCTGAAACTGCACCGAAAATACAAAGGTTAAATACAAATATAAGCTGATTGGCAATAGAAACGCCTGACATTTCTACCGTACCAAGCCTGCCTACCATAATGTTATCTAACATATTTACAAACTGCATTATGCCGTTTTGTATCATAATCGGAACCATTAAGGAAATAACGGTTTTATAAAATTGTTTAGTGCCGATAAGTTTTTTAAACATTTGTTTTCTCCATTAAATATATATATTGATATTATATATTTATGTATAAAAAAAGTCAAATTAAAAAGCCCCGTTAAAACGGGGCTTAATTTAATTAATCAAAAGGATCAAAAGGAAGATTTACTATACCGCCTGAGCTTGCTGTAACAACATCTTCAGACTTAATGGTAAGTATTTGAATTTCTGGTGCAGAGTATGTCGTTTTCATATATAAACATTCTCCTTTCACAAATATGATAGTATTGTATCACAACAAAATCATTAGGTCAACAATTATCTTATGCCATATTTTTCAATGATATAATCCATATCCTTATCGCCACGGCCTGAAAGGTTAATTAAGACTGAACCTTTACCCATTGTTTTGGCAAGCTTCATACCGTATGCAACTGCGTGGGCGCTTTCAATAGCGGGAATAATACCTTCTAAACGAGAAAGAGTGAAGAATGCATCAATGGTTTCATCGTCATTGATAACGTCATACTTAACTCTGCCTAAATCGTGTAAGAAAGCGTGTTCAGGACCTGAGGAAGGATAATCAAGACCGCTTGCAACAGAATAAACGGGAGCAGGCTCACCGTTTGCATCCTTTAACATAATACTGTTAAAGCCGTGCATAATGCCCTCTGTTCCATACTTTAAGCTTGCGGCGTGATCGCCTAACTTTTCGCCCCTGCCTAACGGTTCAACACCGTAAAGTTCAACAGGATCGTTTAAGAAGCCTGCAAACATTCCCATTGAGTTTGAGCCACCGCCAACACAGGCAACAACTGCATCAGGCAATTCGCCCGTCATTGAAACGAACTGTTCCCTTGCTTCAATACCAACAACGCTTTGGAAATCGCGAACCATCATAGGAAATGGATGCGGTCCTAAAACTGAACCGATGCAGTAAATGGCATCTTTATATTCCTTGCAGTAAGCATCAAAAGCGGCGTCAACTGCTTCCTTTAAGGTAGCAAGGCCGTGAGTAACCTCAATAACGTTTGCGCCTAAAATCTTCATTCTTGCAACGTTTGGCGCCTGTTTTTTAATATCAACAGAACCCATATAAATATCGCACTCTAAAACAAAGTATGCGGCGGCAGTAGCAAGAGCAACACCGTGCTGACCTGCGCCTGTTTCTGCAATAACTTTCTTTTTGCCCATATATTTAGCCAAAAGCGCTTCACCCATACAGTGATTAAGTTTATGTGCGCCTGTATGGTTAAGGTCTTCACGCTTAACGTAAAGCTGAACGTTGCCTAAGGATGTTGAAAGCCTTTCTAAATGGGAAATGGGAGTTGGTCTGCCCTGAAAATCCCTGCGGATCTGACGAAGCTCGTTAATAAACTTTGTGGATTTGCAGATGGTAAAGTAGGCTTCGGTAATTTCTTTCATAGCTTTTTTTAATTCATCGCTTACGTAAGCGCCGCCGTATTTACCAAAAAAGCCTTTATCATCGGGATATTTTTTAAAATATGTATCAAAATCTATTTCGTTAAATTTCATTATTAATTTCTCCTTAAAAATTCTTTTTCATATTAAAAATCAAAAGAACTTACGCCATCGCTTTGTTTTCATCAAAATCACCTTAAAAATAAAAATCCTATCCCACAAATATATGGGACAGGACGTAATTTATCCTGCATATTTATTAAAATAAATATTATCACACCAATATTGTTATGTCAAGGGTTTTTAACGAAATTAACCATTTCCCTTAAAACCCTCGCCCCAGATTTCGTGGGCATCGTTTATTATAATAAACGCTTTTTCATCTCGTTTTTTAATATAATTTACAATCATCGGAACTTCTTTTGGGCTGACCGCTGAAAGAAGCATTGTACTTTTTTCGTTTTTATACATTCCTTTTGCCTGTATTCCTGTAACGCCACGGTGAAAATTTTGCATAATACCCGTTGCGATTTCCTCGCTTTTTTGTGATAAAACAAAAAGGGTTTTTGCCCTATCGCCAATAAGCAAAATACCATCGGTTATTTTTGATGAAATAAACAGGGAAACAAAAGAATAAACGCCAACAGTTACGCTTTTAAATATTAAAGCGGAAATGCCAACGATAATTAAATCTACCGTTAAAATTATTTTTGCCATTGAAATATGCGGAAAATATTTATAAAGCATTAACGCTAAAAAATCGCTTCCGCCTGTTGACGCGCCCTGCCGAATAACAAGACCTAAGCCAACGCCAACCAATATTCCGCCTAAAACACAAGAAGCAAGCATATCTTCACTATACGTTGGAATAAAAGCCGTTATTTCTAAAAAAAGTGAAAGGCTGACTATACCAAGCACGGTTTTAATTAACGCTTTTTTGCCTAAAATTTTAACGCCAAACAAAAATAAAATGCCGTTTAAAATAATATTGGTTAAAGATAAGGGCACGTTAAAAAGATGCTTTAACACCGTTGCTATTGTGCCTATTCCACCTGTTGAAAGTTTTTGGGGAACAAGAAAAACATTTAACCCCAAGCTAAGAAAAAATGCACCGAAGATTATAAAAAAATATTCTTTTATTTTTAAAAACATACTATCACCTTAAAAATAGTATATGCAATTAAAAACAAAAAAACAGGCTTAAAAAAGCCTGCTTTTGTTTTTTTATTATTTGCGTTCAAAAACAACCTGTTCAACTTCAATCATTTCACCTGTTGAGGTTTTAACGTTAAAATCATATTTCCAGCAAAGTTTACCATCTTGCTGTAAAGAAGCGGTGCTTGCTTCACTTTCTGTTCCATCTGAATATTTAAGAACGATGGTGATTTGTTTAGCAGTTTCATCAAAGGTCCAGGCAACATCTGTGTTTTTGCCCATTTTACCTGTGCCGTCTGCATTAAGTGTAATATTCATACTAAATGGAGAATCAGTTGTATTTTCTTTTGACCAAGAGCCTACGTAAGCTTCCTTTTTTGTAATATCAAGGGGTGTTGGGTCATTTTTTGCACCGCCACCGCCACCATTGGTTGCAGGTTCTTCACCGCAAGCCACAAAGGAAAAAGCAAGTACGATAGTTAATGCAAGAACTAATAATTTTTTCATAATAAAATCCTTTCGTCAATTAAATTTATTTTAACTAATTCTACTATTTTTAAAGTGCATTGTCAATACGAATTTATTTATTAAAACAAAAAAGCGCCGAAAAATCGGCGCTTAAAAATTTAATTGCAACAACAATCGTTAATTGCAGGCGGGAAAATAGGCAGGTTAAAGAACTCATCACACACTTCGCTTGCAAATTCTTCGCAAGGAGGGATTCTGCAAAAACCGTAAGCGGGAACAAGTAATTCAACTTCGGCAACAATTTTAAGTATTACCGTTACGCAGGCTGTAAGGCAGAAGGTGTTTTCGCCACTGTAACAGCCAAGAACACAGATGGCGCTTACAATATTATCCACTTCGTAAGGAATAATGGATTCATCGGGAACGAAAAGCACAACGTCTTTACAAACGGTGATTACACCCCTGCCGCTGCCTTCCCTACCGCAGTTATCTTCAAAAAGAATTTCTACGGGAATATCAATCTTACACTTTACACGCGCAAAATTAGGGCGATCGCAAATGCGGTCAATGGTTAAATCCCTTACCCTTCCTTTAGTGGATGTAGAACGGCAACTGATAAAGGTTACGGGTGCTTCAAATTTTACGTTGCCCGGGCAGATGTCAGTTAAACGGACACTTATGTTATCAAGCTGTTCCTGTTGCATACAGGAATCGTATATCTTTTTTACTTGTATGCATACTCTTTCGGTAAGCCCGTTTAAAGAATCGCCGTTAATTCTGCCGGGGCAAACCTCGTTTTCGCTGTTTCTGTATGAGTAAAACGACATATATTATCCTCCTTTTTAAAAATATTATATTTCCTTTTGTACATTTATATCTTATGCATTAAAGTTTTGCTATGTGAATTAAAAGGAAAGAAAATCACCTAAAACATATCCTTGAGCACCCATATAACTTACTTTATACCAGGCGCCTGCCTGCTGTAAAACAGTTACGGTTGCGTTGTTTGGTATTCTGCCGATAATATTTGCATTAAGATTTGGTTGCGCCCTTAAATTAAGATTACCGCCATCGGTGTTTACCCGCGCTACCCTATCACCGCTTTCCTGGCACACAAAAAGATAATCGCCAAAGGAATAGCCTTCAATGGTGTTATACCTTATTTTTGCCCAGCCGTTATTAAGCTTTTCTAATAACAGAGCCTTTTGACCTGATGGAATCTGACCTAAAATTTCGCTTTGTGTGTTAGGCTGAGAGCGGATATTTAGCAGACTACCGTCATTTGTTCGTATGCTTATATATGCATTATTACGGACATTACTTGCAGAATTGATATTATTACCTATCTGTGTGCAGACTTCCTTAAAGGGAAGATTAAAGTAAGTGGTTAAGCCTTTTGCAAGTGCAGAAGCTATATTTTGTATATTGGCTTTTATCCAGGTAGCGTCTTCCAAGTTATCGTGATAGCCGATTTCCATTAAAACTGCAGGGGCTTTTGTTCTTCGCAGTTCAAAAATCGTGGTTGAAGGAACGGTATAGACAAGGTCAGGCAACGGATAGATCGGTTTAAGGGCATCAACTAAATCCTGCGCGGCGCGTTTTCCTTGGGTGCTTGTTGGGTAATAATACCCTTGTATTCCGCGGAATTCACCTTCCCTGCCCTCAGGTGAAGCATTTGAATGAAGGGCAAGGTGCAAATCGTAATTGCCTTGGTTTGAAGTGTTTACTGCATTTTGCAACGTGTTTGGCATTCGGGAACGTGTATAGGTTATATTGTTTACAGTTAAGTAAGGCTCTAAGGCATCGGCAAGATACCCCATAATCTGTGCTTCGTTACCTCCGTTTACATAGAGATTAAAAGGTTGCAAAGACGGTGATAAAAATATGTTTGGCATAAAAAACCTCCTTTTATGGTACTATTATTTAATATGTGTAAAAAAGAAATTTTGTGATATAAAATTCTTGCTATTACGATTGAATTTATATATAATATTGCTACAATAATATTAAAAGGAGTTTTAATTTATGTATAATTTTGGTGAATTTTCAAAAGCGACCCTTGAACAATTATCAGGAAAGGGCGTATTTTTTACAGTTAAAGACGGGGACAAGGTGAACACAATGACTATCGGTTGGGGTTCATTAAGTCAATATTGGGGACAGGAAATCTTTATTGCGCCTATCCGCCATTCAAGATACACCTTTGAATTTTTAAAGAACAGTAATGAATTTACTATCAGCGTTCCAACAAACAATCAGTTTGACGAAGCATTAAAAATTTGCGGAACGGTTTCAGGCAGAGATGAAGATAAATTTAAAAAGGCTGATTTAAAATTAAAAGATGCAAAAGAAATCAATACCCCTGTAATTGCCGGTTGCGATATTTATTATGAATGTAAGATTCTTTCTTTTACTGATTTAAAGAAAGAAGATTTAGATAAAGAAACACAGGAAAAATGGTATTCAACAGGCGATATGCACAGGCTTTATTTTGCAAAGATTGTTGCTTGTTATAAATAATGGACAGAGTTATTTTACATTCTGACTGCAACGGCTTTTTTGCTTCCTGCGAAACCCTTTTAAACCCTAAATTAAAAGACGTTCCTATGGCAGTTTGCGGTAATCCTGAAAACAGGCACGGCATAATTTTAGCAAAAAACGAGCTTGCGAAAAAGTACGACATTAAAACTGCGGAAACAATTTATCAGGCAAAAAGAAAGTGCCCTAATTTAGTTCTTGTTCCGCCCCACCACGATTTTTACGAGGAAATATCAAAAAAGTGCAACGATATTTATAAGGATTTTACGGATATGGTTGAGCCTTTTGGTATTGACGAATCCTGGCTTGACGTAACGGGAAGCCAACGCCTTTTTGGAACAGGCATTGATATTGCCAACAAAATAAGAAACCGTTTTAAAGATGAGATAGGCATAACCTGTTCTATCGGCGTTTCCTTTAATAAGGTTTTTGCAAAGCTTGGCAGTGATTATAAAAAGCCTGATGCGGTAACGGTAATAAATCGCGAAAATTTTAAAAGTCTTGTTTGGCCAATGAAGGTGGAAAACCTTTTATACGCAGGAAAAAGTGCCACAACAGAATTAAACAAATTAAACATTTTTACTATCGGTGATCTTGCCCAAAGTAATAAAAGCATAATCATAAAGCATCTTGGAAAATTAGGCGGTCAGCTTTACGATTACGCTTGCGGAATAGACGATTCCCCCGTTGAAGATATATATAAGGAAAATATGCCTAAATCAATTTCTAACGGGGAAACTTTCAGTAAAGACCTGATAACAGAAGACGAATTTAAAATTAACATTATGGCGCTTGCGGACAGCCTTCATTTAAGAATGAAAAAACACAAGCTTAAATGCTCCGTTTTGCACATTCAGATAAAATATTCTGATTTTACTATTTGTTCAAGGCAAAGGCAGTTAAACGATTCAACCAATTTAATGCACGATATATTTTCCGTTTGCTACGAGCTTTTTTATGAAATCTATAACGGCAAGCCTGTGCGTGCCATAACCTTAGGCGGTTCGGGTTTAATAGACGAAAGTGATAGCTTTATGCAGTTTTCCTTTTTTGATGACGGCAAAAAAGAAAAACAGGAAAATCTTGAAAATGCCTTAGATAACATACGGGATAAATACGGTGTTGATATGGTAAACGTTGGGGCATTGATGAATAAAAAATAAAAGACGGAAAAATCTTTCCGTCTTTCTTTATTTTAATATTCCGCTTTTATCAATAACGTCTACAATTTCTTCTAACTGTTCAGGTGGAAGAACAAGAGCAAAACGAACGTAGCCTTCACCCATTGGACCAAAGGCGGTGCCGGGGGTACAGATAACGCCTGTTTTATCAACTAATTCATTCCAGAATTCCATTGAAGAAGAAAATTTTTGGGGTATTGGCGCCCAGACGAACATTGTTCCTTTAGAATCTGGCACGTTCCAACCTATTCTTCTTAATCCACCACAAAGTGCATCACGGCGTTTTTGGTATTCTGCGCATTGTTTTAAAATTTCTGTTCTTGGTGTTTTAAGTGCTTGGATTGCGGCTTTTTGAATAGGTGTAAACATACCGAAATCATACTGGGAACGGATAACCCTTAATCCGTTTACAATATCCTTGTTGCCGATACAAAAAGATATTCTTGCGCCTGTTGTGTTAAAGGATTTGGAAAGTGAGAAAAACTCAACACCCACTTCCCTTGCACCAGGAATACTTAAAAATGAAAAGCCTTCTAAACCATCAAAAATAATATCGCTGTATGCATTATCATTAATTATGTAAAAACCATACTTTTTGGCTTTTTCAATTAAATCAATATACATTTCCTTATTGGCAACTGCGCCACAGGGGTTTGACGGATATGAAACTATCATATACTTAACTTGTTTAAGAGTTTCTTCGCTTATATCCGATAAATCGGGCAAGAAACCGTTTTCCTTTTTTAAGGGGTAATATATAGTTTCGCCACCTGCTAAAAGCACGCCTGCTTCAAAAACAGGATAACCAGGATCAGGCAAAAGCGCTTTATCGCCTTCATCCAAAAGAGCCAAGCCTAAATGACCGATGCCGTCCTGTGAGCCGTTTACTGAACAGATTTCATCAGTTTCAATGTCAGTTTGATAACGGACTTTATAGTATTCTTTAACCGCCTGCAACATTTCAACAGAATCAATTAAAGAATACTTATAATTTTCAGGGTCCTTTGCTGCTTCACAAACTGTTGCACGAATATTTTCGTTTATTTTAAAATCAGGTGTACCAACGTAAAGGTTATACACCTTTTTATTTTGCTTTAATAATTCGTTCCTTTTATGCGTTAAGGAAGCAAAGATTCCCGTTTGAAAACGGTCTAATCGTTTGGATAATTTTTGCATAACTGCCACCTTGTTATATTTTTTTATTAGTATATCACTTAATTTTGTTTTAAGCAAGTTGACATTTAATATAATAAGATTTATAATTTCTTTGGTTAAAAAAGGAAGTGAAAATAATGTTCGTTGATATGCATACACACTCAAACCACTCTACAGATTCAAAATGCCCTATGATAGATATGGTGCAGGCACAAAAAGAGATGGGTGCTAAAATTTTTGCAATAACGGATCATTTTGATATGCCCAATTACCAAGCAAAAAAGGCTATTAAATCAATAAAATCCTGCCATAAGGAAATTGACGAACTTAAAAATAACGATATTGAAATTCTTAAAGGTATTGAATTTGGTGAAGCAAGCTGGGATTTGAAATTTGCAAACAGATTTATCAAAGGATTACAGCCTGACGTTGTTATTTGTTCAACCCACAGCGTGCTTTTTAAAAATTCTTTATTTTTACACAACACCGATTTTTCTACCTATACAAAGGAAGAAATTAACGATTATCTTCTTCTTTATTTTAAAGGGGTACAAAAAAATCTTAAAATGGACTGCGATATTTTAGCACATTTAACCCTTCCTTTAAGATATTTTAAGGCAAAATTTGATATAGACGTTGACATCACGCTCTACAATGAACAAATTAACTTAATTTTAGATTACATAATTAAAAACAATATTGCATTAGAAATTAACACGTCTGCTTTAAAGGCGGGCATTAAGGATTTTTTACCTGATAAAACGATTATAAAACGTTATCTTGATATGGGTGGAAAAATGCTTACCTTAGGCTCTGATGCCCACGCAAGTGAAAATGCATCTTACGGATTTATTAAAGCAAAAGAAATGCTGAATTCTTTAGGTGTTTTTGAAGCATATTACTTTAAAAATAGAAAGCCAATTAAATATGAATTATAAAAGAAAAACCGCCTGAAAAGGCGGTTTTTTATTTTGATTCCACTATACATAAAAAAATCATAACTAATATGACGATTATCGGTATATAGTATTTGCTTATTTTTAAAAAGAATTTATCACGTGATTTCCAAAAATCTACACCAAAAATTTCCATACTGATATGCTTATCGCGAAAGATATAAATTTGCCTTTTAAAGATAACGTCTATCCAACATAAGATTATTAAAAATAATGACGCTTTCCAAGCTTGCCCCATAAATTTTAACAAAACAAAAAACAATATGGTAGCAAGAATGGTACACCAAGCTTCGTTTAAAAGGTATTTAAAAAAGTATTTATTATAAACATACTTTTCTATATTACCTTCAAAATAATCTGCAAGTGTTATATCGTTTTTACATATCGGACAGGTTTGTTCATCATAAACGGTACTGCCACAACGTGAACATTTTTTCATAAATTACCCTAGTTAAACTGTATATTGTTAATAATCTGTGCGAATTCCTGATTATGCTTACCTGTAACGTCAGTAAAAGTTACTACTATGGTTTCATTCTTCAAGAAATAAACATACTGAGTCTGTGTCATAGCAATACCGCTAGTGGTTGCTGTGTACTTCATAATAAGCGTATCAATGCCGTTAGTTTTGGTTTTTTCAAAAACTTTAAGACCTGAGAAAGATTCAAGAATCTGGCTGTAATATGATTCATACACACTTTTCTGTTGATTATTAATACTATCTTTACCTGAAAAAGTAAGTGTAATATTGTCTGCATTCGTTGGATATTTATCAGTATAGACAATTACAATTCCACTATTTTCGCTTGTGGTATATCCCTTAGGCAAAACTAACGTGATGCCTCTATATTTAAATTTATTGCCTGAAGGTTCAGGAGTTGGGGTTGGAGTTGGCTTTGCCGTTGGTGTTGGCGTTGCTTCAGGGGTTGGTGTTGGTGTTACGGTTACCGTTGGCGTTGCTTCAATGGTAGCAGTAGGTGTTGGTGTAGCTGAATTTGTGCCTGTTGGTTCTTCGCAAGCAACAAAACAACAAGAAATTGTTAAGATAAGAACTAATAAAAGTGCAAATTTTTTCATAATGTTTCTCCTTTAATATAAAGGGCGGAGTAATCCGCCCTTAAAAATTATTTACCTAAGCAAGCTTTTTTAAAGGTTTCGTAGGCTTCATCCCAGCCCTTATCACCTGATGGTGTATAAACTGCTGTATCGGTTGAAGCTTTAATAACTTCACGAATACCGTTAAGGTCTTTGATATCACCTAATGCCATAAACTGAACTGCGATATTACCCATAGCGGTTGCTTCAACAGGGCCTGCAACAACCTTTCTGCCTGTTGCATCGGCTGTCATCTGGCAAAGGAATTTATCCTTAATGCCGCCGCCAACCATATGGATTGTATCAATCTTAGTGCCCATCATTTCTTCCATAGCTTCGGTTACGTAGCGATATTTAAGAGCAAGGCTCTGATAGATACAAAGAACAACTTCACCCATAGTTTCGGGAACTTTAAGACCTGCGTTTTTGTTGAATTCCTTAATTCTTGAAGGCATATCCCCAGGAGGTGTAAAGCCATCAAAATCAGGGTTAATAAAGGATTTAAAGGGTTCACTTGCCTTTGCAGCGTTTTCCATATCGTTAAAGGAATAATCTAAGTTTTCCCTTTTCCACTGCCTACGGCTTTCCTGAATAAGCCAAAGACCCATAATGTTTGATAAGAAACGAGTTGTGCGGTTTACGCCGCCTTCGTTTGTAAAGTTAAATGCCATTGATTGATCGTTGATTAAGGGCTTTTCAAGTTCTGTACCCATAAGCGACCAAGTACCGCAGGAAATGTAAAGGCTTGTTTTAGGATCATCAAAAGGAACGGATGCTACTGCTGAACCTGTATCGTGTGATGCAACGCAGATTACAGGAACTTCGGGCATCTGTAATTCTTTTGCAAGTTCAGGCTTTAAAGTGCCTAAAATTGTTCCTGAATCAACAATATCCTTAAAAATCTTTCTGTCAATACCGATTTTATCGGTTAATGAAAATTCCCACTGACCTTTTACGGGGTTAAGGATTTGTGTTGTTGAAACGTTTGAATATTCAGCAGCCATTTTTCCCGTTAAAAGGTAGTTGAATAAATCAGGAATTAAAAGAAGATGCTCTGCCCTTTCTAAAAGTTCAGGCTTATTCTTTTTAAGGTTGCGAAGTTGATAAAGCGTATTAAAAGCAAGGAACTGAAGACCTGTCTTTTTATAAATGTCTTCTTTGCCCAATTCTTCAAAGGTTGCTTCCATATTTTCAACTTTTGCATCGCGGTAATGGTAGGGGTTTGCCAGAATTTCGCCATCCTTATCAATTAAAGCAAAGTCAACACCCCAGGTATCAATACCTATGGCGGCAATATCCTTGTGTCCTGCTGCCGAACATTTTAAAATGCCCTGCTTGATTTCAAAGAACAGTCTTAAAATATCCCAATAGAAATGTCCGTTTACTTCAACAGGATCATTTGAGAAACGATGAAGTTCTTCAAGTTCGATTTTACCGTTGTCAAACGTACCTAAAATAGCGCGACCTGATGATGCGCCAAAGTCAAATGCCAGAACTTTTTTCATAATAGCACCTCGTAAAAATTATTTTTATATATAATACCACTAATTAAGCATAACCGTCAATTGTTTTATATCAACTTTTATATATCCCGTTTCAAGATTTTGGGTTTTAATTGGCAACCGTTAAGATATACCCGTACAACGGGTTGCAACGCCTTCAAAGAAAAGCGTTATGCGTTTGCCTTGGTCCTCTTGGGCAATGGTAAAATGCTTTCTGTACCAGGCATTTTCATATTAAAAAAGCCTAAAACAGAGTTTTCATCTTCATACATTTCCCCTGAAATAACGTAATCGTAAGGCAAATCAACGTTGACCCATTTTTCGCCGTTACGAAAAACGGTACCGGTACGCCTGAAAGTATCAGGCACGCAAAGATAATAAATGCTTGCAGGGCACTGCTTCATACTTTCAGTTTTTGCTCAGGTATAAATGCTGCCTTTGCGCTTAGACTCAGAAAGAACTACGCGGCCTTTATGAAATAGCAAATTATCACCAAATAAAATTTCTTCTCTCATTTTTTACCCTTTAAGGTTTCTTCATCGTCAATGAAATACGTTTTTTGGCTGCGTCAACGTTAAGTACCCAAACAGTTACAACCTGACCTACTTTTAAAACTTCCATAGGATGCTTAATGTAGCGCTCGGTTATCTGTGAAATATGCACCAACCCATCCTGATGGACACCGATATCAACGAAAGCACCAAAATCGATTATATTTCTTACCGTGCCCTTAATTTCCATACCGGGTTTCAAATCCTCCATGCCCATAACTTCACGCTTGAGCATTGGCGGCGGAAGTTCATCGCGTACGTCGCGCCCCGGTTTTTCAAGTTCTTTTATAATATCAAGTAATGTAGGCTCACCTATTTCAAGTTTTTGGGCAATTTCTTTTACGCCAATTGCCTGTGCTTTTTCGGAAAGATTTAAAAACTCCTTATCCTTTTTAATATCAAAACCGCACATTTCCAAGAGAGCCTTTGCCTGCTCATAACTTTCAGGGTGAACTGCGGTATTTTCCAAAATGTTTTTGCTTTCAGGCACACGAAGAAAACCTGCGCACTGTTCAAAGGCTTTGGGCCCTAATTTAGGAATTTTCTTAAACTGTGCACGGGAAGTGAATGCACCGTTTTCTTCCCTGTATGCAACGATATTCTTTGCCAACGCATCGCCTATACCTGCAACGAAAGATAACAATCTTGGCGATGCGGTATTAACGTCAACACCAACATTATTAACGCAATCTTCAACAACACCCTCTAAGGTGTTATCAAGTTGTTGCGGAGGCATATCGTGCTGATACTGACCTACACCGATTGCCTTGGGCTCAATTTTAACAAGTTCAGCCAAGGGGTCCTGAAGTCTGCGTGCAATGCTTACAGCACTTCTTAATGAAACATCATAATCGGGAAATTCCTTTGCGGCTAAAGGCGATGCTGAATATATAGATGCGCCTGCCTCGGAAACCACCATATATGAAAGGTCTCTATCTTTTATTTCAGATAAAATATCGGCAACAAGAACTTCGGTTTCGTGGCTTGCGGTACCGTTACCGATGGCAATAATATCAATGTTATGCTTCTTTATAAGCGCTTTTAAATATTCCTTTGCCTTTTCTTTATCGTGGTTAGGTAACGTTGCATAAATTACGCCCGTATCTAAAACCTTACCCGTTTCATCAACAACTGCAACCTTACAGCCGGTGCGGTATCCCGGGTCAAGGCCAAGTGCAGTTTTGCCTTTAATGGGCGGTACCATAAGAAGTTGCCTTAAATTTACACCGAAAACTTTAATGGCTGATTCTGTAGCCTTATCGGTAAGTTCAGAACGAATATCTCTTTCAATAGCAGGAAAAATAAGACGTTTATAGGCATCCTCTGCCGCCTCAAGAACTTGCTTTGAGCAAAGATTTTCGCCTACGATATGTATATTTTTAATGATTGACATTGCCTTTTCTTCATTAAAATCAATGGAAACCTTTAAAAACTCTTCCTTCTCGCCACGGTTTATCGCTAAAATTCTGTGCCCTGCAAGTTTGGTAACGGGCTCAGAAAATTCCTTATACATTTCGTAAACGCCCATATCCTCTTTATCGCCCTTTGCGATTAAATCGCTGTTATGGTAGCAAACGTAACGAAGGCGCTTCCTTGTTTCAGCATCATCGGAGATTTTTTCAGCGATAATATCACGTGCGCCCTGAAGTGCTTCTTCAATATCATTTACGCCTTTTTCTTCATCAATAAAGGCTTCTGCTTCTTTATAGGGGTCAAGTTCAGTCTGAAGATAGATTTTTTCCGCCAATGGCTCAAGTCCCTTTTCCTTTGCAACGCTTGCACGAGTTTTACGCTTGGGACGGAATGGACGGTAAATATCTTCTATTTCAGTGAGCGTTACGGCATTTTTTAAGGCTTCTATAATTTCATCGGTTAAGTTACCTTGCTTTTGGATAGCCTCCATAACCTTATTGCGCATTTCTTCTAACTTTCTTAAAAATTCAAGACGGTCAGCAAACTCACGTAAAATCTGGTCGTCAAGCGAGCCTGTTTTTTCCTTACGGTATCTTGCGATAAAGGGAATTGTATTACCCTCATCAATAAGCGCAATTACGTTTTCCGCCTGCCAAGTTTGAATTTTAAATTCTTCTGCTAATTTTATTGCTTCCATTTTATCACCTTTTAGTAGTTCCTTTTTTGCAAAAATTACTATTATTATTCTACCATAGTAAAAACAAAAAATCAAGTTTATGGTTGTAATTTTATTATTAAAGTTGTATAATGTAAAAACGAGGTGTTTATTATGATAAAAAAAAGAAATGATCTTTTGGGCCAATTGTTGGTAAAAAACTTTAATGCCCGTTTTTTTGAAAGTTATTATTGCGCAACAAAGGAAGATACCGCGAAAAAAGCACTTTCTTTAATCAAGCAAGGAGACACCGTTACCTGGGGCGGAAGTATGAGCATTCATGAATGTGGTCTTATTGAAGCCTTAAAAAAAGAAAATCTTACGCTTATTGACCGCGCAGAAGCAAAATTACCTGAAGAAAGAGAAGAAATACTGCGTAAAGCATTTTTCTGTGATACTTATCTCATGAGCGCCAATGCGCTTTCCTTGACAGGTGAACTTGTCAATATTGACGGCAACGGCAACCGTGTTGCATCACTTTTATATGGTCCTAAACAAGTAATCGTTATCGTCAGTCTTAACAAAGTGATGCCCGACCTTGACTCGGCAATAAAACGAGCAAGAAGCGTTGCCGCACCTACAAACGCACAACGTTTTGGTCTTGATACGCCCTGCGCAAAAACGGGTGCTTGCTTTAATTGCACTTCTCCCGACTGCATCTGTACCAATATTGTTATCACGCGCATTTCACGTCCTAAAAACAGAATAAAAATTATCTTCTGCGGTGAGGAATTAGGATATTGATTATTTCCTGCATTTTTGCCGTATTTGCCGTATTAGGCGCAGTTGATAAAATTTTCAATAACAAATTCGGCTTGGGCAAAGAGTTTGAAAAGGGCTTTATGCTTTTAGGGCCTATGGCACTTACCATGATTGGTATGATTGCCATCTCCCCCGTTATTGCTCAACTTTTGAAACCGTTATTTTCCCTTGTTTACGATGTTTTGAAAATCGACCCATCTATTATTCCCGCATCTATTCTTGCTAACGATATGGGCGGTGCATCTCTTTCAATGGAAATTGCACAAACTGAGGCTTTAGGTGGTTTTAACGGACTGATTGTTTCATCAATGATGGGCGTGAATATTTCTTATACAATTCCCGTTTCCTTGGGTATTGTAAAAAAAGAAAATCACAAAGATTTGTTTTTAGGTTTTTTGTGCGGTCTTGTAACAATACCCGTAGGTTGCTTTGTTGCAGGACTTATGCTTAAAATAAACGTGCTTACGTTGCTCTTTAATCTTCTTCCGTTAATTATTTTTGCTGTACTTATTACCTTAGGTCTTATTTTTTTACAAAAACTTTGTATCAAAATATTTGATATTATCGGTAAAGGAATAACCGCAATTATCACCATCGGTCTTGCACTTGTATTATGGCAATTTTTAACGGACAACGTTTTAATAGAAAATCTTGATTCCTATGAAAACGGCGGTATTATCTGTTTAAATGCGGCCGCGGTGCTTGCAGGTGCTTTCCCGTTAATGTACGTTGTTTCTTTTATTTTAAAGAGACCGTTGAGTTTTTTAGCAAAAAAAGTTGGTTTGAATGAAGCCTCCATATTGGGGTTGCTTTCAACTACCGTATCATGTTTACCCACATTTGGATTTATGGAAAAAATGGACAGAAAAGGAATTATAATAAATTCTGCCTTTATCGTATCAGCCGCTTTTACCTTTGGTGCACATCTTGCTTTTACCATGGCAATTGACCAAAACTATCTTTTAAGCATGATAATCGGAAAACTTGTTTCTGGCATATGTGCAGTAATAGTTGCATTTATTGTAGCAAAGAAAAAAGACGCGTAAGCGTCTTTTTTAGATTCCATACACAAGCCACACGTAGATATAAGCAGGAACGATTGCCGCGAAAGTAAAGGGGATACCGATTTTAAAGAAGTCTTTATTTTTAACTTCATACCCTTCTTTGCGAAGAATTCCGATACCCGTAATATTAGCAGATGCACCGATTGGCGTAATATTTCCGCCTAAGGTGGCTCCTGAAAGCAAGCCGAAGTAAAGATGTGTAGGCTCAACCATAAGAACTGTTGCAACATTATCAACAAAAGCAGAAATAATCCCGGCAAACAACGCGAGGGATACTGCCGCCCATTTTACGTTTGGAACTTTTTCCATAATAAGGTCAGCAAGCAATGCAGGCATTTTGCTTTCGGTAAACAACGCAACAAGCCCCATCGTACCTGCAATCATCAAAATAACGTTAAAATCAATAGAGCCTATTATATTGCCAAGAGGTAACATTCCCGTAAGAATAAATAAAAGACCTGACGCCAATGCAATATACGATCTATATTTGTCGAAAATAAGCATTAAAACGTAGGTCAGTACAAATAAAATCAATGCAACTATCACAGAAAATCACTCCTTTGTTTTTTGGATTATACCATATTAAAAAGTCTTTTTCAAGAGTGTTTTTTGATTTACAACGGATAATAAACATCCACGTGCATTTTTGTAAAGAACTGTGTTTTTTCCTATGATATATAGTTTTATTATTTATTATTTTCTTTCCTGCTTTGCTCTACGGCAAGCATAATTTGTGCTGTGGTTAGCCTGTTTCCCCATGTTTTTACCTCTCGCTCTTTTTTAGCACACTCGGCACATATCTGTCCTAGTCCGATTTCATAGTTTTCACGCCAATCAACCGGCATTGAAATAGGAATGCAAGTCAATTTGCCGCATATCACACAACGCTCAAATTCTTCTGTAGCAGAAGCATTATTGGGGTGGAGAATTTTCTTTTTCGGTCGGTGATGTATGGCAAACTTTTTAAACAACCTCGATATTTTATTTATCATTTTTTCTCTCTTAGATAGTTTAGTGTTTCTTTCTTGCATATCTCTTATCGAGTAGAACGAGAACGATACAGGCTGTACCGCTGATAATCATCATAATGAACCAGAACGTAATATTGCTATTATCTCCGGTTTGAGGGGAATCAGACAAATTAGCATGATAGGTATTTACAAATTCCGCAACAGGGTTTTCAATCATTTGCCCGTTCATAATAACATTAGCAATCAGCTTGTTATTATCACTCAAAGAGATTGAAATAGAAATAGTGTAAACTGTAGCATCATAGGTTACACCAGCAGCACCTTTATCAGTCTCAGAAAGCGTGTAGGTATATGTCTTACCAATATCCTTAGCGGTATACGGAAGAGTAAAGATTGCTTTACCTTCTGCATTTGAAACAAGAATAAGCTTTTCACCATCGACAGTATTTTCCAGGACAAATTCAAAGCCTTCCGATCCTATCTTTGCCGTGCCAGTATTCTTAACCGTCTTGTTGGCAGTAATAACAACCGATGTTTCATCAGGAGCAGGAAGCTCGGTATGATAAATATTCTCGAAAGATGCAATCGCTTTATCAACCTTTTCGCCATTCATTGTGATGGATGCAACCAACTTGTTGTCATTCCCCAAAGCAATTGCAATGGAAATGTCATATACTTTAGTGTCATACGTAACACCTGCCATACCACCATTGATTTCCGACAACCTATATGTAAATATTTTGCCGACATCAGCAGCCGTAAACGGGAGAGAGAATGCTGCATCACCATTTTCATCTGTTTTAAGAGCCAGTTTCTCTCCACTTACTGTATTTTCCAATACAAACTCAAACCCAGCAGGACCAATAGAAGAAGAACCGGTGTTTTTGACTGTTTTATCAACATCAATTTTTACTGATATATCTTCAGGATCCGGAATAACAGGAATAAATGTGTTGTTGAATTTTACGCTTATAGTATATTTGCCATCAATTTCTTTTACAGATGCATTCTGTTGAGCGGTTACGGTGTTGATCTCCAATTTGCCGTCCATATCAACATCTGTAACTTTAATAGCAAATGTATTAACACTTTTATCATAGTCTACATTCTCAAGTTCTCCAACAACCTCTGTTATTCGAAAGGTATATATACCAACTTTATCAAAGGCAAGCGCATGAATCGCATCGCTGAAGTCAAAATGGTTAAAAGAGGCATTTCCAGCATCATACGTTACTGTTTTTGTACTGATCGGCGACCAAGAAGAGTCAGTTTGTTCTTGCTCTAATTTGAAAGAGAATGAATCACCTTTTTGCCACTGGCGTCCTTCAAGGATCTTAGTGCCACTTATAAAAACATTAACCGGACTTATACTTATAGGGTTATACACATTGATATAGGAAAATTTCAAACTGCCGTCTTCTGCTACAACGCCTTCCATAGTGGCAGAGCCATCCTTCACCGTAAAGCCGCTGCCATCTTTCTGTATTTCTGTAACGGTTACTTTTGTACCGGCATCAATACCTTCAACCGCAAAGGTTTTTCCGGGTTTTACAGTAATTTGAATAGAACCATTTTTATCGGCAGCAATATCACCATTTGTTGTTTTAATTGTGGTGTTTGCATAAACGGAACCAAAATCCATCTTAAAATCAAAGGCGATATTATCAGGTATTACATATTCGTCGCCAAAGGGGTGCTCCACCGATTTATTTATAAGCAAGTTGCTAATAATGCTATCAAACGGTGTAAATGTATTTATGATACTATCTGTTTTGGTTACAATAAAACCGTATGTAGTATTTATTGTAGACGTCAGAAGCATTATCAATGAAACAAGCAATGCTACTCGTCTGAATATCTTGTTTTTAAACAATGTATTTACCTCCTTATAAAAAGGGAAAAGGAATCATTAGCAATCAAAAGGTATAAACAGTACTTATACCCTTTGATTGCTGCCCATCTTTCATAGATGGGCGGCGCGAGGTAAAAGAATGAAGACAAGACACATTTTATTACCACGCTTACATTAACAGAGAAAATCCCTGTTGTAAGTAGATCAATATCTTACAAACGGAATTAGGGACAACCACAATCTCCGCCTCTTGCGTATCCAATAGTCGCGTTCTGCACCGGTCGTACGACCAATTTCGCAATTTATGTAATTGAGTTCCGAAGAAAAGTTGTTGATAAACACACACAATTCAACAAGCAGTACAAGCAGAATCGGGATGGCAATGATGCCAATGAGTATCCAAATCTCGTTATCAATGTTATTTGCTTGTGGCATAATCTTCTCCTATTTTATTCTTGCATTGGGCATCGGTTCGGTCATCTGTGCCAGCCATACTGCAGATAGTGCAAACTGCAAAACCTACAATACCGCCGACCAAGGTGCCTAAAATAAATTGTAACATTGGGAATCAACTCGCTTCAACTAAAAAATACTTTTGCTTGATTTATCTTTATACAGTACATCAGCAATCAAAAGGCACAAAGACTTTTTATGCCCTTTGATTGCCGCCTATCCCTCACAAAGAGGGATAGGTCGGACATAAAATGAACAAAACAGAATTATTTGTTGTTATAAATAACGGTTACACCATCATGGGGTGCGGTGCCATACACACCTTGACCTCCGCCATAAAGCTGGTCAAACGTGCACTTAATGAAGTG
>JAZRTX010000024.1:0-41111 GCA_045652205.1 Clostridia bacterium
GGCGTATTAAAATATATGGTGAAGCTACTTGAAGAAAATCCTGAGATTTTACAGGAAATAAGAGATAACACCGATTATATCTATATTGACGAATATCAGGATATCAACGCAACACAGAACTATATTATTGAAACTATTTCAAAGGGCAATAATATGTTTTTTGTTGGCGATATCAAGCAAAGCATATACGGGTTCAACTATGCCCGTCCTGACCTTTTTAAAGATAAGATGTTTTCCTATAACGATAGCGAAAACGCAGGCAAAAGAATAAATTTAATGAACAATTTCCGTTCATATCCCCCTATTTTAGAGGGCGTAAACTTCATTTTTGAAAATCTTATGCAGGATGAAAAAATCAGCGAGATTCTTTATGATGAAGACGCTTCCCTTTACCCTTCGCCAGATGAAGAATTTATTCAACATAAAGACGGTGTATATTTAAACGGCGAAGCCGAAATTGCCAATGAAATTCTTTATATTGACGGGGATAAGTTAAACGAAGCCGACGCTATTTGTTTAAGGATAAAAGAACTTTTAAAAACGGAAATTTTTGATGCAAAAACAGGGGTTATGCGTCCTGTACGCTATAACGATATTGCAATTTTAGCAAAACAAAAAAGTCACGCAACATTATTAAACTGCGTATTTAAAAAGCATAATATTCCCCTTAGTGCACAACAAAACAGTATAAGTTCTTCTGATTCAACAAGCGCAATCAGAGCGTTATTAAATCTTTTTGTTTTAAGGCGAAGCGATATTGACCTTATAACCGTGCTTTTATCTAGTATCGGCGGTTTTACCCCAAGTGAGCTTGGTTATATCCGCGAAAATTCATCTGAAGGCAGTTTTTATGATGCATTTATAAATTATAACGGTAAGCCTTCTATCAACAAAAAACGTGATGATTTTGTTCAGCTTCTTGACAGGCTTGAAGTAATACAAAAAACTATGCCGTTAAGCGATTTTATTGAGTATATTTATAACGAAACAGGCTACATTTATCACACTTCATTTTTGCCTGACGAAGCAAACGAAATTAAGGCTTATATGAAGTTATTAAACGAAGCCAGGGCGTATTCAGAATTTGCAGACGGTTCATTAAGAGGGTTCCTTAATTATTACGAAAACCTTTCGGATTATCAGGAAGAAATCCCCTTTGCGTTAGACGAAAACGATAACAGTGTGCATTTTATGACCATACATAAATCAAAGGGTCTTGAATTCCCTATCGTTTTCGTTATGGGAATGAACGGTTATCGTGACGGTGGCGACAAGACGTATTATTTTAACGAAAATCTTGGATTTGGATTTGATTTTAAAGATATTGACGAGCAGGGAAAACGTACAAAAACACCTTCTATTGCAAAGTCCTCTATTGTTTTAGCAAAAAAACGCCTTGAACGTGCTGAAAGCTTGCGCGTTTTTTACGTTGCTTTAACAAGAGCAAAAAACAAGCTTATACTTTCCTGTCCCGTTTCAAGCGATAAACTTTCAAAATATAACGTTATTCCGCATAAAGCAAACGTTTGTTTATTTAATAAATATAACGAACTCGTTCTGCCTTTAATTTTTAACCATCAAGATGGCGAAAAGTTGCAGGAGTTATTGATGGCAGAAGATTATTCGGTTGATTTTGCACCTGAATTTACTAAAAGCAACTGGACTATAAGAGTTTTTGATGCTTTTGACGAAGAAATTCAGCAACAAACTTTGGAAAAAGAAGAAGAATATTTTAACAAAAATGAATATTTATTAAAAGTTAAAGAAGCTTTTAACTATGAATATCCTTACCTTTCTTCTACTACCCAAAGAACAAAACAGAATCCAAGCAAAAGCAGTATCCGTTCAAAAATTCCTTTAAGGCGACCCGCCTTTGAAGACAAGGAATATAAAGGCGCACAAAAAGGAACTATTGTTCACTTTTTTATGGAGCATATTGATTTTTACAGTACAAAAACCGTTAAAGAACAGGCTGAAAATATGCTTAGCACAGGCATTTTAACACAGGAAGAATACGATGCTTTACCAATAGAAAGTATTGAAAAGTTCCTTGTTTCACCCTTTGGCAAAAGGCTTTCAACAAGTAAAGAAATTTGCCGTGAAAGGTCCTTTTGCCAAATTGTGCCTTTTGAAGATTCCCCTGACGAAGCACTTGTGCAAGGTATAATTGACTGTTACTTTTTTGAGGGTGAAGATATAATATTGCTTGATTATAAAACAGATATTATAAGAAATGATTTAAGCGAGCATATTTCACACCATACCCCACAGTTAAAAATGTATAAATATGCCTTAGAACAACTTTATCCCGGCAAAACAGTTACACCGTATATTCACTTTTTTGATGTAAACGAAACGGTGGAGATAAAATAAAAGAGCAGAATTTCTGCTCTTTTTTTGTTTAATTGTTAAATTATAAGCTTCAAAGCTTCCATTAACTGTGCGTGTTCTTCTTCTGTGGTTCCTGCCATAGCAGAAGAAGCAAGCATTTTTTCGTAAAGTTTAATAAGGTTTTCTTCACTGTGGGCGATGCCCATTTCATTAAGTGAGATAACCATATTTCTTTCTTTCATTTTTTGTGCAAATTTTTGGGCGTTTTCAGCTTCACCGTTATAAAAGAGCTGTGAAATTAAGCCAACTGCAACAACTTCGCCGTGAAGATATTTACTTGCCTGTTCAGGAAAAAGTGCCCTTGCAGACTCATAAATTTTATGGGCAATAGCGGTTTGGTTTGAACCGCGCGCCAACCCGCTTACAACACCTGTAACAGCGATAGCAAGGTAAACACAGTCAAAAACTGCTTTGGTGTTTTGCTTGTTTTCAATGTCAAGACAAGCTTTATCAAAATCTTCGTTAAGGCGATCGTAAAGGAATCTACTTAATTCAAAGGAAGAACGAAGACCGATATCAATTTCATCTTCATTTTTGCCGATAATTCTTTGCTTTGTTTCCATAAACTTTGCCAATGAATCGTAAACGCCTGATTTAAAAAGACGAACAGGCTGTTTTGATAAAATTTCCATATCACAAAGCACACAGTTGACTTCCCTGTTATGATGCTTGGTACCCAAAGGCTGACCTATTTTATTATAAGTAACGCTTAACGGTGCGTAGGAAGCACAGGTGGCGCTTGACGTAGGAATTAAGATAACCGGCTTATCGCCTAAAACTGCGCATAATTTTGATGCATCCATTAAAATTCCGCCACCAACACCGATTACTACATCAGCGTTTTTAAACTCGTCGCTTTCAACAATTTTTTGACAATGTTCAGGATCGCAAAAGCCTTTAAATTCATAAAAATAACCTGTGAAACCTTTAAGTTTAAAGCTTTCTTCAATATTGTTCTTTGTTAATGAAAGTGCGCTTGTGCCGCCCATAACAAAGGGTTTATTACATTTTAAAAATTCAACTTCATCACCTATGGTTTTAATACAGCCATCTTCCTGAACGAATCTGCCTGCACCGATACGAAAGGATTTTTCAACTACCTTAGATTTTGTTGCCATCACTTTTCTCCATTTCAAAGTAATATTTTTAATGATTATATCAAAAAAACACAAAAAAAACAAGTTAAAACACAAGGGAAATCCGCTAAAAAGCAACTAATTTATATTTTATTGGATTTTTTTAAAAAACGCTTGCCAAATATATATATTGTATGGTATTATACCTTGGCAGATATGTTTCCTTGTTCCTTTAGAAAAAGGGACCAATGACCATAAGGAGGTGAATTGAAGTATGAATAAGTACGAAACACTTTATATCATCAACCCCAAACTTGATGGCGAAGCTACAAAGGCTATCATTGAAAAGTTTGCAAACCTTGTTACTGATAACAACGGTACTGTTGACGGTATTGAAGAACAGGGCGTAAAGAAGCTTGCATACGAAATCAATTACATTAGTGAAGGTTTCTATGTTCTTATGAACTTTACTGCTGCTGCTACTTTCCCCGCAGAACTTGAAAGAAATTTCAAGATCAACGAGGATATTATGCGCTTCATCGTTATTAAGAAAGAAGCTTAATTAAAAATTTTTTTAGGGAGATATTTTATGAACAGAGCAATGCTTATTGGTAGACTTACCAAGGATCCTGATTTAAGAGCAACCGGTAGCGGTATTTCTGTTTGCACATTTACTGTTGCAGTTGACCGCCGTTTCCAAAGCCGCGATACTCAAACAAGAGAAGCTGACTTTATTCCCGTTGTTGTTTGGAGAGGTCAGGCTGAGAACTGCGCTAAATATCTGCAAAAAGGCAGCCAAGTTGCCATTAGCGGTTCAATACAGACACGCACATACGATGCTCCCGATGGATCAAAACGCTATATCACTGAGGTTGTAGCTGATGAGGTTCAGTTCCTTTCACGCCCCAACTCAGCAGATGGCAATGATGATGCTGCAAGAGCAGCAAGTTTAGGAAATTCCCCATTTGGCAGCAACATGCAGGCTGTTGAAGATGAGGATATTCCATTCTGATTATTAAATTAGGAGGAAAACTACAATGTCCGAAAAGGATTTTAAAAAAATTCGTTCAAACCGTAGGCCCAGAAGAAAGGTTTGTCAGTTCTGCGCAGATAAAGTTGAAGCTATTGATTACAAGGACGTTGCTAAACTTCGTAAGTTTATCAGCGAACGTGGTAAGATTCAGCCCCGTAGAATGACAGGCACCTGCGCAAAGCACCAGAGAGAGCTTGCAACAGCTATCAAACGTGCTCGTACAGTTGCACTTCTTCCCTACAGTGTAGACTAATAAAAGAAAAAAGCGAAAGAAATTCTTTCGCTTTTGTTTTTTTATCAGTACTTTATCATTGATTTTTCATAATTTTGTATTATAATATATATGTAAGCGGTTAAAATATGCTTATAATCCATTTATTGAGGTTTTTTATGGAAGATAATAACTTTAATCAAAACAGGCAGGAAAACGATCACTCTGATATTCGCTACACCTATAACCCTAACGGATCATCAGACGGTAATTTCTACAACACAAATATGCATAAAGAAAACAAAAAGAAATTTAATTTAGGCGGTAACGGTTGTTTTATCAGTTTAATCGCTATTTTGTTATGCATTACTATTGCAGCAGCAGGCATCAGTATGTTTTCGCTTTTTAACGGCAGTAATAATGCTGATTTAAATCCAACACCCACAAATAACGGTAGCATTACCGCAACACCTAACCCAACAGGTTCGTTAGACTCAGGTTTTGCTTTTGATTCAGTTGTTTCAATAAACCCCACCCCTACGCCACAGATAATTGACGGTCAGTTGTTAACACCGCAGCAGGCGGCACAAAAAGTTATTCAAAGTGTTGTTTGCATTCAGAATTATACTACAAGCAACTTCTTTGGCGGTACTTCATCTTCATCTTTAAGTGGCGAAGGTAGCGGTATTATCTCAAGAAGCGACGGTTACATTATCACAAACGCTCACGTTATTGAAGGTGCCTCTTCCGTTCAGGTTGTTTTATATAACGGCACTGTACTTGATGCTGAAATTATCGGTTCAGATTCCATTACTGACCTTGCACTTTTAAAGGTTGACCCCAAAGGACAAAATCTTAAACCTGCAACGTTTTCTTCTGCATCAAAATGCAACATTGCAGATACTGTGCTTGCAATTGGTAACCCCGGCGGTCTTGAATTTTCTTCATCTGTTACAAGCGGTATAATCAGCGCACTTGACCGTGCAATTCAGGATAACAAATCAGGCTACGTTATGCATTGTATTCAGACCGATACTGCCATAAACCCTGGTAACAGCGGCGGTCCCTTAATTGATCTTTACGGTAACGTTATTGGCATAACTTCATCAAAAATTGTTGCAGAAGGCTATGAAAACATGGGTTTTGCCATAACTTATGATGAAGCCGCACCTATTTTAAACGACCTCTTAAACTATGGCCGTGTTAAAAACCGTGCCGCTATCAATATCACTTTGGCTCTGCCTTCAACAGTATTCAGGGTAACAGGCTGGAATTCTATCCCCACAGGGCTTTGCATTACAAAAATTTCTGGGGTAGCCGAGGAGCAGGCAGGCTTAAAGCAATACGATATTATCGCTGCTATTGATAACAAAAAAGTCACAAGCATGTCTGATTATTCTTCGTATCTTTTAACAAAAAAACCTGGTGAAAAAGTTAAATTATCTGTTTACAGGGCTACTATTTCAGGTTGGTCTGTTGAATATTCACAGAACCCTGTTACAATAGAAATTACGCTTTCTGAAGCTAAATAAATTAAAGGCTGAAATTTTTCAGCCTTTTTTAATGTTTACACAAATTTTAATAGCATTATTTTGAAATATTTGGTATAATGTTTTATGGGTGTTATTTATGAACTTATTAAACGAACAATTTTTTATTAAACTTAAAAAGCAAAGAAACGTGAATCTTATTATTTTTGCGGTTCTTACGATTATTTTTATTATCGGTTATGCTTTAAGCTTTTTAACTAATCTTCTTGCAGTTTCCTTGGCCGTTGGTATTATAGGCGTTATTGGCCTTGTTTTATTTTACTGCGGTTTGATTTTAGACAAGAACAAACTTTTAAAACTGTATAAAAACATAAATATGGGTATTACTCAGGAAGATGAATATACCTTCAAACGTTTTGATGATGAAACAGAGCACGATGGCGTTAAGCTTATTCGCCTTATCTGTTCTTTTACCGACGAAAACGAAGAGTTTGAGCGCACTCTTTATTTTTTAACAGCACTTAAATACCCCGATTTAAAAGAAAATCAGCTTATAAAAGTTAAAACCTATCAGAATATCATAATAAATATAGAGGATTGATTGTATTGAAAAATATTATGGTTTGCGTTACCCTGCAAAACACTTGCCGCAACCTTATAAATCACGCAGTAAACATTAAAGAATCCGATGATTTGCTTTACGTTTTGCACGTTGCAAAAAACGGACAATCGTTTATGGGTGCAGCAGATGAAGCTGCAACGTTAGAGTTTTTATATTCCGCTTCCCACGAAGCAAACGCAGATATGACGGTTATTCACTCTGATAACGTTGCAAACACAATAGCACAGTTTATAAAAGAAAAGAATATACATACTGTAATTTTAGGTATGCCTGCAAGTAACTCAAAGGACAACGGGCTTATTGCATCATTAAAAACAAAAATTGATGATAGCACAGAACTTATTTTTATTGATAAACAAAAAGGAGACTTAAACTAATGAAAGCTTTTTTAACCGTTATAGGACATGACAGAGTAGGTATTATTGCTGACGTAAGCGCAAAACTTGCAAAAAACAAAGTTAATATACTTGATATTACTCAAACAATTATGCACGATTATTTTACA
The DNA here is from genome assembly GCA_045652205.1 of Clostridia bacterium. Classification (GTDB taxonomy): domain Bacteria; phylum Bacillota; class Clostridia; order Christensenellales; family QALW01; genus UMGS1322. The sequence continues at coordinate 7,329 of JAZRTX010000024.1, forward strand.
ATGATTATGTTTATAAGCCTTGAAAACAGCGAACTTGATATTGCAGGGCTTCAAAAGGAATTTGCTGATTTTGATGAAAACATCAAAATCAGAATTCAAAGCGAAGAAATCTTTAACAGTATGCACCGTCTTTAATGGAGAAAAAGTATGATAAATTTTAACGAAGTAAACGAAACCATTCAGATGCTTGATAATCAGCACCTTGACGTGCGCACAGTAACAATGGGTATTTCACTTTACGATTGTGCTGATAGCGACAAGGACAAGGCTTGTGCACGCATTTACGATAAAATTTGCTTTAAGGCTGAACATCTTGTTGAAGAATGTGAAAAGATTGAAAAAAACTTAGGTATTCCCATAGTAAACAAGCGAATTTCAGTTACCCCTATTGCCCATATTGCTTCGGCGGCAAGAGTAAACGATGCGGTTTGTTTTGCAAAAACCTTGGAGAAAGCTGCACAAAACGTTGGTGTAAACTTTTTAGGCGGTTTTTCTGCATTGGTACACAAAGGTATTACCCCCGGTGATGCCGCTTTAATTAACAGTATTCCTGAAGCTATGGCAGTTACTGAGCATATTTGTTCTTCTGTAAACATCGGCTCAACAAGAGCTGGTATCAATATGGATGCAGTTAAAAGAATGGGTGAAATAATTGTTGAAACTGCAAAAAGAACGGAAGATCGCGACAGTATCGGTTGCGCAAAACTTGTTGTTTTCTGTAACGCGGTTGAAGATAATCCCTTTATGGCAGGCGCTTTTTTAGGTTGTGGCGAAGGCGATTGCGTTATTAACGTTGGCGTAAGCGGTCCCGGTGTTGTTAAGTGCGCAATAGAAAAAATGCCCGATGCATCATTAGGTGAATTAGCTGAAGAAATCAAAAAAACTGCTTTTAAAATTACAAGAATGGGTCAGTTGGTTGCAACACGTGCCGCTGAAAACTTAAATGCACAGTTTGGTATTGTTGACCTTTCCCTTGCCCCTACCCCAACAATGGGCGATTCGGTTGCACATATTTTAGAAGAAATGGGTCTTTCTTCAACAGGTGGACCCGGCACAACCGCCGCACTTGCTATGCTTAACGACGCAGTAAAAAAAGGCGGAGTTATGGCTTCAAGCCACGTTGGTGGTCTTTCAGGCGCATTTATTCCCGTTAGTGAAGATATCGGTATGATCAACGCCGCAAAATCAGGTACGCTCACCTTAGAAAAACTTGAAGCGATGACCTGTGTTTGTTCGGTTGGTCTTGATATGATCGCTGTTCCGGGTTCAACAAGCGCAAGTTCAATTTCAGGTATTATTGCCGATGAAGCGGCAATTGGTATGGTAAATTCAAAAACTACCGCAGTTCGTATTATTCCTGTTATAAATAAAGGCGTTGGTGAAATGGTAAGCTTTGGCGGTCTTTTAGGCGAAGCCCCAATTATGCCTGTAAATAAGGCGCTTTGCGATAAATTTATCTCCCGCGCAGGCAGAATTCCCGCGCCTTTGCAGAGCCTTAAAAACTAATGAAAACTGCAAGAAATATTCTATGGATTCTGTTCCCTGTTTCCTTTGTTATCTGGTATGTATTACTGATTTCAGGCTTTATAAACACGCTTCTGATTTCTAATATTGTTATTGCGATTATATTCACCATACCTGTAACCGCAATGCTTTTACAGACAATAATGAACAAGGAAAAAAATTTAAACAAAAACTATTTTCTGTTGAAATTGGCGTTTGTTTTGTATTTATACTTAATGATCGCTTTTATGTTTGTAACAGTTTTAATTTCTAACTAAAAAATCAAAGGATTTACACCCTCTGAGCACATAAACAAATATAAAAAGCCAATAGATTTTTCTATTGGCTTTATTATTTTATTTTTTTGTTGCAACAAAGATATAATCGTCTTTTTGCGGTTTTTCAGGCAAATCAAATTCCACGCCTTTAAAAGCTTCATCAATTACGATATATTCCCCTGTTCTTGTATCAAACCATTGAAGCAAATACGTAGCATTTTCATCCATATTTACGATTTTACCTGCTGAATCAAGTATTCTATCATAAAGATAAACCACATATTTATCATTGCCTATATAAGAAGCTGTATAAAATCCTTTTTTATCTGTTTTTACAAAAGCATTGCCTTCATCAAAATCAGGAATAAGCTTATACCAATCAAAGCTTTCAAAAAACTGACGCATAAAAGTCATCTGATCGCCTGTTACCATATTAACGGATATTCCCCACGGCATTTCTTTTTCAATAGGTTGAACAATATCAACACCATCAAAGGATGACACGTTAAAGGAATATCTGTTCAAATACGCCCAGATATCTGCCGCGCCATAGCCGTAGCCAAACATTCCGTTTAAAAAGGATATCCAGCCGTTTACCCTTGCACCATAGTTTTTAGTATAAAGATAATCATAGCGGGTTTCATAGTTTATTGTTACCTTGCCTTCGCCATCGTACCAATAATCTTTGGGAACGTTGAAATTATGTTGCATATATAATTCAGGTCGCCATTGTGTGCCCCACCACGAATGTTCTTTCATACCGTAAAAAGCCGATTGTTGATTTATACGATCTATAAATCCATTATCAGTTGGAACGTGTTGTGCAATAACACCGCCTTTTGCACCTGTTAAAAGCGCATTTTCCTGATGTGCGGTAATTGGTTGCTTATAAGGATCAAGTTGATAAATAAATCTGCACATTGCTTTATAAGGATTATTTTCAGCTGTTAACCCGTTTTTACCAAAATAGCAACGATCAACCTCTTGACCTAACGTCCATAAAACCGGATAGGCAGCATATCTTGCAACCCAGAAACGTGAAAGTGCATAAATAAAATCTTCATCAAAAAATCTTTCTTTTATTTCAGCAGGAAAGATATATAAAGCATTAGCATGAACAAGACCTTTTTGTGCAATATACTCAAAATATCTGTCAACACGCTTAAAATCCTGAATATCTGCTTCATCAATTCCATCCCAAATATTATACACTTTACCGTTAGGTTCTGACTGATACACGGTAAATTTTTGAGATACTCTTTTATCTACAATATATTTAAAATGCGAATCAGTTTTAATATCAACGGCATGAGGACCTGCTTCATCAATTTCTTCAGCAAGCATCGCCCAATGGGTATCGCCTAAATAAAAGAATGGTGTACCATCATCATACATAAAATATTTTGTACCAGGTTCTGTTTTTAAAAAACCGTGTTTATAAATATCATATTCACCTGAATATTCAACTGCATGAAATTCACCTTTTTCCCCGTCAATACCAAGAGTTTCGCCTTTAATTTGTTTAACTTCGTATTGCCAGAGACCTATTTTTGTAGGAGCAAACCTAACTGACCAGATATTTTCGCCATTCCAAAAAGCAGGCATAGTTAACACTATGCCTGTATCTTTATGGATAAAATCAACGTCAACCCAAGCATCATTAAAATCTTTAACGGTTTTATTCGCTTTAAAGATAAATTCTGTTGCTTTCCAAAGTTGTGCTTTTATCATATTTTCACCTTATTTTTTTGTAACAAATAAAATCAAATCTGTTGATGTTGGCTTTTTAGGAATTTCATATTCACCATTAGCATCAGCTTTAAGATTGTTATTGATAGGAATGTATTGACCTGTTTTTGTATCAAACCATTGTGCAATATAGGTTGCATTCTTATCCATATTTACAAGTTTTCCGTCAGTTTGAACGTTTAAGTTATAAAAATATACAACGTACGTATCATTACCTGAATATGCTGCGCAATAAAATACCCTTTGAATTGTACCTGCTTTATACGCTTTACCTTCATTAAAATCAGGTGTTAACTTCCACCATCCAACGTTCTGAAGGAATCCGCGCATAAACGTCATTTCATTGGCAATAGGTGCATCAACCATATCAAGCCAAGTTGTTGATTTCTTTTCACTGATAGTAGTCTTTTTAATACCATCATAGGAATCATATCCTGAAATATAATCGCCTTCATAATTGTAATACCACATATCAAGTGCGCCGTAGCCATAACCACACATACCGTTTAAGTATGCAAGCCAAGCCTGAATACGTGCCCCATCATCACTTGCGCTTAACTTGTGATAACGTGATTCATAATCAACAATAGGCTTGCCCTGACCATTGTACCAATAATCCTTTGGAATATCAAAGTTATATTGTGCATGAACAAGAGGACGCCATTGTGATGCCCACCAAGTATGACCTTTTACATCATAGTAAATTGACTTCTTATTTGTTTTATTTAATGCAGTTTGCTTAACATCAAAATTTGCATAGCCAAAGTCAACACCTGAAACCTTAACATTACCTAAACATCCAACTTTAGTAGCATTAAGCTGATGCGCAGAAGTTGGATTTTTATAGGGATCATATTCATTAAGGTATTTACATATATCAAGGAATGCTTCGTTTACACCTTCAACTTGATAGTTCATAGAACCATCATCAACTTCTTGTGCCAAAGTCCACATAACAGGATATGCGGAATATCTTGCTACCCAATAACGTGTAAGCGATTGCACGTTTTCCCTGAAGGCTTTTGTAACTGACGTTGGGAATAACAACTGTGCATTTGCATGAACAAGACCTTTATCTGCGATGTATTTAAAATACTTATCGTACTTTTGGAAACCTTCAACGTCGCTTGTCATTATTCTGCCATCCCTAACATCAAAGGGCGCACCAATAGGTTCGGACTGATATACTGTAAATCCTTGTGCTGCACGACGATCAACAATATACTTAAAGTGTTTGTTTGAAAAATTTTCCATGGACATTGTCCAATGTGTATCACCTAAATAGAAGAAGGGTGTACCATCAGCATAAACAAAGTATTTAGTGTTGGGCACAGTTTTTACAAAGCCGTGCTTATAAATTTCAAGATCGCCCTTGTATGCATTGGAAGCAAGCGTTCCTTTAATGCCGGAAATACCGATATCTTCACCGGTAGTAACTGTTTGATAATCCCAGATACCACATTCGGTTGGTGCAAAACGAACTTTCCAATCTTTACCGCCATCCCAGAAGCCAGGCATTTTTAAGGTTGTGCCTGTGGAACGGTTTGTAAATGTAACGTCAAGTTCTGTTGAAGTGATATTCTTTACTATTTTTGTTGCAGTAAACGAAATATCAACAGCAACCCACTGTTCAGTAGAATAATCTGTCTTCTCTGTTATATCCTTAGGTTTCTCTGTTGGAACCGGTGTAACGTCAGGATATTGCGTTGCGCTTGGATCTTGTGTTTGTGCTGGATATTGCGTTGCGCTTGGATCTTGTGTTTGTGCTGGACTTTGTGATGATGCTTCATTATTTTTACATCCTGCGAACACGGTGAAAATAATAAGCAATACACATAAAACTGCGATTATCTTTCTCACAGTTAATCCTCCTTATTAACGTTTTTCTTTTTCTTTATTACAATTATTGTCACAACAGCAGCCGCAGCAACAACTACAGCGATAGCTGAAATTAAAATAATAGTAGTTCCATTATTATTTGAGTTATTTTGTCCTGCTTCTGGTGTTTGTTGATTTCCTGCAGGAGTGTTATTGGGGGTTGCATCAACATTTGGTGTTTGAATAACTACTGGTGTAGGTGTAATAACTGGTACTTCGGGTTCTTCTTCTGTATCAGTTGTACCTTCGTCATTAACTTCGTCATTAACTTCGTCTTCGTCTTCGTCTTCGTCTTCTACGTTAACGGGCTGATAATCATCTTCAAGGAAAATACCCGTATTTCTTATTTGAATACCATCTACTGAATTAAAATCGCTAACATAATCAAAGCAAAGATGCCATGACTTCCAGAAGTTATCATTTATATCAAATGATGAGAAAGTCTTTGAAATTTCAAATCTGGTCCATTCGTTTGTAATAACCAATTCGCCCTTACCTGCGATTGTTGAATATACGTTACCGCTATTAAAAGTAAAGGTATCTGCTTCATCATAAGTATTCAAGAAATCATCTTCAGTCTTTAAATTGTCGCCAAGACCAATTGCACGAAGCTTTAAGCCTGCTTTAATATCTACTTCATCGCCCTGATGCTTAACATCAAAAACAATCCATACGGTAACTTCTTCTTCATTACCCATTAATGCTTTGATTGATGGATAAATGTTAATTGAGGGAGTATGGAACGTGTTATTAAATCCTGTTGCGGTATGAACTTTTTTACCATCAACTGTGCTTTCGGTTACAACAACGTCACCTAAAAGTTTTGACCACTTTTCCTCTAAAAGTTTGTTGCCGCTTGGCAAATCTGGCGTTTCTGCAAAAGCAGTAATGCCAAGAGTCAAAATCAATAAAAAAGCTAAAATAACGGTTAGAAATTTTTTCATAATTTACCTCCAAAAATTGTATTATTTTTCGCTACCATAATAATACACCATATCCGAATAAATTAACATTGTAAAAAATGTTAAAAATACATTGCAAATAATGTTGTTTGCTGGAGTTAAGTGTTTCTCATACTTGACAATTTTCATTTTTTATATATAATGGTTAATATATATAATTATATTTTAAATTATCTTTTATTTAGAAAGGAGCATTAGCGTGTTCAGGTATATTATTAAACGTGTTCTGTTGGCTATTGCCACAGTTTTGATAATTTGTACAATAACATTCTTTACAATGCACGCCGTTCCCGGCGGACCCTTTAACAAAGAAAAGGCTTTAAGTGCCGAAACTATTCAGGCTTTAAACGAAAGGTATAATCTTGACAAACCTCTTATTGTTCAATTCGGTCTTTACTTGAAAGGTCTTGCACAGGGTGACTTTGGCGTTTCACTTAAAAACGGACGTGAGATTTCCACTATCATTAAGGATTCTTTCCCTATAAGTGCTAAATTAGGTGTAATGGCTATGGCTCTTGCACTTGTGCTTGGCACTATCTTTGGAAGTATCGCCGCATTAAAAAGAAATACTTTTATTGACAGAATTATCGTTTTCTTGTCAACGTTATTTACAGCAGTACCAAGCTTTATTCTGGCAACGCTGTTATTATACATATTCTGTAATAAACTAGGATGGTTCCCTGTGTGGAGTGCTAATGATCCAAGTTACGTTCTACCCGTTATTGCTTTGGCTGCATACCCCATGGCTTATGTTACAAGGCTTTCAAAAACAAGTATGCTTGATGCATTAAGCCAGGATTACATCCGTACTGCAAAGGCTAAGGGTGTTTCAAAGTGGCTTATTATCTTTAAGCATGCTTTAAGGAACTCTCTTATTCCCGTTATAACATACGCAGGACCACAGATTGCATATATTATTACAGGCTCAATGGTTATTGAATCCATCTTTACAGTTGGCGGTATCGGAAGCAAATTTGTTACTGCAATTAACGACCGTGACTATACTTTAATTATGGCAACAACAGTTTTCCTTGCAACTATTATGGTTATAGCAAACCTTATCTGCGATCTTCTTTATAAACTTGTTGATCCCAGAATTAAATATGATTAAAGGGAGGTAGCAGATAATGGAGAACAAATTTCCTAAAAAGAATATTTTAAGCACACAGATTGATTTATCTAAATTTGAACCTGCTACCGAAGACGAAAAGCGTCAGCAGGACGTTATGAGCGAAAGCACTACCTTCTTTAAAGACGGTATGCGCAGGCTTATGAAAAACCCATTGGCAGTTTTAAGTATTGTAATTCTTGCAATTATTTTAATTACAATTATTTTAGCACCTTTCTTCGTTCCATACGGCTATGATGAAATTATTAAGGTTGGTGGCAAAAAAGATAAAACTTTAACTAACCTTGCACCATTCCAGTACAGCGAAAACGAAATCGCATACATGGAGAAAACAGGCGAAAAGCTTTTCCCCCATATTTTTGGCACCGACGAGCTTGGCCGTGATTACTTTGTGCGCGTTATATACGGAACAAGAATTTCCCTTTTAGTTGGTGTTTTTGCAAGTATTATCGTTTTAATTATCGGTATGCTTTACGGTAGTATTTCAGGTTACTTTGGTGGCAAAGTTGACTTGATAATGATGCGAATAGTTGATATTATTTATTCATTACCTGATATGCTTATCATTATTTTACTTTCAGTTGTACTGAATCAGATTATGGTATTTAAGCCGGGTACTTTGTTAGCTGACCTTGGTACAAATATGATTTCAATATTTATCGTATTCGGTTTGCTTTATTGGGTTAGTATGGCACGTTTAATCCGCGGTCAGATTCTTTCAATTAAAGAAAACGAATATATTTTAGCAGCTCGTTCCATTGGTGCTAAACCAAGCAGAATTATTTCCAAGCACATTATTCCTAACTGTCTTTCAGTTATTATTATTTCAACTGCGCTTCAGGTACCTTCTGCAATCTTTACAGAAAGTTATTTAAGCTTCGTTGGTCTTGGTGTTAAAGCACCTATGCCATCACTTGGTTCCCTTGCAAACGCTGCAAGAAACGGTTTGGAATTCTATCCTTATAAGCTTATATTCCCTGCGATTGTTATCTGCCTTATCGTTTTAAGCCTTAACCTTTTAGGCGACGGTTTACGTGATGCATTTGACCCCAAATTAAAGAGGTGATAAAAAATGAGTGAACATCTTTTAAGCGTACAGGACCTGCACACTTCATTTTTTACCGACAAGGGCGAAGTGCAGGCAGTTAACGGCGTAACCTTTAACCTTGATCCAGGTGAGACACTTGGTATCGTTGGTGAATCAGGTTCAGGTAAAAGCGTTACTGCATATTCAATTATGCAAATTTTAGCCGACACAGGTAAAATTGTTGGCGGTAAAATTCTTTATAAAGGCGAAGATCTTTCTTCCTGGAACGAAAAGCAGATGCGTTCTTTCCGTGGCAAATGCTGTTCAATAATATTCCAGGACCCTATGACAAGCCTTAACCCTATTTTTACAATAGGAAATCAGTTAAAAGAAGCAATTAAGTTGCATACAAATAAAAAAGGTAAGGATGCTACAAGCAGAGCTATTGAACTTTTAGAACTTGTTGGTATAAACGAACCTGCAAAACGTTTAAAGCAATATCCTTTTGAGCTTTCAGGCGGTATGCGCCAAAGAGTTATGATTGCTATGGCTCTTGCTTGCGAGCCCGATATTTTAATTGCTGACGAACCTACTACTGCACTTGACGTTACTATTCAGGCGCAGATACTTGAATTAATTCAGGAATTACAGAAAAAGCTTGGTATGGCAGTTATTCTTGTAACCCATGACCTTGGCGTTATTGCTGACCTTTGCGATAATATCGTTGTTATGTACGGCGGTAGAATCTGTGAAAGAGGCACTGCAAAGGAAATCTTCTATAATCCCAAGCATGAATACACAAAAGGTCTTTTAAGATCTATTCCCAACATCAACAGAATGAAGGAAAAACTTATTCCTATTGCAGGTACACCTATTAACATGCTTAACTTGCCCAAAGGTTGTTCATTCTGTGCAAGATGTGATAATGCTATGAAAATTTGTTTAACTGAGCAACCCGAAGAACTTGTTATTAACGAAAATCACAAGGCTTCCTGTTGGATGAACGTTAAAGAAATGCTTAAAAACGAAGGAAGTGACAGTAATGAGTGATATTTTATTAGAAGTAAAAAACTTAAAACAGTACTTTCCTGTTCGTTCAAACGGTAAAACTATTCCGTTAAAAGCAGTTGATGACGTTTCTTTTACCATCAACAAAGGTGAAACCTTAGGTTTAGTTGGTGAATCAGGTTGCGGTAAAACTACCGTTGGCAGATCACTTTTACAGTTATATAAGCCAACAGGCGGTGAAGTTTATTTTGACGGTGAGCTTGTAACAGGCAAAAACATCAACCAGATGCGCAAAAAAATGCAGATGGTTTTTCAGGACCCCTATTCTTCACTTGACCCAAGAATGACAGTTGAAGATATTATTGGTGAGCCTTTGGACGTTCACAAGCTTTATTCAAACAAAAAAGAACGCCGTGAAAAGATTTTAGATTTAATGAACTACGTTGGTCTTAACGCTGAACACGCAACACGTTATGCCCACGAATTTTCAGGCGGACAGCGTCAGCGTATCGGTATTGCCCGTGCATTAGCAGTTGACCCGCAGTTTATCGTTTGTGACGAGCCTGTTTCAGCTCTTGACGTTTCTATTCAGGCACAGGTTATCAATATGTTTGAAGACCTGCAAAAGAAATTAGGTGTTGCATATCTTTTTATTGCACACGATTTATTGGTTGTTCACCATATTTCAAAACGTATCGCGGTTATGTATTTAGGTAAAATTGTTGAAATTGCAGAAGCTGACGATTTAAATGAAAATCCCCAGCATCCATACACACAATCATTGCTTTCAGCAGTACCTATTCCCGACCCCGATATTACAAGAAGCCGTAAGCGTATTATTTTAGAGGGCGACGTTCCAAGCCCACTTAATACTCCATCAGGTTGTGCATTCCGTACAAGATGCAAATATGCAACTGAAAAATGTGCTATGGAATGTCCTTCCCTTACCGATCGCGGTAACGGACATTTTGTTGCCTGCTGGAACAAATAATCTTGGAAATCCCTTTTTTATACTTAAAGCGAATGTGGTTGTTGTTTGCAAAAAGTATAAAAGGATTTTATAAAAAATTTTCTTAGGAGGAAAAGAAAAATGAAAAAACTGTTCGCAATTCTTCTTGCACTTGTTACTGTTTTCTCATTCTGTGCTTGCAACCCCAATGAAGGAACCGGCGTTGGCGAAGATGTTGATGCAAAAAGCCTTTTAAGTGATGCATTTATTGATCCCGTTAACGGATGGAAGGTTTATGATGATCTTATTGCACAGATCAAAGCAGAAACTGATTATGAAAAACGTGCAGAACTTATGCATAAGGCTGAAGACATCCTTATGTCAAACGGTTGCGTTATTCCCCTTTACTACTACAATGATATCTACATGCAGAAATCATATGTAGAAAACGTATATTGCAACCTTTTTGGTTATAAGTTCTTCCACAACGTAAACATGACAAATGGTTCAAAGGTTCTTCGTATTAACCTTGCTAGTGAACCTGACTTCCTTGACCCTGCACTCAACTCATCAGTTGACGGTGCTTGTCTTGCAGTTAACTCATTCGCAGGACTTTACACCTATGATAAGGACGGCAAAACCGTTCCTGATCTTGCAACAGGTTACACAGTTACTGAACCCGCTGCAGATGGTTCTGTAACCTTTACCGTTACACTTAAAGAAAACCTTAAGTGGTCAGATGGTTCAACACTTGATGCTAACGATTTCGTATATTCCTGGAAGCGTGCAGCAGCTGAAAAGACTGCTTCCGACTACGGTTATATGTTCTCACAGTTTGTTGGCTATCCCAATGATCTTAGCGTAAGTGCTCCTGATGCAAAAACTCTTGTTTTCTCATTAACAGCACCTTGTGCTTATATGGAAGGCCTTATGGCATTCCCCACCTTCTTCCCTGTAAAGAAAGCAGCTGTTGAAGCTTATGCAAACTGGGAAACTGCTCCCGGTGGATGGTGTCAGGAAGCTGGTTTCGTTTCAAACGGACCTTTCATTTGCACAGGTTGGACACATGATCAGTCAATGATTTATGAAAAGAACCCCAACTATCACAATGCTAGCGCAGTTACAGTTGATAAGATTGAATTCATGCTTTCAGCTGATGATACTGCTATCTACAATGCTTACAAAGCTGGCAACGTTGACTTTATTGACAGCGTTCCCACAGATGCTATCAAGGAACTTAAAAATAATCCTGAATTCAAGATTATTGACAACCTTGGTACTTATTACGTAGCATTCAATGCTAACAGCGAACTTTTTGCAGGCAAAACTGCTGAAGAAGCTGCTTGCATGCGTCTTGCATTTAATATCCTTATTGACCGTGAATATATCTGTGAAACAGTTGGTCAGACAGGTCAGATTGCTGCAAGTTCCTACATTCCTCTTGGTATGAAGGACGGTAACGGTGGCATCTTCAAGCCCACTGCTGCTGATAATTCATACTACGAAGTAGCTATCAACGATGAAACAGTTGAAAAGGCACGTACATATCTTAAAGCTGCAGGCTTTAAGTTTGATGCTAACGGCAAGCTTTCTGCTGAAACACCTATCGTTATTGAATATCTTACAAATGACGGTACAGGTCACGTTGCAGCTGCACAGGCTATGCAGGCTGACTTTGCTGAACTTGGTATCCAGATGTCAATTCAGCAGGTTGAATGGAATACATTCCTTCAGGAACGTAAACAGGGTAACTTTGATATCGCTCGTGAAGGTTGGCTTGCTGACTTTGACGATCCTATCAACATGCTTGAAATGTTCACAACCGATTCAGGTAACAATGACTGCCAGTACGGTCGTAACCAGGCTTGGAAGGATGCTCAGGCTCAATAATTCCTGAACAACTACATTATTAACAACCAAAAAAGAGGCGCTTTTAAATAAGCGCCTTTTATTTTTTTCATAAAAAAAGAAGCCAATAAGTTTGGCTTCTTATTTTTTATTAACCTTGATAGTTATAACCTGCTTCTAATGCAAGCATATTCTTTTCAACAAGTTCTTGTTTTTTAGCAGGAACAAGCTTTTTAACGGTATCAATCATATCGTCAAATGAGAAAATACCAGTTTCTTTAATCATTTTACCGATTAAAATCATATTAGCTAAGGTTGGAACGCCTGCATCTATTGCCATCTGTGTAGCGGGAATATAAAATGCTTTAACGTCATCACGGATAACGTTTCTTGAAATCAACGTACTATCAACAAAGATAAATCCGCCCTTAACTGTATCGTTTTCATATCTATCCAAAGAAGGAAGGTTCATAGCAATTAAAACGTCAGGATTAGAAACGATTGGTGAACCAACAGGTTCATCGCTTAAAATAACGCTGCAGCTTGCTGTACCACCGCGCATTTCAGGACCATAGGAAGGTAACCAGCTAACTTCCTTATCTTCAACTAAGCCTTTAAATGCTAAAAACTTACCTGCAAATAAAACGCCCTGTCCGCCAAAGCCTGCAATTAACGTTTGTGTAGTCATTTTATTAGTCCTCCTTCTTTGCGCTACGATCCTTATAAACGCCTAAGGGATAATAAGGAAGCATATTTTCTTCAAGCCATTTTAACGCGTTAGAAGGCGTCATACCCCAGTTTGTAGGGCAGGAAGAAACAACTTCAATCAATGAGAAGCCTTTGCCTTCAACCTGATTCTTAAATGCCTTTAAGATGGCTTTTTTAGCGTTACGAACGTTTTTAACGTTATTAACTGCAACGCGTTCAATGTATTCAGGACCATCAAGTGATGAAAGGAGTTCGCTTACTTTAATCGGGAAGCCCTGATTGTTAATATCTCTGCCGTAAGGTGAGGTTTGTGTTACCTGACCGGGAAGTGACGTAGGTGCCATCTGACCGCCCGTCATACCGTAAATTGCGTTATTAACGAAGATTATAGTAATATTTTCATTTCTTGTAGCGGCGTGAACAGTTTCTGCCATACCGATAGAAGCAAGGTCACCATCGCCCTGATATGTAAAGATAATATTTTCAGGCATTGAGCGTTTAAGACCTGTTGCAATAGCAGGTGCTCTGCCGTGGGCTGCTTCAACCATATCGCAAGCAAAGTAATCGTATGCCATAACTGCACAACCAACAGGGGCAACACCGATTGTTTTGCCTTCAATCTGAAGTTCATCAATAGCTTCAGCAACAAGACGGTGAATTATACCGTGGGTGCAACCTGGGCAATAATGAAAAGGTGCATCTGTAAGAGCATGTGGTTTATCAAAAACTTTCATTATTTATTCTCCTTTGCAAGATTTTTAATGGATTCAAGCACCTGTTCAGGTGAAGGAATCATACCGCCTGAACGGTTACAAAGTGTAACGGGTCTTCTGCACTTGGTAGCGAGCTTAACGTCTTCAATCATCTGACCCATTGAAAGTTCAACGGAAACAAAGCCTTTAACCTTATCTGCGGCTTTTTCTAAAACTTCTGTTGGGAAGGGCCAAAGAGTAATAGGTCTGATTAAACCAACCTTAATGCCCTCTTTCCTTGCGGCAACTACTGCGTTTTTAGCAACGCGGGCAGCAATACCAAAAGCAACAACGCAGTATTCTGCATCGTCCATCATATATTCTTCATACATAACTTCATTTTCTTCAATGGTCTTATATCTTTCGTAACGTTCAAAGTTAACATTTTCAAGAACGTCAGGCTTAAGATAAAGTGAGTTAATGATGTTATGCTTTCTTTCCATTTTTGTTCCGCGAACTGCCCAAGGCTTTTCTACCTGAACAGGTTCAACGTCAGGAAGAGCAACAGGTTCCATCATCTGACCCATTGTTCCGTCTGCTAAAAGCATAGCAGGAACCCTGTATTTATCAGAAAGGTCAAAAGCCTTAATAGTAAGGTCAGCCATTTCCTGAACGGAAGCGGGAGCAAGAACGATTAAACGGTAGTCACCGTGTCCGCCGCCCTTTGTAGCCTGAAAATAATCTGACTGTGAAGGCTGAATACCGCCTAATCCGGGACCGCCACGCTGAACGTTAACAATCAGTGCGGGAAGATCGGCACCTGCAATATATGAGATACCTTCCTGTTTAAGAGAAATTCCGGGGCTTGAAGAAGACGTCATAACTCTAAAGCCTGCGCCTGCAACACCATAAACCATATTGATGGCTGAAACTTCACTTTCTGCCTGAAGAAAAACACCGTCAACCTTTGGCATACGCTTTGCCATATATGCGGCAATTTCTGTTTGGGGGGTAATAGGATAACCGAAATAATGACGGCATCCTGCCTTAATAGCGGCTTCGGCAATTGCTTCATTACCTTTCATTAAAACCTTTTCTGCCATTTTATTCACCTCATTTTTCAACGGTAATTACGCAGTCAGGGCACATTGTTGCACAAAAAGCGCAAGCAATACAACTATCCTGATCGGTAATTTCTGCCGGAGAATGTCCTTTCGCATTTAATTTATCTTTTGCCAAAGCAATGATTTTTTTAGGACAAGCATCAACACAAAGACCACAGCCTTTGCAAGCGTCCGTTTTAAAAGTAACTTTTGCCATTATTAACTCTCCTTTATATCAAAGTACTTTTCCTGTAATTTTAAAGTAAGCTTGTTGTTTATTGAAACGTTTATATCTTCACGAACTGTTGTATATATAACAGGCAATCCTGTTATTTCTGAAAGCTTTTCAGTTTCTTTTTGGGAAGCTAAAATAATATCAGCATCTGTATCGTTACCTATGTTTGAATTATTGATAATTGCCGTAAAAGGAATTTTGCAGGCAAATTCAATCTCTTTCATAACCTCCAAGGCTTCTTCTGCAGTTCTTGTTAAGGGGCGGTAGCAGTTAAAAACAAAGCACATTTCGTAATTGTTTTCTTCTTTTATGTAAGGCGCATATCTGCCTAAGGCATACGCTCCCCTATCATCACCGCCAACATCAAGCACCGCATAACAATCCTTTTGCTGAACAAGACTGTAAGCTTCCTGCGGGAGTGCAGGTAAATCAACGTTTGTATTTGCAAAAGCAGGTGAAATCAACTGAATATCTGCTTCTGTTAATTCTTTTAAGCTATCCTTTGTTCTGAAATAGGGATTAACGATATCAAGATCGGCTATTTTAACGTTAAAACCGTCTTGTTTTATTTTTAATGCAAGGTTTACGGCAACGTTTGTTTTTCCGCTACCGTAATGACCTGCTAAAATATAAACTCTTTTATAATCAGCCATTGCAAACCTTAACTATCCAATTGTGTTCGTCTTTAATCTTACCCCACTGAATGCCTGTAAGGTTATCATAAAGTTTTTGTGTAACTTCACCGATTAAGTTGTTTGAAACGGTATAGGCTTCGCCTTCATAGAAAAGCTGACCGATTGGTGAAACAACTGCGGCTGTACCTGTTCCCCAGGCTTCTTCTAACTTGCCGTTTTTAGCAGCTTCAAAAAGCTCGTCAACTGAGAAAAGACGTTCTTCAACCTCATATCCCCACTCTTTTAAAAGTGCGATACAGGATCTTCTTGTTACACCGGGAAGAACTGAGCCTGTAAGTTCGGGGGTGATGATCTTGCCATCAACTTTGAACATAACGTTCATACTGCCAACTTCTTCAATATACTTTCTGTGAACACCGTCAAGCCAAAGCACCTGTGTGTAACCTGCAAGTTCTGCCTTTTGACCTGCACGAAGGCTTGCTGCATAGTTACCACCGCATTTAGCGTAACCTGTTCCGCCTTTAACGGCACGAACGTCAGTTGATTCAATAGCAATTTTAACAGGGTTAATGCCCTCAGCATAATAAGCGCCAACAGGTGAGCAGATTACAACGAAGGTTGCATTATGAACTGCGTGAACGCCAAGGTGAGGATCGTTACCAAACATATAAGGGCGAAGGTAAAGTGATGTGCCTTCTGCCTTTGGAACCCAATCCTTTTCAATTTCTACGATAGTTTTTAAAATATCAAGGCATCCTTCTTCATCTAAAAGAGGAAGGCAAAGACGTTCTGCTGAATCATTAAGACGGCGGATATTATCCATAGGTCTGAAAAGGCAGATTTCGTTATCAACTGTGCGATATGCCTTCATACCTTCAAAAATTTCAGCACCGTAGTGAAGAACTGTTGATGCAGGATGGATAGGCATAGGACCAAATGGAACGATTCTGCCATCGTGCCAACCTTTTTCTTCATTATAATCCATAATAAACATATGGTCGGTAAAAACCTTACCAAAGCCAAGCTTTGATTCATCCTGTGGCTTATTTTTAGGCTCTGTTGTTTTTGTTATTTTAATATCGTATTTCATAATAACACACTCCGATTATAATTTATTTCTTTGTATTTTTCCGCTTGTTGTTTTTGGAAGTTCATCCCTGAACACAACTACGCGGGGATATTTATACGGTGCAGTACGCTGTTTTACGTATTCCTGAATCTCTTTCTTTAATTGGTCAGTAGCTTCAGTGCCTTTAACAAGCACGATGCTTGCTTTAACTACCTGACCGCGAACTTCATCAGGTTCTGCTGAAACACCACACTCTAAAACGTAAGGAAGCTCCATAATAACGTTTTCAATTTCAAAAGGACCGATACGGTAGCCTGAAGACTTAATAACGTCATCAACCCTACCAACGTACCAGAAATAACCGTCTTCATCGCGCCAGGCGGTATCGCCTGTGTGATAGAAGCCATCGTGCATACATTCGTTTGTTTTTTCAGTATCGGTGTAGTATCCGTTAAACAATCCACAAGGGTTGCCCTTTGAAATGTTGATACAGATTTCACCAACTTCACCAACTGCAACAGGCTGATCATCGCTATCTAAAAGCTGAATATCATAAAGCGGAACAGGTTTACCCATTGAGCCTAACCTTGCCTTTGTGCCTGCAAGGTTTGCTAATGCTACGGTAGTTTCCGTCTGACCAAAGCCTTCCATAATCTGAAGACCCGTTGCCTTTTCAAACTGCCTGAAAACTTCGGGGTTTAAGGCTTCACCTGCTGTTGACATATGTTCAATGGTAGAAAGATCAAACTTGGAAAGATCCTGTTTAATCATCATTCTTAAAATAGTAGGCGGTGCGCAGAAGGTTGTGATGCCGTACTTTTTGAACATTGGCATAATATCGTTTGCATCAAAGCGGTCAAAATCATAAACGAAGATACCTGCTTCGCAAAGCCATTGACCGTAAAGTTTACCCCAGGCGGCTTTTGCCCAGCCTGTATCGGCAACTGTAAGATGCAAGCCGTCTGAATTTACGCAGTGCCAATATTTTGCGGTTATAAAATGACCTAACGGATATTTATAATTGTGCATTGCAATTTTTGGATTGCCTGTTGTACCTGATGTAAAGTACATAAGCATCGGATCGCTTCCGCAAGGTGTATCTTCGCTTCTATCAAACTTTCCTGTATAAAGGCTGTATTCTTCATCAAAATTGTGCCAGCCTTCACGGGATGCGCCAACAATAATCTTGGTTTCAACACAGGGGCTTAATTCCGCTGCTTTATCAACTTCATCAGCAACGATGCCATCAGAAGTACAGATAATCATTTTTACGTTTGCTTTATTGAAGCGGTAAGTGATATCGTGTTCCTTTAACTGATTTGTTGCAGGAATTGCGATTGCACCGATTTTATGTAAAGCAATCATCGCGAACCAAAACTGATAATGGCGCTTTAAGATAAGCATTACCTTATCGCCTTTTTTAATGCCAAGTGATTTAAAATAGTTGGCAGTTTGTGAACTTGCACGTTTAAGCTCGCCAAAGGTGAATTTGCGCTCAGTTTTATCTTCGGCAATATGAACCATTGCGATTTTATCTGCCTGTTCCCTGCCTAAGCGGTCAACAACATCAAAAGCAAAGTTAAACTTTTCTTCGTTTTTAAAAGATATTGCCTGTAATATACCTGCTTCGTCCTCAGTGGGAATAATAAAATCTTCCCAAACGCGATTTTTCTTTGCGCCGTCTTTTTTCTTTTTAGGCGCAAAAACGAAATCCTTTGCACCGCCGTGAACAAGCTGATGGGGTGCTTCGTTTGATGAGTTAAGTACGAAAGCATAGAAAATACAATCATCATTTTCTACTGCAATCATTCCGTGAGGCTTTGATGAATCGTAGTAAATGCTATCGCCTTCGTGAAGGATTTCAACGTGGTCGCCAACCTGAACCTTTAAGGCACCTTTAATTACGATATCACATTCCTGACCTTCGTGGGTAGTAAGCTCAATATCCTTATTCTGTGCGTTTTCATCGTAATGGAAAACAACGTAAAGAGGCTCGGCAATACGGTTTTTAAAAGAAGATGCAAGGTTGTAATACGTCATACCGTGCGCTTTTTGGATTTCCTGACCTTCGCCCTTACGTGTTAAGGTATAGCCTGCAAGACGGGGGCTTGTACCATCAATAATATCCGTAACGTCAACGTTAAGAGCCAATGAGCATTTATATAAAAATGCAAAGTTAAGGTCATCCTGACCCATTTCACAGGCAATATACTCGTCTACACTGACGCCTGTTTTTTGCGCCATTTCTTCAATAGATAAGCCAACGATTTCCCTTAACGTTTTGATTCGCTGTGCCATTTCCTGAATTTTAAATTCAAGACCTGTTGCAGTTTTCATTTTATATCCTCCGTTTTTTTGAGGTAAACAATAAAAGCCCGCCTCAAAGATATGATTACTTTGAGACGAGCTAAAATTCACCCGCGGTACCACTCAAATTGCATAGTTTATAACTACGCCCCTCAGACTCTATCAAGCCTTATGCTTTTACGCAGCAATCACGAGAAGGTTCTACTAAAACAGGATAAACTGTTGTTTCTTCCTTCCGGCTCAGAAGCTACAAACAAGGTTGCATCCGGAATGGCTTACACCAACCGCCATCTCTCTAAACCTTTGCAACTTTGCCCTCTTCGTCAAAGCCTTTAATTTATGGTAAAATTATATCATATCCCATAAAAAATTGTCAACTGATTTTTAAAGTTTATTGCGCTGTATCTTACCTGAAATAGTCTTTGGAAGTTCATCACAGAACACAATGATTCTTGGGTATTTATACGGCGCGGTATGGGATTTAACGTATTCCTGAATTTCTTTCTTTAATGCTTCTGTTTTTTCTGTTCCCTTAGTTAAAACAATGCTTGCTTTAACTACCTGACCCCTGATTTCATCAGGTGCAGCGGAAACACCACATTCAAGCACGTAAGGAAGCTCCATAATAACGCTTTCTATTTCAAAAGGACCGATACGGTAACCCGAGGACTTAATAACATCATCAATGCGGGAAACGTACCAGAAATAACCGTCTTCATCACGCCAGGCAGTGTCACCTGTGTGATATAAGCCATCGTGCCATGCATCTGTGGTTTTTTCATTATCAAGATAGTATTCCTTGAACAAACCGCAAGGCACGTTTTTATCTGTATGAATTACGATTTCACCTGTTTCACCGTTAGGTAATGAGTTACCGTCAGGGTCAACAATATCAACGTCATACTGTGGTGAAGCCTTACCCATTGAACCAATTTTAGGAGTTGTACCCCTTAAATTGCAGATAGTAAGGGTAGTTTCTGTCTGACCGAAGCCTTCCATAATTTCTAATCCTGTTGCCTTTTTAAATTGCTTATAAACTTCGGGATTAAGTGCTTCGCCTGCGGTGGTAAGGTGCTTAATTGAAGATAAATCGTATTTTGAAAGATCTTCTTTAATAAGCATACGAAGCATTGTAGGCGGTGCGCAGAAGGTTGTTATCTGATATTTTGCAAACATTGGTAAAATGTCTGACGCATCAAAACGGTCAAAATCATATACGAAAATTCCACCTTCGCAAAGCCACTGACCGTAAAGTTTTCCCCAAAGCGATTTACCCCATCCTGTATCGGAAATAGTAAGATGCAAGCCGTCTCTTTCGCAACAATGCCAATATTTTGCGGTAACAAAATGACCTAAACCGTATGTATGTTTGTGGCAAGCCATTTTGGGATTACCTGTTGTACCTGAAGTAAAGAACATTAATGCCGCATCATCGCCTGAAGAAGTATCTTCACTTCTTTCAAACTTACCTGAAAAACGAACGTATTCGCTGTTAAAATCGTGCCAGCCGTCTTTTTGCGCGCCAACAATAATTTTTGTTTCAACCTGTGGGCAGTTTTTAGCGGCATTTTCAGCAATATTAGCAACGTCGCCATCAGAAGTACAAACTATTGCCTTAACACCTGCGGCATTAAAACGGTATTCAAAATCGTGTTCTTTTAACTGATTTGTTGCAGGAATTGCAACCGCACCTAACTTATGAAGGGCAACCATAGAGAACCAGAACTGATAATGGCGTTTTAAAACAAGCATTACCTTATCGCCTTTTTTAATACCAAGAGAGGCAAAATAGTTAGCGGTCTGATTTGAAGCGCGCTTAATATCCTTAAATGTAAAGCGCTTTTCGTTGTGGTTTTTATCAACGTAGAGCATTGCAAGTTTATCGGGATACTTATTTGCAATTTCATCAACAACGTCAAAACCAAAGTTAAAGGAATCAGTGTTTGTAAACTCAATATTCTGTAAAACACCATTTTCGTCTTCCTGACACTTAACAAACTTTTCGCAGATTAAAGATTCAGTTTTTTTAGTTGAAGCAATACTCTCCCTTACAACTTCTTCCTTAGTGTTTTCCCCCGGTAAAACTACTGCACAGAAAACACATTCCTTACCGTCAACTGCAATCATACCGTGGGGCGTTGAAGAATCGTAATAAATACTATCGCCTTCGTGAAGAATTTCAACGTTTTCACCTATCTGCACTTTAAGTGAGCCTGATAAGATTAAATCAAATTCCTGACCTGAATGTTTTGTTAAATGGATAGGTTTATCCTGCTGAAGCGCAGAATATTCATAACGAACCATATAAGGCTCAGCAATTTTATCGCGGAACTTTGGCGCAAGGTTTTTAATATCAATGCCATCTTCCTTTGCAGTAACCTGACCCTGACCCTTACGTGTTACGGTGTAACCTGAAAGGTGGGCGCCTTTACCTTCAAGAAGTTCAGAAAGTTCAACATCAAAAACAAGTGCGCATTTATGAATAAATGAAAAAGGAATATCTGCCTGACCGCCTTCGTATTTAGTGTAGGCTTCAACGCTTACCTCTGTTTTTTGCGCCATTTCTTCAACAGAAAAGCCCATAATATCACGCATTTCCTTAATACGTGATGCTATTTCAGAAAGTCGCGTCAAGGTGGTGTTAGATTCCATTTTAATCTCTCCTTAAAAAAATAAAAACCCGTCTCAATTTCTTTGAGACGAGTTTTGAATATCAAATACCCGCGGTACCACTCAATTTGCACAAAGTTTGTGCCACTTAAAGCTCAATTAAGCCCGATGCTTTTACGCAGCAATCACGGAAGACGCCTACTGATAAAAATACTTTCGGATCTCCAGCTCAGAAGTGATAGGAATTTTAATCTTTGTTTATCGGCTTTCACCAAACGCCGACTCTCTGAAAAACGAAAAATTAAATCCGTCTTCGTCACAGCTTTTATATTAAATTATGTGTAAATATTAGCACACAATTATTAGGTTGTCAACTGTTTTTTGTTATTTTTTGATACCAAGAATCTCAATGGATTCATCGCGCATTTTATACTTTAAAATCTTGCCTGCGGCATTCATTGGGAATTCCTTTGTAAAGATAAAATACCTTGGAACTTTATGCTTTGCCATATGGCTATTACCATATTCGCGCATTTCTTCTTCAGAGGATTCTACCCCATCTTTAAGGATAATCCAAGCGCAAGCTTCTTCACCGTAGCGTTGGTCGGGAACGCCAACTACCTGAACATCGCGAACTAAATCGTTAGTTAAGTAAAATTCTTCAATCTCCCTTGGGTAAAGGTTTTCACCGCCACGGATTATCATATCTTTTAAGCGACCTGTAACCTTAAAGTAACCATCGGGAGTTCTGCAACAAATATCCCCTGAATGAAGCCAACCGTCAGCATCAATAGTCTGCTCCGTTGCCTTGGGCATTTTATAGTAGCCCTTCATAATATTATAGCCCCTTGCAACGAATTCACCGTTTTCGCCATCAGGTAATTCTTCACCTGTTTCGGGATCAATTATCTTACATTCTACGCCTGGGAAAGCACTGCCAACAGTATCAACACGGTGATCAAGATCTTCATTAACTTCGCCCATAGTACAACCCGGTGAAGCCTCTGTCTGACCGTAAACTGAAATGATTTCCTTCATATTCATTTCATCCGCTGCCCTGCGCATAAGCTCAGGGGGACAGTTTGCACCTGCCATAATACCTGTACGGATGTATGAAAAATCTGTTTTTGCAAAGTCTTCGTGATTAAACATAGCAATAAACATTGTGGGAACGCCGTTAAAGCAGGTGATTTTTTCATTGTTAATACAGGCAAGTGATGATTTTGGTGAAAAATACGGCATCGGGCAGATTGTTCCGCCGTGGGTCATAAGATTGGTCATAGAAAGCACCATTCCGAAACAATGGAACATCGGCACCTGAATCATCATTCTGTCCGCAGTGGAAATATCCATACGGTCCCCTATTATTTTACCGTTATTGATAATGTTATTATGGGTAAGCATAACGCCTTTAGGGAAGCCTGTTGTACCTGAGGTGTATTGCATATTACAAACGTCATCACTTTTAACAAGCTTTGCACGGCGGCGAACTTCTTCAAAAGGCACAAGGTCGCTACGCTTAACAAAATCATCCCATTCCAAACAACCATCCATATTAAAACCAACGGTTACAACGTTGCGCAAGAATGGAAGTGTTTTTGAATAAAGGGGTGTGCCGGCCTCAATATTCTTTAATTCAGGGCAAAGCTCTTCAATAATAGCCTTATAATCGGAATCCTTACAGGAATCAATCATAACAAGGGTATGAGTATCTGATTGCCTTAAAAGGTATTCGGCTTCGTGAATTTTATATGCGGTATTAACAGTTACAAGAACTGCGCCGATTTTAACTGTTGCCCAGAAGGTAAGGAACCATTGTGGCACGTTTGTTGCCCAGATGGCAACGTGATGACCAGGCTTAACGCCTAAAGAAATAAGCGCTGCGGCAACCTTATCAACGTCATCCCTGAACTCAGAATAAGTTCTTGTGTAATCAAGAGTAGTATATTTAAAAGCAAGCTGATCGGGATAACGTTCAACCATTTCATCAAGAACTTCAGAAAAGGTTATATCAAGAACATCATATCTTTTCCAAGGGAACGTTCCTGTTTTTGAACGGTTGTAATAGATTTCTTTTGTTTTAATTGTTTCTTGATCATTATTATTCATAAAGCTTACAAAATGTGTAAGCACAATATCGGGATCAGTTATTTCATCATTCCAAAGAGCGCACACGTAGCCATCGTAATTAAGGCTTTTTAAGGCGTTTACAAAATCCTTAACAGGTAATTCGCCTTCGCCTATTAAAACGTTGGTTTCTTTTCTTTTATCGCCAATACGAACGTACTGAATATAAGCACCTAAGGTCTGAATAGTGTTATCCGCAGATTCCTGATTATTAAAATAAGTTTCGCGGATATTCCAGCAAACACCGATACAGGCAGTGCCAAACACGTTAATAACATCAAGCACCTTTTTAGTGTCCGCCAAAGGTCCTTCGGTTTCAATTAAAATGGAAATATCGTATTTTTCTGCAATCGCGATAGCAGGCGCAAAGATTTCCTTTAAAGCGGAATTTTCAGGGATTTCCTTAAATTTAACGCTTACTGCATTTATTCCTGCATTAACTGCCATTTGTACGCATTCAGCAAGCATTTGGCTATCGGTTGAAGCAGAAATTTTTTCATTAAAGCCTATAACACTTATACCGATATGGCGGTTTACAAGTTTGCGCTTTGATGCTGCCTGAACGGAAGAGTGAAATATACTATCTTCGTGTTCAGCCTTTTCCTTATTGCTATCTGCAATTTCAAAGCCTGAAAAACCGTATTCTTTTGTTAAATCACAAAGTTCCAGAAATGATTTTGCCTGAACAAATTCATTTGAAAAAGCAAGTTTCATAGTTAATTTTCCTCATAAACGATTTTATTAAGGGCATTTACGTAAGCGCGGATACAAGCGCCTACAATATCTGTTGAAACGCCGTTGCCTGAATAGAGTTTGCCGTTGGCACGAAGGCGGATAAGTGATGAACCTACTGCTTCCCTGCCCTTTGTTACTGCCTGAACTGAGAAATCGTCAAGCTCATAGTGGTGGCCAACAATCTGTTCAATAGCGTGGAATGCGGCATCAATAGGACCATCGCCTGTAGAAACACCGCTTAATTTTTCACCGTTCTTTTCTAACGTAATGCTTGCAGTTGCAGTAATAACATTACCGTTATTTACAACGTAATTTACAAGATGGAAGGTAGAAGGTGCCTGCATAGCGCTTGTTGCGATAATTGCTTCTAATTCAGGCGCGCCGATAACTCCTCTTTTTGTAATAACGCGTTTAAACTCTTCAAAAACCTTACCGTTATCTTCGCTTGTTAATTCGTAGCCAAGAGTTTTTGCAGCATTTGCAATATCGTTAATGGTAGCGTTTTCGTTAAGTCCTGAAAGATTGATGTTCTGAACCGTCTGTTCAGTTTCAGCCTGTTTTTTGCTTAAAATATCCTGAACGATTTTATGAATTTTTGTGCTGTCAAGATTACATTCTGCCTGCATATCAAAGGATTTTACCTTAAATACGTCAGCTAACGCGCTAACCATAAGATAATCCTTGTTTGTTGCACATTTTATTCCATCTGCCCCAGCCTTAATAGCTTCTAAACAAGAAGCAGCAGCCATATGTAATTTATCACTTGGCTGAACAAATACTAAAATATCGGTTTCGTTTTTAATTTCACTAACTGCATTTTTAAAATCTTCAGGAAAATAAACCCCTGCATCATCGCAAAGTGTAATTGATTTTACTCCGATTTCCTTTAACATTTTAGCAATTTCTAATATAAAACCATCTTCTGCCCTTGATGCATCACGTGCAACAAAGTGAATATTATTGGTTTTTTCCTTTGCTTTTAAGCAAATTGCCTTGATTTTATCAAGCATTTTTGCGCTTTTTAAGTGATACTGATATTCCATCTGCACAGTTGAAACAGGTAAAACAACCTGAATTCCCCACTGTTTTGCTTCACAAACGGAAGCGTATGCTGAATCAACAGCATCAATATTATCAACAGAAACAAAAACGCTTGCATTCTGTAAAGAATTTGCGATAGTTCTGTATACAACAGTATTTTCCTTTTCATTTAGTAATACGGGAAGCTCAATATAATCAACACCGCTACCGTCTAACAAAGTAGCGATATTTAACTTTTCCCTAAAAGTAAGGGACTGTTTTTCTTCCTGTAAAACTGAAAGTGAAACGTCAGCAACTGTAATTTTTTTCATAAAATAGACTCCTTTAAAAAAATAAACCCGCAAAGATATTACTATCTATGCGGGATGATCATAAATTTTGACCACGGTACCACCCGTTTTGCCCTTAAATAAGGACCGCTTATTAGGTTCAGACAAACCTTTGTTCTGTTACGGGAACACCCGAAGCCTCTTACTGAAATTTCCGAGGCCCTGCTCCAATACGAGACAATTTTAATTCTGCCTATCGTTTTGCACCAAACAACGACTCTCTGAAAGCGCAAAAAATTAAAATTTAATATTTTCACCGCATTTAATATTTAAGTTTTTTATATGATATATCAAATTAATTATTCTGTCAAACAGTTTTTTAGTTTTCGTTTAATAATAAAAGGGCGTTTTTATAGGCAATTTTTTCCTTTTGGTCATAAGGAATATCAAGGTTTAATAAATACTCTGCTTCCTTAATAGGATCCCACAGGGGAAAATCACTGCCAAAGAGCACTCTATCTGCACCATAGCCTTTTATGTATTTTTTTATTAACCCTTCAGGCATAAACATGTGGCTTGAACACATATCAACAAAACAAGAGGTATCCTTTAAAAGTTCAAGCGCTTCATCAAAGAGCATCCATCCACCTAAATGCGCACCTATTACAGTTAATTTGGGGAAATTATCAAGAACGCGCTTTAATCTTCTTGGATGGGAAAAATCATACCTTGGATCGCCGCAATGTATCATCATGGGCAGTTTTCCTTGAAGATAATCGTACATTTCAAAAAGTCGTTCGTCATCAATATTAAACTGTTGGGTATCGGGGTGAATTTTAACGCCTTTTAAACCTGATTTTTCAATAAATTCAACCTCGCCTAAAATATCGTCCATTTGAGCGTGAACTGTACCGAAGCCATACAGTTCTTTATGATTATTTATTTCATAAAGCGCCGCCTGATTTACGTGGCGGACGGTATTAGGCTTTAACGCAACGGGTAAAATTACAAATTTTTCAATATTAGCCTGTTTGCCACATTCAATTAAAACCTTACTTGTACCGCATTTATCCCCTAAGCCTTCCTTTAAATCGTAAAAATTTATTACGTTTTCCGTTGCTTTTTGGGCAATGCTTTCAGGATAAACGTGGGTGTGGAAATCTATAAGCTTCATAAATTAAAAATCTACTTCCTTAATGCCTGCTTCTGTTAAAATGCATCTTTTTGTAAAACCGACTTCCTTGGCTATTTGTTCAGCCAAAGAAAAACCGTAATCAAGATAATCTTTATTATGGCAATCACTTGTAAAGATAATCTTTCCGCCTTTTTCAAAAATATATTTCAGTATTTCTTTTGATGGATACGGGCTTGTGCGATAGCCCCTTGACATAGCGCCTGTGTTGATTTCAAATGGAACGTTATATGGAATTAAAGCTTCTACTGCTTCTTTTGCTAAAAGAAGATATTCCTTTGTTTCTTCAACGTTGCATCTTTCAAAGTTTTTGCTTATTAAATCAAAATGACCGATAATCTGGCAGTTTGTTTTTTCAACCACCGTTTTAACGTTTTCAAAATAATCCTTTGCAAAATCAATAAATCTGCCCTTATAGACGTTATTAACAAGGTGATTGAATTCTTCTATGCTTCCATCAACGTTATATAATTTACCGTCTTTTTCAATATAATGAGTTGAGCCGATTACATAGTCAAAACTGCTTATATCATCAGTTGAAATTATATCCTGCTCTATACCTAATAAAATAAGAATTTTATCTTTATATTCTTCCTTTAAAGCAGTAATTTCCTTAACGTATTTTTTAGTGTTTTCTATATTCATACAGTAAGAGCCATCCCTATCCGTATGCCCGTGCCCTGAAAAGCCAAGAATATTAAAGTTTAACTTTATGGCTTTTTCAACCATTTCTTTGGGAGAATTTTTACCATCACAAAAATACGTGTGGGTATGAAAATTTTCTTTTATCATTTTGTCATTTTTTCCTGTTTAACCTTATGGTCAATGATGTGACGGCTTGCAAGCTCCTTTTGAATATCTTTAACAGATATACCCATATCAACCATTAAAACCATTAAGTGATATGCTAAATCGGCAATTTCATAAACAGTTTCATTTTTATCGTTTGCTTTACCGCCGATAATAACTTCAGTACTTTCTTCGCCAACCTTTTTAAGAATCTTATCCCTACCCTTTGAGAAAAGATACGTAGTATAAGAGCCTTCAGGCATATCGTTTTTCCTTTGTTGTAATAAATCGTATAAGCCTTCCATTGAAAACTCGTCTAATTCTTCGCTTTTATAAACTTCGTTAAAGAAGCAGGAATCGTTTCCTGTATGGCAAGCGGGACCGTCCTTTTCAACCATAACTACAAGTGCATCATTATCGCAATCTGCAGTAATTGAAACAATATGCTGATAGTTGCCACTTGTTTCACCCTTTAACCAAAGCTCCTGACGGCTTCTTGAATAAAAACAGGTTAAGCCTTTTTCCATTGAGATTTTAAGGCTTTCCTTGTTCATATAGGCAAGTGTAAGCACTTTTTTTGAATAAGCATCAACAACTATTGCAGGAATAAGACCTTTTTCATCAAATTTTAATGCATCAATATCTATCATTTTATTATAGCCTCACTTCAATATTATTTTGTTTAAGTTCTTTCTTTAATGCGTTAATTTCAATTTCACCAAAGTGGAAAACAGAAGCCGCAAGACCTGCGCTTATCTTTGGCACTTTATTAAATAAATCAATAAAATGTTGCGTTGAACCTGCGCCACCTGACGCAATAACGGGGACTGTTACAAGGTCGGTTATTTTTTCAAGCAGTTCAATATCAAAACCGCCCTTAACACCATCGGTATCAATGGAATTAACAACGATTTCACCTGCGCCCATATCAACGCCTTGTTTAATCCAAGAAAGCGCTTCTAAACCTGTATTCTCCCTGCCGCCTTTTGCAAAGACCCTGAAAGAGCCATCAACCCTTTTAATATCACAAGAAAGCACAACACATTGAGATCCGTAACGCTTTGCGCCCTGTTCAATGAGTTTTGGATTTTTAATCGCACCTGAATTAACGCTTACCTTATCTGCACCGCATTTTAAAACGCGGTCAAAATCTTCTAAAGTATTTATTCCGCCGCCAACGGTTAAGGGAATGAAAATATTTTTGGCACATTCAGTTAAAATATCGGTAAAAAGTTTTCTGCCTTCACTTGAAGCGGTAATATCGTAAAACACAAGCTCGTCCGCACCGCAGGAAGAATAATATTTACCAAGTTCCACCGGTGAAGAAACGTCAGAAAGTGATTTGAAATTTACGCCTTTAACTACCCTGCCGTCCTTAACGTCAAGACAAGGAATAATTCGTTTTGTCAGCATTCTGTCACCTCTAAAGCTTCTTTAATATTTATTGCGCCAAGATAATAGGCTTTACCGATTATTGCGCCGTAAAGGTTCATTTCCTTTAACGCTTTTATATCGTCAATGGAATTTACACCGCCTGAAGCAACAATATCAATTTTATATTTTTTTGAAAGTTCTTTATACATCTGACGGTTTGTGCCCTGCATTGTACCGTCCTTTGTTATATCTGTGCAAATAACGGTTTTAACACCAATATTAACAAGATCTTTAAAAAAAGCATCCATTGTTATATCGGAAGTTTCCGTCCAACCTTTTATAGCCACGTTACCGTTTAATATATCTGCGCCAACTGCCACTTTTTCACCGTATTTTTTAACGGCAGAAATTAAAAAATCTCTATCCTTAACTGCGGCAGTACCTAAAATCACACGCATAACCCCTGCCTGAATGTACTTTTCAACGGTTTCCATTGTGCGAACACCGCCGCCAACTTCTGCTTTTAACCCTGAAACTTCAATAATCTTTTTGATAGTTTCAATATTAGGTGTGGTTCCGTCCTTTGCGCCTTCAAGGTCAACTATATGGATATATTCTGCTCCGCTGTTTTTAAAATCTGTGGCAATTTCCCATGGCTTATCACTATAAACGGTCATTTCATTATAATCGCCTTTATAAAGGCGTACTGCTTTACCTTCAAAAAGGTCTATTGCAGGAAAAATCTTCATACTTTTTGCCTTTCTTATTCTGCTTCACAGAAGCCTTTTAAAATTTTTAAGCCTGTTTCACCGCTTTTTTCAGGGTGGAACTGGCAACCGAAAACGTTTTCATTCTGAACCGCTGCGGTAAATTCCTTACCGTAATCAGAGGTTGCAATAACGTTCTTTTTATCACATTCTGCATAATATGAATGAACGAAATACACGTAATCCCCATCTTTAAGATACTTAAAAATAGAACTATTATTATATAGTTTCAGTGCGTTCCAACCAATATGCGGAATAAGGTATTCCTTGGGAATTTTACCTTCAAATCCAACGATTTTACCGTTTATAAGGCTTAATCCCTTGTGCACGCCAAATTCGTAACTTTCATCAAACAACAGTTGCATACCAAGGCAGATACCCATAACGGTTTTACCTTTTTTAACTTCGTTTAATAAAACTTCTTGCATACCGCTTTCTTGCAGTTTTTTCGCGGCATCTTCAAATGCGCCAACGCCGGGAAGGATTATCTTTTTGGCATCTTTAATTGTCTGAACGTTATTTGTTACAATAGCGTCTTCACCTATTGCATTAAAAGAGGACTTTAACGAAAACAGGTTGCCTACGCCGTAATCAATAATTGCTATCATTATAAAACACCTTTTGTTGAAGGAATTTCATCCTTATATTTTTCATTTATTTTAACTGCGTGTGCCATTGTGCGAGCAAAGGATTTAAATATGCCTTCAATAATGTGGTGAGTATTAGTTCCATCCATACGCACGATATGTAAAGTTATATTTGCATTTCGTGTAAAAGCATAAAAGAATTCCTGAACAAGCTCAGTATCAAAATCCCCTACCCTTTTTGCAGGCATTTTTGCTTTAAAGGAAAGAAATGCTCTGCCTGAAATATCAACGGCAGTTAAAATTAACGCTTCATCCATAGGAATAACCGTGTGGCCGTAGCGATAAATACCTTTCATATCGCCTAATGCCTTATTAAAAGCCAAGCCTAAACAAATACCGATATCTTCAACTGTGTGGTGATAATCAACAAATGTATCACCTATACATTTTACAGTTAAATCAAATCTGCCGTGCTTTGCAAAAAGCGTAAGCATATGGTCTAAAAAGCCACAGCCTGTATTTATTTCATTTTTGCCACTGCCGTCAAGATTAAGGGTAAGTTCAATATCGGTTTCCTTTGTTTTACGCTTTATATTAACTTCTCTCATAGTTCCTCCAAAATTTCACTTGTTGCAAGTATTAAAGAGTGCATTTCTTCTATTGTTCCGATGGTTATTCTATTAAAATCCTTTATTCTTTCTTGGCTAAAATGACGAACTAAAATACCTTTTTCCTTTAATTTAAGATAAAGGTCTTCGCCTTTTATTTCAGGATGTTTTACGAAAATAAAGTTTGCATCGCTTGGCAGAACAAAAAAGCCTAACTTTTTAAGTTCTTTAACAGTGCTTTCCCTGTTAATCATTATGTCCCTGCAGTTGTTTTCGTAGTATTCGTTATCCATTAAGGACGCTACCCCTGCAATCTGTGTAAGCCTGTTTACGTTATAGGGGTTTGTGGAATATTTAATCTTTTCTAAATCAGCAATAATTTCTTTATTACCAAATCCGTAGCCAAGCCTTGCACCCGCCATTGAACGTGATTTTGAATAAGTTCTTACAACAAGCAAGTTATCGTACTTATTTATTAAGTTTAATGCACTTATTCCGCCAAAATCAACGTAGGCTTCATCAATAACTACCACGTTTTTGGGGTTGGTTTTAATGATTTCTTCAATTTCGCTAATTTTTAAAGAAATGCCCGTAGGTGCGTTGGGATTTGCAATAACTATCATTTTATTAAGGTTTAAATAATCCTTATAATCAATAGTAAAATCTTCTTTTAACGGGATAATCTCAGCCTCAACGTTATATAAATCAGCAAAAACTTTATAAAAGCCGTAGGTAATATCTGAAAAAGCTACACCCTGTTCCCTTGCATAAGCCATAAATGCAAAGTTTAAGATTTCATCAGAGCCGTTTGAAACAAAAACGTTTTCTTTTAAAACGCCGTAAGTTTTGGCAAGTTCTTCTTTTAAAACCTTACTTTCGGGATCTGAATAAAGCTTTAAGTTTTTAACGGCTTCACTGTTTACACATTCTATAACAACAGGTGAAGGCGGAAACGGTGATTCGTTAGTATTTAATTTTATATACTTTTTATCCTGCGGTTGTTCACCGGGAACGTATTCTTTTAATGAATTATATAATGGTGTTATAAATTTACTCATTTTTTCATCCTTATTAATGCGCTGTTAGCGTGGGCATCAAGACCTTCCTTATTGGCAAAATAAGCAACGTCTTGTGCAACTTTATTTAATGCTGACTGTGTGTAATAGGAATACTGCATCTTTTTAACAAAATCATCTACTGAAAGAGGGCTTGAAAATCTTGCAGTTCCGCTTGTTGGAAGTGTGTGGTTAGGACCTGCAAAATAATCACCTAACGCTTCGGGACAGAATCTTCCCATAAACACACTGCCTGCGTTTTTAACACTATCTAAAAGGTCAAAGGGATTTTCTACCGAAAGTTCAAGATGCTCGGGGGCAATTTCGTTTGCAATATCAATAGCGTACTTAATATCAGGTGCAACGATAATTTTACCGTTATTATCAATGGAAGCCCTTGCAATATCGTATCTTGAAAGCTGTTTAAGTTGTTCTTCAATGGCACTTTGAACCTGTTTAGCAAGTTCCATAGAGTCGGTTACTAAAACAGCGCTTGCATTTTTATCGTGTTCTGCCTGTGAAAGAAGATCTGCCGCAACAAAACCGGGGTTACTGTTTTTATCGGCAACAACTAAAATTTCGCTTGGGCCTGCAATCATATCAATATCAACTTGACCAAACACCTGACGCTTGGCTTCTGCAACAAAAGCATTACCAGGTCCTACAATCTTATCTACCTTTTTAACAGTTTCTGTACCATAAGCAAGAGCTGCAACTGCCTGTGCACCGCCGATTTTATAAATAGTATCAACACCTGCGATCTTTGCAGCTGCAAGAATTACAGGGTTAACTTTACCGTCTTTTCCCGGAGGTGTTACCATATAAATTTCAGGGCAACCTGCGATTTTTGCAGGAAGACAGTTCATAAGAACAGATGAAGGATATGCCGCAGTACCACCCGGAACATAAAGTCCAACTCTTTCAATAGGAGTAATTTTCTGTCCGAGAATTATGCCTTCTTTATCATTAATTACAAAATCATTTCTTACCTGTCTTTTATGATAAGCTGTAATATTTTCTTTTGCTTCTTCTAAAATAGCAATATATTCTTTATCAACTGATGCGAAAGCTTCTTCAATTTCTGCTTCTGAAACTTTTAATGAATCAAGCTTTACACCATCAAACTTTTCGCAATATCCATATAAAGCACTATCCCCGTTTTTACGAACATTTGCTATTATATCTGTAACTATATCTGCTACGCTGTTAACTGCTTCGCATCTGCTTATAATCTGCTCTGCAGTCATATCTTTAGCATTATAAATTTTAATCATTCTTAAATTCCCCCTGAAAACTGCTCTGCATTTTGGAAATTTCGTTATATTTAAACTTATAACTTGATTTGTTTGCTATAAATCTTGCGCTTATATCCACAATATCATATAAAACATCAAGATTATTTTCTTTTAAAGTTGTACCTGTTTCTACAATATCAACAATTACATCTGATAAATTTAAAATAGGTGCAAGCTCAATAGAGCCGTTAAGCTTAATGATGTCAATTTCTCTGCTCTTTGAATCGTAATATTTTTTAGCTATATTTTCAAAC
>JAZRTX010000025.1:0-27589 GCA_045652205.1 Clostridia bacterium
TAACAAACGAAGAAACAATGGATATGCTTGAACACATTGCAAAGGTTACCATTGAAGGTAGCGGTATGGCGCATCACGCAGGTGTTTCAGGCGACATATTTGATACATTAGCACAAAGGGATATTCCTGTTTTACTTATTACCACAAGTGAAACCAAGATTACCTGCTGTATTCCTGTTGAATATAAGGATGCGGCGTTAGAAGCCCTTAAAGAGTGCTTTACCTGATATTTAACATTTAACATTAGGGCGAACTTACGTTCGCCCATAAATTTATAAAATTAGGAGAAAAAACCATGGTTGATGAAAGAATTAAAATATTAGCAGACAAGCTTGTTAATTATTCCTGCCGTGTTCAAAAAGGCGAAAACTGCCTTATTGAGCTTATTGGTGCAGACGAAGCCTTTGGTGAAGAACTTATAAAGGCGGTAAATAAAGCAGGCGGAAATCCTTATTTATGGGTACGTTCCAACAAGCTTAACCGCGCGCTTTTAATGGAAGCAAACGAAGAACAGTTAAAGCTTCGCGCTGAATACGATGCCTTTTTAATGAGCAAGATGGATGCTTATATCGGTGTTCGCGCAGGAGACAACAGTTTTGAATTAAGCGACGTTCCCCAAGAGAATATGGAAGCATATTCAAAAATCTATTGGGAGCCTGTTCACGGTGCATTAAGAGTTGCAAAAACCAAGTGGGTTATTTTAAGATACCCCAACGGCAGTATGAGTCAGCTTGCAAAAATGTCCACTGAAAAGTTTGAAAACTTCTATTTTGACGTTTGTAACCTTGATTACGAAAAGATGTCCAAGGCTATGGACCCATTAGTTGAGTTAATGAACAAAACTGACAAGGTTCGCATTGTTGCAAAGGATACTGACATTAGTTTTTCAATTAAGGATATTCCCGCAGTTAAGTGCGATGGTTTTTGTAATATTCCTGACGGTGAAATTTACACCGCACCTGTTAAAGATAGCGTAAACGGTGTAATCACCTATAACACACCAAGCGTTGAAGACGGCTTTACCTACGAAAAAATCCGTTTTGAATTTAAAGACGGTAAAATCATTAACGCTACTGCAAATGATACCGAAAGAATCAACAAACTTCTTAATACCGATGACGGTGCAAGATACGTTGGCGAATTTGCAATAGGCGTTAACCCATATATCAACGTACCCATGCTTGACACTTTATTTGATGAAAAGATTGCAGGCAGTATTCACTTTACACCGGGCTCCTGCTATGACGATGCGCCTAACGGAAATCATTCGGCTGTGCATTGGGACCTTGTTTTAATACAAACCGAAGAATACGGTGGCGGTGAAATATGGTTTGACGACGTTTTAATCCGCAAAAACGGCATCTTTGTTCTTGATGAATTAAAATGCCTTAACCCTGAAAATTTGAAATAAAAATTAAAAAGCCACTTAAAAAGTGGCTTTTTGTTTTATATAGAATCAACGACTTTCTTTAAAATATCAAGGCGTTTTGTATCGGGTAAGACATTTCCCTTTTCATCGCGGATAACGTTATTATTT
This sequence comes from Clostridia bacterium, assembly GCA_045652205.1. Lineage (GTDB taxonomy): Bacteria > Bacillota > Clostridia > Christensenellales > QALW01 > UMGS1322. The sequence continues at coordinate 1,538 of JAZRTX010000025.1, forward strand.
TCATCAACTGCTAACGTTGGGCAAAGCCAACCGCCTTCTTCGTGTTCGTTCCAACCATAAGAACATACCATATAGCTTTTTGTAATATCGGGATTATCTTCAACGTACTTAATGGTAAATGCTATATGGTCTTCAAGTTCTTTATCGCTTGGCGGTAATGCATAACGATTGCTATAAGGCTTATCCCCATCATTTTGGGCATTGGGGTCGCCGCCGCACCATGAAACGCCTGTGCGGATTCTTGCACGTGTATCTCTGCCCGTGGTAAAGGAAGGTATAATATCAATATTATTGATGCGACAAAGTTTACCGATATCTTCCATTGCTTTTTCGCAATTATTTTTAAGCTCGCTAAACGGCATATCCTTTTTGTTTGCGCCAACGCTATACCAGGAAATCGCATCAATGCCTTTGCACCAATTAACTTTAAAAAGATAACTTTGTGAAGCAATGGACATACCAACGATATATAATTCTTCCGTTATACCTGCTTCTTTTGCCAATTGGGTTACTTTATTGATTTCTTCGGTTTTCCAACGGTCAAAAGCGTAGATAAAAAGTACGGGGCGGTTATCAAGGCGAAGATAGCAGGAATCCTTCATTGCATTAAAAAGGTCATCCATAGTTTGCTTGTTTTTTATGCGTTCAATAATACCGCACATTTTGATTTTATCTTTGTTTTTACTTGCAAGGTGTTTTTGGCGCGGAATACTCATTTCGCCACCAAAATCGTACCAAAGATATGCAAAATAATCTAATCCGCCTTTTATGGCATAATCGGCTTCCTTCTCCCAGATTTCCTGCGTATATTCAGGGAAAGAAACTTTTTCACCGTTAACAAGAGAAAAAAACGGCGCTTGATTGTGATATTCCTTATATGAAAGCACCCTTGCAACCTGTGATGCGGGCGATGCACCATCAGGCGTTGATTTTGTAAATGCATCCCATCTGATTGTGCCAACAAGGCGCTTTTTTTGCTTTGTAATAGGCGGGATATTACGTTGCCTTTCATCAAGTTTTTCAGGCTCGGTTTCTTCAACCTCAAATTTTTTAACTAAAATATCGTATTTTGTACCGTCAAGCTGATAAAAATATGAAATAAAATCCATTAAATCATCAACGCTTGGTACGGTTGTTGAAATGCTTGCTTCAACCCAATCCTTATCATTTAAAATAATATCTTCAGAATAGGTGTAAGCCGTTTCAACTAAATCAAGGCTATTAAAAATAATTTTATTATAAATTTTTATTCTGATTTCAGGAGTACCTTCCGGCAATTTTAACTGCCACACGCTTTTATAGGCTTGTTTATTGCCTAAAAGTTTGTTTGCATGAACGGCTAACGAAGAATAGTTTTCTTTTCTATCGGTTACCCTGATATAATCGTTTTCTTTAATTAAAGTTGCTTCGCCTTCACCAAACACGCTATGGGAAAGCTGATCAAAATTTTTAATTATATCCATATTTTTTGTCTCCTTTTTACCTTCGTTTATTATATCAAACCGCATTTTAAATGTAAATGTTTAAAAAAGATATTCCTTAAAAAATTTTTATTATGGCTTACTGTTCTTTATATTTTAATAAAAAAGAGTGCCTTAATAGGCACTCTTAATTTATTTTACTAATTGTTCTAAGGAAGAATGAAGTTCATTTACCCTTAATTTTGCTTTTTCACTGGTTTCAGCCTTAACGAACATATATATCTTTAACTTAGGCTCTGTTCCTGATGGGCGGACAACGAATGAGCAACCGTCACTTAACTTGTAGGCTAAAACGTTGGATTTAGGCAATAAGATTGGCGTTTCTCCTTCAGCATTTTTAGTTACAGAAAGCTTATAATCGCTGATTTCAATAATATCTGCGCCTGCTACTGTCTTAGGTGGTGTAGAACGAAGCTGTTCCATTAAGGAAGCCATCTTTTCTAATCCTGAAGCACCTTCAAAGCTAAAGGTTACAGTTTTATTTTCATAGTAACCAAATTCCTTAAACATATCTTCAAGCACATCAACCAAAGTTTTTCCTTTTGATTTATAAAAAGCAGTCATATCAGCAATAAGCATTACTGCACTTACTGCATCTTTATCACGAACGTGCTCACCTAAAAGATATCCGTAGCTTTCTTCAAAGCCTAAAAGATAATCTTCTACCCTATTTTCTGCTTCAAGATCGGCAATAACGCCACCGATAAATTTAAAGCCTGTTAAAACGCTTTCAAGCTTAACGCTGTATTTATTACATACTGCATCAACCATAGCGGTTGTAACGATTGTTTTAACGGCAACAGGGTTTTTAGGCATAGTATTGTTTAAGTTCCTTGCCCTGCAAATGTAATCAAGCATTAAAACGCCCATTTCATTACCGGTAATAAGCCTGAACTGTTCATTATGTTTAACTGCAACGCCTACGCGGTCAGCATCAGGGTCAGTTGCAATTAAAATATCGCCTTTTGTTTCTTCTAAAAGATCTAAACCTTTTTGAAGTGCTTCGCGGATTTCGGGGTTTGGATATGGGCAGGTTGGGAAATTGCCATCAGGAAATTCCTGTTCCTTAACGATTGTTACGTTTTCAATACCCATTTTCTTCATAACGCGGTCAACGGGCATTCTGCCTGTACCGTTAAGTGGGGTGTAAACTATGTTAAGATTTTTTACTGCATCTTTATCTTCATAAACGCGCTTATTTAAGATTGTATCAATAAAGCTTTCAATTACACTATCAGGGATAATGTTAATTTTTTCATCGTTTTTATCCGCAAGCTCAACCTTAAACATATCTGTTTTATCAATATATGAAAGAATAGCGTCTGCCATTTCAGGTCCTGCCTGACAGCCATCAGGGCCGTAAACCTTATATCCGTTATACTTTGCAGGGTTATGGCTTGCTGTAACAACGATACCGCCATCACACTTATAGTGCCTTACCGCAAAGGAAAGCATTGGTGTTGGCATAAGTTCATTATAAATATAAACCTTAATACCGTTCTTTGCCATTATACGCGCACTTACCCAGGCAAAAAGTTCAGAATTGATACGTGAATCGTATGCAATAGCGATTGATGGGTTTTCAAAATTTTCTTTTAAATACTTTGCAAAACCGTCACTTGCTTTACCAACGGTATAAACGTTCATTCTGTTGGTACCTGCGCCTAAAATACCCCTTAAGCCTGCGGTACCGAATTCAAGATCCTTATAAAAACTTTCAAAGATCTCGTTTTCATCATTTTCCATTTTTTTAAGCTGAGATAAAACTTCAGCATCAAGGTTTTCTTGGTTAAGCCAGTAATTATATTTTTCCTGTTCAGTCATTATTATTCCTCCGTTTTATATGGCATAATGCATATACTACCGTTGCTAACACCCCTAAAGAAAGTGATGCACCGATTGCTATAACAAAATATTTTACGCTTTGGTTATCAGGTTGACTGAGAGTATATTCGTACTCTTTCCCTTCTTCAACAGGCTCGTCTTTTTTAATTACAAGTCTTGACTGCGTAACGTATGCAGGAACAAACGTAGTGTAAATTACTGCATTGGGGTTAGGTGTTGAATAATTTGTGTTGCGTACCGTTTGAAAACTATCAATACCCGAAATAACAAAGGTTGCGCCTTCATAAGCGTTTTGCACCATAATCTGAACAACTGAATTTGCGCCTAATTTTGAATTAGGATTATACGTTAATTCATCGTTTGTTTTTTCGGGGTACTTACTTAATTCTTTAAGTTCAAATCTGCCTGTAACACCTTTGGGAATTTCAACGTAGCCTGATTCAACAGTTGTCTGAACGCTTGCGCCTGAAAACCCAACCATTACCTGAAACTTCATAGGTTCATCGCTTGTATTGGTTATATACACCGTTACCGTATCCCTTAAATAATGGCCTGTGCATTTACCTAAATATAATCGGTAATTTGTTTCTGAAAGATCTTCAGAAAACACCGTGCATTTTAATGCCGCCTGACCTAATGCAAAAGTATTGACCGATAAAAGTAAGGCAAATATCAAAAAAACTACTAATAACTTTTTCATAATACCTCTTAGATGTTTTGTTTATAATATTATACCTTACTATAACAAAAATTTCAATAATTTTTTAATTGAATACTGCTGAGAACGCAGTTGCTAAAATTTCTGCACTTGCGTTAACCTGTTCTATGGTGTTTTTTTCGTTACCCATCTCTACTAAAATGCAGGATGTTGAAATATGCTGATTAAATCGTTTATCTTTAAATATGATTCCCTTTGAAATGCCTGGACAAATTTCATTTAATTTGTCTGTCAGAATTTTTGCAAGCTTATAGTTTTCCTGCCAGTTTGGTTTTTCGTTATAGTTTTCGCCGTTTGCAACAACAAAAGCGATATATGCGTATTCCTTGTCGTCTTGCATAATAAAGTTAGGTTCTTTACCGCTATATGCATCTCTGTGCATATCTACATAAATATCCGTTTTGCCTATGTATTGCTTAATAGTCTGATAACTTGTATCGTAAGCGTTATAAAAGCCGTTTTTTACATTATCAGTTTTATCGTGAACAACGGAAAACCCTGAATTTATTAAACCATTTTTAAAGGTATCCCCTACTTTTACAATACTGTAATCCTGATTTTTTGTTCTGCCTGTGCTTGTTTCAATATAATCCTTTTCGCCCTTTAAAAAGGCTTCATCGGTGTGAGTGTGATATATAAGAACCGAATTAGCTTTTTGTAATTTAATTTCTTCCTTAGAAATCATGGCGTTAATATTATTTATTTCAACCAGCATATCGTCTGATAAAGCCTGCGGTTCTATTTCAATATATATTTCCTTGCTTGCGCTTTTACTTTCTATACCTAAAAAGAAGGAAATTGCACCCTGCAAAATATTATCACCGCTTTCTAATTTAGGAAAAAGCGCAGAAACCGTTAAAAGCACAAAGGATAAAATACTGCAAGTCCATTTTTTCATAAAAAACCACCCCTATCAGTTAATGATATTAGGGGTGGCTTTTATTTAGAACATATAACTTTCTATTTCTTTTAGAGGGATATCCTGATTTAATGCTAAATTTATACCGTCAGCAATGATTTTGGCGCTGTCCTTGGCAATTACGTCAATTTCCTTAGGGGTAACCACCATATCTTCTTCTAAAAATGATGCCATTTTATTGGCGGCGGCTTCAACGTGTTCTTCGTTTTGCCCTGTCATATCACTTAAAATGTCTACCGCCGCATCATAGATTAAGCTTGATGCATATATTACCGTTGGTACGCCTAAGGCAATAACAGGAATACCTAAGGTTTCTTTTGTTAACGCGCTTCGTTTATTTCCTACACCTGCGCCTGGGGTGATGCCGGTATCGGTTATCTGAAAAGTAGAAAACATTCTTTCGCTTCGGCGGGATGCAAGAGCGTCAATTACAATTAAAGCGCAAACGTTGGTTTTATCTATTATACCTTTTATAATATCCGCGCTTTCAACACCTGTTACCCCTAAAACGCTTGGCTTAATTGCGCACACGGAATTCATACGTTCATCAGCCTCATCTGGAAGAAAGGTTAAAATGTGCCTTGTTACAAAAATTTTATCAATTACCTTTGGTCCGATTGAATCCGCAGTCATACTTTCGTTACCTAAACCAACCACCAAAACTGTTTTATCCTTTTTTGCTTTAACAAATGTTTTTATTACTTCTGCTATGGCTTTACTTATTTTTAAATATTCTTCAGTATCTCTTGAATAAAGGGCGTTAGTCTCAAATGAAATATAAGAGCCTTTTGCTTTTTTTAGTTTTGCACTTGCATTATCGTCAAGGACTTCAATCAGCGTACCTTTAATACCGAATTTATCTATTTTGGTTTGTTTTACCCCCGTTAATTCAGGGTTAATTTCTGCCACTTCGCAGACTAAATCTGTTCTAAAATCCATATTTACCTCAAAAATTTTGTTTATTATAGTGTTTTCCGTTAAAATTTTTTTATTCAAAGGGTTTTATTGTAAAAAAAGCCTTGCCAAAAAATGCAGTTCGTGTTAGAATATGTGCGTTAATATGTATTATGTTGTTGGGAGGGAAAGTCCATGGCAAATATAAAATCAGCAAAAAAGAGAATTAAAGTTACCGCAAAGAAGACTATGCGTAACCGCAGCGTTAAATCCGCTATGAAGACAAATCTTAAAAAATTCTATGCTGTTGTTGAATCCGGTGATAAGGCAGCTGCTACTGCAATGTTACCTAATATCACAGCTGTTGTTGATAAAGCTGCTGCAAAGGGTATTCTTCACAAGAATGCTGCCGCACACAAGAAATCACAGCTTGCAACCGCCGTTAACAAAATGGCTTAATGATTTGCATATAAATTGGAGCATCTTTTTAAGGATGCTTCTTTTTTTGTTTTAAAATAGCTATTGACAGTTTTTGTAAAATAGTGTAAAATTATGTCAATGAAAAATAAAGGAGAGATTTTAAATGAAAGCCACAGGAACAGTAAGACCGGTTGACAGTTTAGGTCGTGTTGTTTTACCAATGGAGCTCAGAAAGACTCTTGATATTGACGTAAAGGATACGGTTGAAATCTATGTAAGTGATAATCAGGAAATTATCCTTAAAAAGCACGAGCCTGCTTGTATCTTCTGTAACGACACTACTGACGTTATTCATTTTGAAGGCAAGAAAATCTGCAAAAAGTGCATCGCTAAATTAAAGGCTGCTGCCGACAATAATTAAGATTAAAGAATTGCCTTATTTTATGGCAATTCTTTTTTTATAAAAAATTATATTTTTTTATATAAAATTTGTTGTGTTTTTAGCAGAAATAGTATATAATAACTCTGTTATTTTTTAATCTTATTAAAAGAAAGAAGGCAACAACATAATGGATAAAAATGAAAGAAGAGTGGGTACCGTTTCAATGGGTATCCGTTGCCCCATTATCCGCCAGGGCGATGACCTTGCTAAAATCGTTGCTGACAGCGTTTTGGAAGCAGCAGAAGTTGAAGGTTTTTCTATTAAGGACAGAGACGTTATTTCTATAACTGAATCTATCGTTGCAAGGGCACAGGGAAACTACGCATCAGTTAAGGATATTGCTGATGACGTTAGAAACAAATTCGGCGGTGAAACCGTAGGCGTTATCTTCCCTATTCTTTCAAGAAACCGATTTGCTATCTGTTTAAGGGGTATTGCTATGGGCGCAAAAAAGGTTGTGCTTATGCTTAGCTATCCTTCAGACGAAGTAGGTAACGAACTTGTTAGCCTTGATAAAATAGATGCTGCAGGCGTTAATCCTTATTCAGACGTGCTTTCAGAAAGCAAATACCGTGAGCTTTTTGGTGAAAACAAACACGAATTCACAGGTGTTGATTACGTTGAATATTATAAGGGTATTATTGAAGATGCAGGCGCAGAAGCTGAAATAGTTTTTGCTAATCAGGCAAAAGCAATTCTTGATTACACCGATTGCGTACTTAACTGCGATATTCACACTCGCGCCCGCACTAAGCGCATTTTAAAAGCCGCAGGCGCTAAAATTGTTTTAGGTCTTGATGAAATTCTTAATGCACCTGTAAACAACAGCGGTTGCAACGAGCTTTACGGTTTATTAGGTTCAAACAAATCAACCGAAGATTCAATTAAGCTTTTCCCAAGAGAATGCAAACAGCTTGTTTTAGATATTCAGAAACGCGTTTTTGATGCTTGTGGCAAGCACGTTGAAGTTATGGTTTACGGCGACGGCGCATTTAAAGATCCCAAGGGTAAGATCTGGGAACTTGCTGACCCGGTTGTATCCCCCGCTTTTACAGACGGTCTTATGGGAACACCTAACGAGCTTAAACTTAAATATCTTGCTGATAACGATTTTAAAAACCTTTCAGGCGAAGAATTAAAGAATGCTATTTCAAAGAGCATTCGTGAAAAGCAAGATAACTTAGTTGGTAATATGGCTTCACAAGGTACAACACCCCGCCAGCTTACTGACCTTATCGGTTCACTTTGCGACCTTACAAGCGGTTCAGGTGACAAAGGAACTCCCGTTGTTTTAGTTCAGGGTTACTTTGATAACTACACAAACTGATAAAAAATTAAAAGCACTCAAAATTGAGTGCTTTTTTTTATACCATTTTTTCACCGTTAACAAAAACGGCTTTGATATTTATATCTTCATCAAACACGGCAATATCACCATCAAAGCCTTTTTGAATATTACCTTTATTTAGATTAAGAATTTTATTGGGTACGCTTGTAAGCATATACACCGCGTCTTCAACGCTTGTACCTGCTTCTTTAACCATAAATTTGATTAAGGTATCGGCAGTTGCAATACTGCCCGCAAAGGCAGATCTATCCTTTAACTTGCAAACGCCGTCTTCTACGATGAATTCAGTTTTTGCCATAACGCCTTGTAAAATATCTGTTCCTGCAATTTCAAGGCTATCAGTTATTAGTGCTACCTTTTCTTTTGTTTTAATCTTTACAATCATCTGAACAAGTTCTTTGGGAAGATGCTTGCCATCGGCAATAATTTCAACAAAAAGTTCATCGCGTAAAAACGCGCTTTCAATAACACCTAAACTTCTGAAACCTTGTTTCCTTGTTACAGTTGAAGTGCAGGAATATAAATGCGTTATAAGATTACAACCGTTTTTTATGGCTATATCAATATCATTTAAAGTTGCATTACTATGACCTGCGGAAGCGATAATTCCGTTATCAGTAATAAACTTACAAAAAGCGCCTTCTGCGTCGTTTTCAGGGGCATAAGTCCATCTTGCGATACAATCCTTATATTCTTCCACCAACGCCTTATAATCCGCTTCTAAGGGCTCTGTAATGAAATCAGGGCTTTGAGCGCCACACTGTTCTTTACTTAAATACGGGCCTTCAAGATGGGCACCTATTATATTGTTTTTTGCTTTATTGCTTTCCTTTGCCTTTTTAATACTGATTACGGCATTTTTCATTCTTTCAAAAGGTGCGGCGGAAACAGTTGGCAAAATAGAAGTTGTGCCGTGCATTAAATGATGGTTACAACCGTTTATTACTTCTTCACTATCACAATCTAAAAATCCGTTACCGCCTGCGCCGTGGGTATGCATATCAATAAAACCCGGGCAAACGTAGTAAGAAGTATAATCGTAAAAAATATCCACCTGCTTATCTTCTTTTGTTACTTCATTGATTTTGCCGTTTTCAATATAAACGTATCCATCAAAAATACCTGAGGGCGTTATTATTTTATCACTTTTAATTTTAATTACATTTTTCATAACATTGAAGCGCTTTCACTATCAAGATAAAGCGTGCAAGCATTATGCCTGCGCAGTATTGATGCGGGGCATTTTTCACTTACAGTGCCGTTTATAGTTTCATTTACCGCCCATGCCTTTGTTTTAGCAGGAACTATACAAAAAAGTTTTTGACCGCTAAACAATGTAGGAATAGTAAGGGTTAACGCTTGTTTGGGTACTGCATCAAGATTTGCAAAGCAACCGTCGTTTACCTGTTGTTGACGGCAAACTTCATCAAGCGTAACGGCTTTAATGCTTTCTTTATCATTAAAATCTGCAACGTGTGGATCGTTAAATGCAATGTGTCCGTTTTCGCCAATACCAAGCACAACGATATGTATTGGATGTTCTTTTAAAAGCGCATCGTATCTATCACATTCTTTTTGAATATCGGTTGCTTCTGAATCAATATAATTAACTGATTTAAAATTAGCCTTACCAAACAACGCATTTTTTAAGAAGTTGCCAAAGCCTTGGGGAGCATCTTTGCTTAAACCGATGTATTCATCCATATGAAAAGCGTTAATTCTTTCAAAAGGAATAGTTTCATCTTCGGTTAAGGCTTTTAAAACGTCGTTCTGCGAAGGTGCGGCGGCAAAAATCATATTGATAGTTGGCTCTGTTTTAAGAAATTCCTTAATTGCGGTACTTATTTCATTTGAAGCATACTGCCCCATTTCTTCTCTTGTATCAAATATTTTTACGTTTAGATTATCTTTAATAAATTGGTTCATTTTTTTATCCTTTAAATTTTATATTCGTTAAGCGTTTCATCATTACCGCTTTTAATTGAACGGTAAATTGCGTTCATTACAAATACGGGCTTAATAAACAAATTATAATCAACTTGGTTATTTTTACCCGTTAAGGCATTATAAAACTCCAAAAGTTCTTCTTTAAAACACGGTGTTTCTTCAGTTACTTCCATAGTTTTACCTGCCACATTATCCGTAGCGTTTCGGCTTGCATAGTATAAATAATTGCTTTCACAATAATAAAGCGTTACGTTAAAATCTTTATACATTAAAATTGCAGTTACGCCTTCTTCGTTTTGTATTGCGCGTACTTTTTGAATATCGTAGCCAAATACTTCAAGCGCCATATCTACTGCATGCTGAGCATAAAAGAAAAATTCACCGTGGGGGCTATTCATCATAATTGGTGTACGAATAAAACCACCTAAAGTTTTGCCATCAACGTTATTTAAGTGTTGAATTTTTAATTCTTTAATAAATTCAAGATGCTTACAACTTGATCCGCCTGTAACGGCTACGTTATTTTCTTTTAGCTTGGTTGCAAACTCCACTGCTTCGGCTTCGCTTATAGTGATAGGTTTATCCATAAAAATGGTTTTACCTGCTTTTAAATACGGTAAAGCATATTTAAGATGCTTATCACCATGGCGCGCAGTAATAATTACGCCATCGGCATCTTCAACTGCCTCATCAAAAGATGCCATAACGGGAATACCAAAACGGTCATAAAGTTTTTTAGGAGAAACGCCATCATCACTATATGCGCCGATGATTTGCATTTCTTCAAACCCGCCTTTTTCAATTATTTTTAAAAACGTGGATGCGTGGGTGTTTTCGCACCCTAAAATAACTACTTTTTTCAATTATTAAAACCTTTTGGGCATAGGATTTTGTTTATGCACTGTTTCAATTACGCCAATAATATCTGATGCTATCTGTGGGGTAATTGTAACAGGTTTATTTTGGGTGATAAGGAAATAACATTCTTCATACACCTTTGCAACTGCATCAGTAAACACTGATTCGCCGTCAAACTGACCTTCTTCTTCATGTTTGATTAAGTTTTCACGGCAATAGATAGGTTCACCGTTTTCATCCTGCAAAAATTCTTCTATAACGGGTTTAGGCGGATTTTCGCCATCAACGATATAGGTAACTTTATATCCTTTTAAATATGAAGAAAGAGTTCCTTTTGTGCCTAATACCTTGATATTCCATGGAGCATAGGCATCGTTTGAGCAAACTTCAACGTCAATTGTAGGTTTATTGGGTGCAGTTAAAATTACCTTTGCGTAATCATCTGAATCACCGCTTGTAAGCGCTGAACCGAGCCTTGAATAAGCAACAGTCGCTTCTTTATCAAAATCAAGGAAACCTAATGCCAAGCCAACGGGATGCGGACCTGTATTAAATAAGCCACCTGCAACGTTCTTTTGAAGAGTTTGCCAATCCCAACGCCTTGCAAATCCGTTATAACTGATATCTACCTGCAAGATTTCACCAAGCAATCCCTGCTCAATTATTTTCTTTGTGTTAGTATAATGCGGTGCAAAAAAGGACTGTTGGAACGGTACTAAATGCACGTTATTTTCTTGTGCCGTTTTAATAAGATCATCACATTCTGCTTTGGTTGAAGCAAGTGGTTTTTCTGTTAAAACGTTGAATTTATGCATTAAAAGATCTTTGGTAATGCTATAATGCATCTGAGAAAAACTTGCGTTTACCACAAGATCAATATCTTCTTTATCAAAAAGGCTTTGATAATCGGCTAACGCAATACATCCCGGATACATTTTTTCCGCTTTTTCCCTGCGCCTTGCATCTGCATCAACAACGTATTTCACGTTAAAATATTTATTACTTTCGCTAACGTAAAAAGCGCCGTGAATGTTTTTACCGCTTCTGCCCTGACCAATAATTGCTAAATTAAGTTTTTTCATTATATTCACCTCTATTATAATTTTATATTATTGTTTATGCAAAGTAAATATTAAAAAATGTACTTTTATATTGCATTTTATGAACTAATATGATAAAATCTTTTATTGTAGTGAGGTGAAACAATGAAAAACGTTAATTATCTTAAAATTAAAGAGGGTTTACGTGTTGGGCACGTTTGTTATAACACCCCTTCCGTTAATATGATTTCAAAGCATATTCACTACGAATATGAGTTTTTGTACATTATCAGCGGTGATATTACTTACATTGTTGAAGACAAAAAATACAAACTGAAAAAACACGATCTTGTTATTACCATTCCTAACCAATACCACTTTATACAAATTGATTCGCCTGCGGAATATCAGCGTTATAATCTATTGTTTGATCCCCCAACGTTGAAGATTGAGGATTCATTAGACTATTTAAAGGATATTAACGTTATAAATTGCAAGCAATTGCCTATAATTACGGATTTATTCCAAAAGCTTGATTACTACGTTTCATTTAATGACGATGAAAGGTTCTTTAATATTGCCACCGCTTTTATAAAGGAAATTTTATATAATCTTTTAATTGAAAAGAGTTTTGAACAAGCGCAGGCAGAAAACATACATCCTATAATTAAAAGCGCCCTAAAAACAATAAATGATAAGTTGCCCGAACAAATAAACATAAAACAACTTGCTTCTTCCCTTTACATAACCGAAAGCTACTTTTTTAAGCTTTTTAAGCAAGAATTAAAAACTACGCCACATAAATACATAAACGAAAAAAGAATGTTTAAGGCAAGGGAAATGATTTTACAAGGAATTTCACCAACACATGTTTGCACCCTTTGCGGATTTACAGATTACACTTCGTTTTATAGAAATTACATAAAACTATTTAACGTAGCACCATCAAAAGAAAAAAGCACTCAAAGTTGAGTGCTTTTTTTATTTAACCGTATTCTGTGCATTTCCATCTAAAAATGCCTGAATATTATCTGTAACAAGTTTTAAAAGGCGGGTACGGGTTTCAACACCTGCCCAAGCAATATGCGGTGTAATATAGCAATTTGGGGCGTTAAAAAGCGGACAATCTTTATCCATAGGCTCACTTCTTAAAACGTCAACCCCTGCACCAAGAAGTTTACCGTTTTCTAATGCCTTCCTTAATGCATTTTCATCAACCATACCGCCACGGGCAGTATTAACAAACACTGCGCCATCCTTCATTTTATTAAAGGCTTGTTCATTCATAATGTTTTCAGAATCCTTATTTAAGGGGCAATGAAGTGTTACAATATCAGATTTTGTTAAAAGCTCATCAAAAGTAACCTGTGTAACGGTTGTATCCTGAACTTTACTTCTATTGTGAACTAATATATTCATATTAAAGGCTTTTGCAATATCCCCTACCCTTTTACCGATTGAGCCATAACCAACGATACCGATGGTTTTTTGGGAAAGTTCAGAAAGTGGCAACGGAAAATATGAAAAGGTACGGCTTTTAATCCAATCGCCCTGCTTAACGGTTTCGTTATATTCCCCTACTCTGTTTAAAATAGAAAGAATAAAGGCAAAGGTATGCTGTGCAACGGCTTCGGTTGAATAACCCGGTGCGTTACAAACGGTAATACCATTTTCGTTGGTATATTCAAGGTCAATATTATTATATCCCGTTGCAAACAAGCCAATATATTTAAGATTTTTTGCGTCTTTAAGATTATCACGATTCAAAAGAGTTTTATTGCAGATTACCATATCTGCATCTTTTACCCTATCTGCAACCTGAGTTGGCTCAGTAACATCAAAAATTTCAACCTGTCCAAACTGTTCAAAAACCTTTAAATCAATATCCCCGTTTGTTACGGTTGAAGCATCAGTTATAACTATCTTCATTCTTTTTCTCCTTAATTACAAAATAAAACGGAATAACAAGTACTGCAATAATCAATGCGGCTAAAAAGATGTTTTCGTTTGGTACAAATGAAAACGTGCCATCATTGTTTTGAATCTTCTGGGCATTTTCTAAAACCTTTTCGCCGATAAACGGACCAACAACACCTGGAACAAGCACTTGTGAAAAGATACGTACGCCCTGCAATCTGCCTGATTTGCCGATTGGCGTTTTATCCCTTATTACTGCGCCGAACACCGCCATTGATGAAAGATAACCTGACATCATTAAAAGTGAGCCTACAAAAACAAGCGCAGTATTTTTAAACAGATACAAAAGAACATAACCGATAATCAAGGTAAAAAGGGCTATTATTGAAGAAAACATAAAGCCTTTTTTATCATAAACCTTACCCCAGAATGCAGTAACGATTGAAGCAATAACAATAGCAGGCGCCATTATTAAAACGTAATCCTTCATACCTAAGGAAACCTCGTAATAGAGTATTAAATAAGGCATAAACACCTGAATGGAAATATTAAAAATAATAAAAGCAAGTAAATACAGGTAAAGCTTATAGTTTTCTTTAATTGTTTTAGGACGGAAACCATAAACAATTCCACCTAAATAAGAATCCTTATTAGGCTTAACGTCAGGCTCTTTAATAATAAAGAAACCTAAAATGCCAACTACGGTTACAACGATACCAATGATGGTGAAAATAAGACTCCAACTTTCTGCCTTATCTAAATCAAAGAACATAAATCCGCCGAACACAACTAAAATGCTTACAAGTGGCATCATTGCATTGATACCTTCTGCGGCACCGCGGTTAGAGGAATCCGTTGAATCGGTAAGCCATGCATTAAAGGCGGCATCGTTGGCGCTTGAGCCAAAGAACGTCATCAAACAATCAAGGATAATAGTAACGCTTACGCCAATTGATGCGGCAGAAACACCCATACCAAAGGTTTTGGATATAATATCTTTACGAACGAACACAAAACTGAAAATTGATATACCCCACAAAATATAGCCTAACGATATAAACAATTTTCGTTTGCCGATTTTATCCGAAAGTGCGCCGATAAAAATGGTTGTTAAAGTTGCGGTAATTGCAGAAAGAGCAACCATATTTCTAATATCCTGTGCGCTTGCATTAAACATTTTATAAATAAAAACGTTAAAGTACATATTTTCAACTACCCAGGCAACCTGACCCATAAGGCTGAAAATAGTTATTGCAAGCCAAAATCTTGGACCTAACTTCGTTTTCATTATTCGTTATAAAGCTCCTTTATATAATTAGTTTTTCTTGCTTTGTTTAATAATGCGCGGTAACTCATTTTTCTTGCGCCGCGAATTTCAGAATTCAAATATTCTAACGCATAAATAACGTGCATAAGAGTCCCGTTTATTAAAACGTCTTCATCAATATCAAATTGGTTATTGTGGTGTGCAGCACCTGTTCCCTTTTTATCGTTTTTAATGCCAACTAACGCAAACACGCCAGGCCAGAGATAAGTGTAGTTTGAAAAGGATTCAGTTGCCATCCAAGGTTCACCTGTTACTGTAAAGTTTTCACCTAACTTTTTATTTATAGATTCCCTTGCAAAAGAAGCAAATTTGCTATCATTAATTAAGGGAAGGTTTGATATAACAGGCATATTGTATTCTGTTTTGCAGCCGTGTTCTTTTGTTGTGTTTTCAAGCATATTTATAAATTCATCAAAGAAAATTTCCCCTGCATTATCCATATCAAAGGTACGCATTGTACCAGAAAACGAAAGAGTTTCGGGAATAATGTTTTTAGCACTTCCAGAATTCACCTGACCTACGGAATAAGTGCATTTTTTAAAGCGTTCATCTTTGCGGAATCCTAAAAAACGCTGATGAACGGTTGCAAAGCAATCAATGGGGCTTATAGCCTGATCAGGACGTGAACCGTGACCGCCTTTGCCGATTATTGTAACGTCAAAGGTAATATTGCCTGCCATAACGTCAGCATCATTGATTATTATTTTGCCTGATTCAAGACCAGAATAAAGGTGCATACCAAACACGGTATCTATTTTTATATCATTATCTTCTATATATTTTAAAATATACCTTGCGTAACCGATAAGTTCTTCACCACATTCAAAACAAAGATAAACGGTGCCGTTGATTTGGTCTTTTAATTGGCTTAAAGCCTTTGCGGCGCCTAAGAGCATAGCGGTGTGACCATCGTGCCCGCAGGCGTGCATTACGCCTTTATTTTTTGAAATACAGGTTCTGCCGTTTTTTATTAAGTTATCGTTGTTTTCTTCTATCTTCAATGCATCAACGTCTGCGCGCAAAAGTACGGCTTTATCACTTTCACCGCCTGAAATTTTAGCTAAAATACCGCCTTTTTCAATGACGGTATATTCAATGCCCATACCTTCAAGCTCAGAACAAATCTTTTTTACAGTATTAGTTTCTTCCCCTGAAAGTTCAGGATTTTCGTGAAAAAACTTACGCATTGAAATTATATAATCTTCGTGCTTTTTTATTAAATCAACGATATTCATAAGTACACCTTCTTCTTATTTAATATGATAACTTATGAAAAAGAAAAAGTCAATGAAAACAAAAAGCTTCCGCTTTTTTACGGAAGCTTTTTATATTATTTTTCGTTATCCCTTAATTGACCTAATGATCCACCCGGATGGCGAAGTACGTATTCTTGTGGGGTGATATTAACGCTTTCCTGCAATACAACAGACAAGCATTGAAGAATATAAGTTTCAGCTAAAATTGATGCCCTTGGGGCACGGTTAAGAGGTCCGCCCTCCTTATTCACGCCTGCTTTAAGGCATACTTCTGAAAATTTGCCAAGCCAGGAATTTTCATTACCGCAAACAGCAATAACCTTACAGCCGTTATTTTTAATTGCCATAGCTGTTGCTTTTAATTCCTGTGTTTCACCGCTATTGGATATGCAAATAACAACGTCACCTTTTGCTAACTGACCGCAAGAGCCGTGCACCGCTTCAGTTCCGTGCAAGAAATACGCAGGAGTTCCTGTTGAAGAAATCAAAGATGCAATATATCCTGCAATATGCGCAGGCTTACCGATGCCTGTAATATGCAATCTGTTACCTTTTGCTTTTGCATCTAATATGATTTGTGCCGCTGTATAAATACTCTGCTGATCAATAGTTTTAACGTATTGGTTAAACTCCTGAACACTGATATCTAAAAAGTTATCCAAAGCTTTCATTTTATTCATCCTTTATAATATCGTAAATTTTTGTTTCGTATCCTTTTTCGGTTAAGTTTAAAATGACTTCATCAAAATAAGGAAGACTTGTTTGGGCACCCATTCTTGAAACGGTAATACCTGCGGTGCAGTTTGCAAAGATTAAGGCTTTTTCTGCGTCAATACCTGCTGAAACCGCAGTACAGAATGCACCGATAAAGCTGTCGCCTGCCGCTGTTGGATCAACCACAAATTTTGCAGGAATGCTTGGGGATTTGATAATCCCTGAGCCATCAGAATAAGCACAGCCTTCCTTGCCTAATGTAATAATAACGTTTTTTACGCCCATATTGTGAAGACTGCTTACTGCCTGATCAATACTGTTTTCACCCTGGGGCTTAATGCCAACGATATCTTCGGCTTCGTGCTCGTTAGGCGAAATATAAGTTAAGCACTTAATAAGTTCTTTGGGAACTGTATCCGACGGTGCAGGGTTAAGCATTACGGGAACGTTATTTTCCTTTGCTATCTTTGCAACAAACAGGTTTACTTCTTTTGGAATTTCGTGCTGAATAATCACCATATCGTAGTTTTGAATTTCTGTTTTTAAAAATGCAACGTCATCAACCGTTAACTTGTAGTTTGCCCCCGGCACAACGATAATACGGTTTTCAGTGCCATGTTCATTTTTTTGTATCTGAACGTTACCGATTGCACTTGGAGCATCCTTGGTTATAAACACGTATTTAGTATCAACGCCGCTTTCTTGTAAAGAAGCAATAAGGTTTTTACCAAAATCATCTTCACCAACTCTGCCAACCATTGTAACAACAGCACCAAGCCTTGCCGCCTGTACTGCCTGATTAGCGCCCTTACCGCCCGGTGCAGTGGAAAATCCGCAACCGATAACGGTTTCGCCCGCCTGGCAAAAACGGTTGGTTTCTACAATTAAATCCATAACCAAACTGCCAACAACTAAAATCTTAGGTTTCATAATTTATTACCTTTAAAATATTTTTGCCTTTTTAAGACAAGGCTATTTTATCATATTTATTTTTAAATTGCAATGTTTTAACGTTGCTTGTTTCAAAAAGACAAAATTTAGTCCTAAATAGATAAAACAGGCTTTTTCATCAACAGTATTTAGTCTTTTTATATCAGAATTATGCAATAAATCTGCAACCTGTTCAGCGTTGAAAAGTATTTTACATTAAAACTAAAGAAACACAAACTAAAAAACATTATATATCTTGACATCGTAATACTAGTAGAATACAATATTATCAATAATAAAACAAGGAAGTGTTTTTATGAAAAGACAGCAGGCTTTTATTGATAAAAGCAAGGGCTTTTTAAAGGGTGGTTTACATTTTCACACAACACGTTCTGATGGGGCACTTACACCTGAGGAAGTTATACACTATGCAAAAGAGCTTGGTTATTCATTTGTTGCACTTACCGATCATCAAATATACAACCTTAAAAACTTTGCACCTGAAACTGACGTTATCGTTATCCCCGGTATTGAATGTGGTAACGGTTTTGACAAAGGTAACGGAGTACGACTTTTTCACACAGTTTGTATTGGTCCTGATAAAGAAAACGGAAATGGTTTTGAGCAGGATCAAAAAATCCCTCATGGCAACGCAAACAACAGTGAAGAATATCAACCATTTCTTGATGATATACACAGCAAAAATAACTTAACGATTTTATGCCATCCGCAGTGGAGCAGCACAAGTGCAAGGCATTTTGAAACACAACAAGGCAATTTTGCCATGGAAATTTGGAATAGTGTTAGCGCGTTAGGTTGCGATTGTGATAACGATGCGGCTTATTGGGATGAAATTTTAGGGCAAGGCAAAGTTTGGTACGGTGTAGCAAGCGATGATGCACATTCAAAAAATATTATTGGTAATGGCTGGGTTATGGTTAAGGCCGATAAAAATATAAATTCCATTTTAAAAGCCTTAGAAAACGGTGAGTTTTATTCTTCTTGCGGACCTGAAATTTATGATTTTTACGTTGATGGCAATACGGCGGTTATTGATTGTTCACCCGTTGCCCGCGTAAGATTGCACAGTGATAAGCATCCTAACGTTGTTAAACGCGATAGCGAAGGCAATATTACTCATGCCGAATTTAATATTGAAGGTCCCCGCTGGGCAGGGCCTTATAGTTATGTTAGAATCAGCGTTGTTGATAAAGATGGCAAAAAAGCCTGGACAAATCCTATATTTTTATAACAATAAAACAGGCTTTATTTAAGCCTGTTTTTCTCTTTTTATTTTAATTCTATTTCGCCTAAAATTGTATTGCTTATATAATCGTCTTTAAATGAACGAAGCGTATCCATGTGGGGTTGTTGAAGGTGTATTTGCTGATGCTGTTTACTTGACCACTGCTCAATTAAAAGAATTTCATCAGGGTCTTTTTCAGATAAATAATAATCGTATTTAATGCAACCGTCTTCGCCTCTTATGGCATCTAAAACGCCTGTTTCTTTAACCTTTTGGATAAATGCCTCTCTTTTATTTTTGTGGCAATCAAATTTAACGTAAATTGTGTACATAATTTTATCTCCTTATTTTGTAAGATATTCAATAGCCTGAAGGTATTTTTCCCTGCGTTTTAAGGCTTTTTCATCAACAGTATTTAGTCTTGTTATATCTGAATTGTGCAATAAATCTGCAAGCTTTACTTTGGTTGCAATTGGGTTTTCTTTTATCTTTTTAACGTAATCCATATATTCAACGCCATCCTTATGGGTTAATAAGGAAAGGGCATCAAGCACATCATCACCAAAGCCTAATTTTTTTATGTGTTTTAGTGTGTATCGGGTATCTTCAACAACGTCGTGCAACAATGCTACAATAGTGGTTGTTTCATCTTCCATTTGCTCTGCCAAGAAAAAAGGATGAAACACGTACGGCATACCGCTTTTATCCTTTTGTTTTTTATGCGCTTTAAAGCAAAAGCAAAGCGCTTTTTTTGTTTTTTCGGTATATATCAAGATAACCACCTCTTTATTTTATTATACCATTTAAAATGCCCTTTGACAATAGTGTATATATCTTGACTTTAAATTGTTAAAATGTTAAAATATCTAAAATTCAACATACTTTCCAAGGAGATATAATGAAAAGATTTTTAGCAATTTTTTTGTGTTTTTGCATATTATGCTGCTTTTGCGCTTGCAATAACACACCAATAGAAAATACACCAACGCCTATTCCAACCCCTACCGCCACACCGCACGTTCATTCGTTTGAACCTGCTACCTGTTTAAACCCTGAAACTTGTACCACCTGCGGATTGACACAAGGTGAAAAAGCAGAGCACAACTACGTTCTGGGCGAATGTTCTTTATGTAATATTTATAATCCATCATACTGCCCAAAGTTATATTTTAACGGTGATTTAACGCAGATGATTACAAAAAAAGACGTTAGAAATATTACCTTTGAATATAAAAGCAAAGATCAGATTGTTTCAGGCGCAGCAAAAATAAAGATACAAGGTTCTTCAAGCACACGAT
This sequence comes from Clostridia bacterium, assembly GCA_045652205.1. Classification (GTDB taxonomy): domain Bacteria; phylum Bacillota; class Clostridia; order Christensenellales; family QALW01; genus UMGS1322. The sequence continues at coordinate 22,138 of JAZRTX010000025.1, forward strand.
ACGATAAAAAGAACTATACCATAAATTTTTATAAAGATTCAGCATACAAGGACAAGTTAGGTTTAGACGTTGGTTGGGGCGTGCAGGATAACTACTGCCTTAAAGCAAACTGGATTGATAAAACCCATTCAAGAAACGTTGTTAGCGCAAAACTTGCAGGACAAATACAGAAAAAGTACGGATTATTGGAAACTGCACCTAACAACGGCGCTATTGACGGTTTTCCTATTGAAGTTTATATTAACGGAAGTTTTCACGGCCTTTATACTATGAATATACCAAAGGCTGAATGGATGTTCAATATGGATAAGAACAATCCCAATCACATTGTTGTTTGCGGTGAAGATTGGGTTGCACCTGTTCTTTTCAGAGAAGTTCCTAAGGATTTAGGCAGTTGGACTGTTGAGGTTGGACCTGAAAACAATGAAACACTTAAAAAGATTCAGCGTCTTGTTTCCTTTGTTTTAAACAGTTCTGATAAAGAATTTAAAGAGAATTTCAATGAGTATCTTAACCTTGATTCAACACTTAACTATTACGTTATGATGAACTACGGTTGGATGCCCGATAACACAGGAAAAAATATGCTTCTTGCAACATACGATGGAAACGTTTGGTACCCCTCTCTTTACGACCTTGACACCAGCTGGGGTGCAAACTACAAGGGCACAGGCTTATACAGTTACAAAAATAATTATTTAAGTTTAAATAACAGTTTATTGTGGGAACGTTTGGAAAAATTATTTAAAAAGGAAATCGCCCAAAGATATTTTGAACTGCGCCAGACTATTCTTGAACCTAAAAACGTTATGGCAGAATTTAATAACTTTTATAATACCATACCTGCCGAAATATTAAGCCGTGAAACTGCGAAGTGGAAAGATATTCCCGGATACCCATTAACACAGATAGAAGACTATTTAAATGTAATGGTGCCTAAGCTTGATAAAAAGTACGGTGCTTGGAAATAAGCATTTAAAAACCCACCTGAAAAGGTGGTTTTTTTATATTTTCATCTTCATTAAACCGTCAATATTACAATAAATATATAAGTTTCCCTTACCGCGAAGATTAAATCGGGCTTCTGCGTTGCCTTCGGGATATAATTTTATAAACTGCACTTTATCAAAAGTTACGTACGCAATAAAGGAAATGTAATGATCTTTTATCATAGGGTGATTAACTGTGATAAAATGCTCGTCTTCTACTTTTTCTACGGTTATTTGGTGGTTGTCATCAATTTCCTTTGGGGAAAGTGGCAATAAATTATTACCGCAACAGGAAATTTGGGTTTCGCTTAAAGAGTGAATTATATTATTACACGTTGGGCAAACGTAAAATTTTGAACGCATAACGTTTAAAGATATATTTTTATCCATAGTTCTCCCCCATCAATAATTAGCAATAAACAATAACAACGTTAAAGAAATAAATATTATTAAAATTACAGTTGCAATTATATTTATCGTTTTATCTATCTTTTGCTTGTTTTTTAACAGTTTTAATAAAAGAGCATACAAGCATACACCTAAAATCACGCCTACGGTATTAGTAATTAAATCTGAAATATCTACTGCGCCGATTGAAAATATAAGCTGGCATAATTCAAAGGCTAAACTGCAAATACAACCAAAGAGAATCGCTTTTTTACCTGAAACGTTAAGCATTTTTAAATATATTCCAAAGGGAATAAATATAAAGACGTTTAAAAGCGCTTCTTTTATATGAATTTTGCCAACGTCAGTTCCGTAATAAAACGGAATAAGATTTATACTTTGGGGTGCATAAAGCGCCTGAATGTCATTTAAAGAAAACGCCATTTTAAATAGCACAAGCCATATTAAGATTATAAAATATATAATAAAAATGGATTTTGTTTTGTTGAGTTTTTTTAAACGCAATTCATTCACCTTGTATAAAAATTTTAGTTTAAATAATATTATTTAATGATATTCCAAAAACACTCAGGTGTTTTTTCTTTTTCTACGTTATAGGTAACACCGTCAATATCAGTTAAATCTATACCGCCCTTAAAAACAGTTCCGTCTGAATACTTAATTTCTATATAATACGTGTTTGTTCCCGGCGGTATCACTTCAGGTGCTTTATCCCCAACTTTAAAAGTTGCAAGCCAGGCAGTAATTTCTGCCATATATTCTTGCGGAACTTTGCATCCTACACCTGTACCGTAATATCCGTAAAAGGTTATGCTTTTAATATTATCTGTTTTAAATACGTACTTTGTTTGCTGATTATTTTGTGTTTCAGTTTGTTTTGGTGTGTTTTGTGGGATATCCGGCTTTTCCATTTCCCATAATTCATCAATGCTTTTTTTATTATCAGGATGCCAATAAACAGAGGTTTTGTTATCATAAAAAAACGTTTGTCCATTTTCATCCACCCATGCAACAGATTTATTCCAGAATACCACTTTATAGGTTAATGAATTAATTTCCCACGTGCCGCCATCATCGTAGGATTTATAAGAAAAGGGCACAAACAAAACCAATACCATTATAATTAAAATTGCAGTTATGATTATGGTGAGTTTCTTTTTCATATAAATAAACTCCTTTGTTAAAATTTTGCTCTTGTTAATTTTATTATATCATAAGTAAAAATGCTTGCTTGTAAGGGCATTTTTACGCCTTGATTTAATAAACTGCTGTGCAAAGCACAGTGTGCACGAAGCGCAAATTCTTACCTTTGCAAGAATTTATATATTTATTATATCATATTACAATTATAAACACAATATATTAAAAAAATCACCCTGCCGTATTGGGCAGGGTGATAAATTTACTTTATAAATCTAATTACTTAGATTTTTGGATTGTGAACTGTGGTGCATACTACAAAGGTGGGATGTTAAAGTTCAATTTTTGAAGCATATTCTTCTAATGTATTATTGATTTCTTCCTCATTTTCATAGAACACATCATCACATCGTTCTAATATCTCTTCTGCATTCTTATCATTTTCTTTTTCTTTCAACGCCAAGTATGCTTGATATGCTTTTTTAAGATTGTCGCTTAGCTTATGCGAAAGAATCTTTTCTAACTCGGATAAGTCTTTTTTCAAATCTCCCTCAAAGTCTAAGCATTCAAAATAATAGCCGTGTCCGCCACTATTTACATCGCCAGAATAGTTCATAAGCTCGGCATATGGTGATTCTACTTTTTCTTGTGTCCAAAGTTCCCACATTTTATTCCATTTGAGTTGTTCTTCAGTTAGTTGTGGCTTCTTTTTCTTGAAAACATCAAATAAACCCATAAAATCACCTCTTATATTTATTATAGCAGAATTATAGTTCTTTTGCAACAGATACAAAAAATCCCCATCTATGCTTAGGTGGGGATTTTAATTTGTTTTATAAAGTCAGCAATTACTTGCTTTCTTTGATTGCGAACTGTGGTGCAGTACGCAAAAAAGGGAGAAATATCATTCATTTATAAAAGTAAATATTTGCGTCTTATTTCCTTTTACTTTGCTTATAAAATCTTCAACGCTACATATAGGACTTTCGCAACAAACACCTGCTAACTGTTTCTGTTTTGAAGCAAAATGATTGTCGGAACCCGCAAATTCAATCAGGTTGTAATTTTTGGCATAAATTTTAGCCATATTGTTTTCTTCTTCTGTTCGCGAAGCATTTACTACTTCAACACCATGAACGTTTCTAGGGAAAAGACGAATGTGGTCAATATAGGAAGCTTCACGGTACGGATGCGCTTGAATAATCAACGCTCCATTATCCATCATAAACGCAAGTTCTTCACGTTTTTTCATATTCATAATTTGGGGATGAGCAAGAAGCCAGTCTTTATCAAGACCATAAACCAAAAAATCAGTGCCGGCGTAAGAAATTTCAAGCCCGCAAAAAACTTTAATGCCAATAGTTTTTCCTATTTCTTTTCCTTTTTCAAAATCTGAAAAATAAAATTCTATCTTCTCTTCATAAGATTTTTCTTTTTCAATATTGATATTGCCATCAAGAAAATGGTTTGTAATAAAAACACCGTCATATCCAAGTTTCTTATAGAAGTCTAAGCTTTCCTTAACATCCGCCTTTGCACAACGGCTTACAGGAAAGGTATGAAGATGTGTTTCATATTTATACATTTTATCACCCTATAATATTATAGCACAACTTTTATCTAAAAGAAAGTTAAAAAGCGCCCCAATTTTGCATTATAAACCTAATTACTTAGATTCTTTGATTAAGGACTGTGTGGCATACAGCAAAAGACGGAAATTATTTAATCCGTTTTTTACACCAAGCGAACAAAGTTTCAGACATTTTTTCAAACTCAATGGTTCCACCATTTTTAAAATTTATAAAGGTATCAATAATCACTTTTTCGTCAATAGATACCTGGGTGGATAATTCCTTTTGATGACGGATATATTTCCCTGTTTCGCTAAAATAAATTGCCTGTATCACAAAAGAAGCAGATTTATATAGTCCCTTTAAAATATTTTCGCTCTTTTCATAGAGCATATTATGAACACAACCGTGATAGATATTGCATACACCAATTTTGATTGCTCTGTTCACAGCGTCTTTGTTAATTAAGGGCAATAATTCATCAAGGCTTCCTTTTATTGCCTTTGTGTCATAATAAAACTGAAAAAGGTCGGAGGGTTCCCAATTTAAAATTTCATTTTTGCCCGAAATAAAACCGCAAATCAATTCTCTGTGGGGTAAAGTATCCAGCATCGCATTATAGACCTGAATATCCGAAGCAGTTAGTTCATCCAGTATTACAACCATATCAATATCGCTTGTGTCACGTGCTTCTCCACGACCATAACTGCCTTGCAAACCAACAAACCATACTCTATTTTCAAAGGTTTGATTTAAGGCTTTTAAAAATTCATTTACCCAAGTGTTAATCTCTATCACTTTCATTTACCTCGTAAAGTTTTTTACTATTGACTTTTAAGTTTTGCCACACTGACGTGTTTTCACATTTTCATTTATGATAGCCTGTGGTGCGGTGTGCAAAAGGGGAAATTATGTTCTTCATTATTTATGAACGTACATTCTTGACATAACCGTCTCGCCGTCACATTGCACCATACAAAAAAATTCCCAACCGTATCTTTCATAAAAATCCGTATGGTCAGTAACCAAATATACAGGAGAAACACCTGCTAATTTCAAATCTTCAACTGCCATATTAAGTAAATGTCCCGCAATTCCTTGTCTGCGGTGTTTTTGTTCTGTATAAACGGCGCAAATGTTTGGTGAAAGGTCAAGACGCGCATGAAAATCGTTTTCAATAACACCCAGACCGCCAACAATCTGACCTTGGTGCAAACAAAGATACCAGCCGTATTCGGTTTCGTTTTGCAAGTATGCGGTCATACATTGGAGATACGCTTCGGTGGGTGCCGACCATTTACTGCTGAACCACTCCGCTGCTCGAAGCATCAGTTCAGGCTTTTC
>JAZRTX010000026.1:0-18195 GCA_045652205.1 Clostridia bacterium
ATGAATATGCTAAGGTTATCGTTCGCAGTGTTGATGATTACAGTGCAACGTTTACCTTAAATAAAGGTGAAGCTGACGGCATAAAGAAAAATATGGTTGTTATTGCACCGGGTGGTCTTGCAGGCAAAATTATTGATACTACCGAACATTCCTCAATTCTTCTTGCTATTATTGATTCACGTTCAGGTGTTCCTGCGTTATCTGAATCAAGCAGGGATATGGGTATTGTTAACGGTGTAAGTAATTCAGGCACAACCGCCGGCTATTGCGTTATGAAAGATCTTCCTACCAACGCGATAATTAAGCCAGGGGATACAGTTAGTACCTCAGGAATGGGCGAAGTTTATCCCAAAGGAATTACTATCGGTGTTATTACTGAGGTATCAAAAGGCAATGCAAACCAGATAAATTCTTCTGCAAAACTTTCTCCAGGGGTTGATTTTGACCACCTTGAAAGTGTTTTGATTATTGTTAATACGGAGGCAAATTAATGCGTACCGTTTCAATGATAGCTTTATCAAGTGTTATGTTTATATTACATATTATGCTTGCACCTGTACTTGAAATTTTTACTGCAAAAATTGACTTTATCATGATTTCGGTTCTAATGCTCGCATTGTTTAGCGAAAAATGGTATCCGCCACTTCTTTGTGCGGTTTACTCAGGCTTGGCAGTTGATATTCTTACACAGGGTGAAACTTATATAAATACAGGAATTTATATGTTTTTTGGGTTGGCACTTGGAATTCTCGTTATGCTTTTTAAAAACAACGGTTTTGTTTTTTCAGGCATAAGCGCATTTGCTTGTGTTGGCTTAAAACATTTAATATTTGTTTTTTTACTTTATATAATGCGTTTATCTGAAAATTTGACCTTTGGAACGTTTTTGTATGGATTACCGTCTGCACTTTATACAGGCGTTATAACCTTAGGCATTTATTTTGTTTACAAATGGATTTTTTCTTTACCGTTTATGAAAGAAAAAACTGAAGATGACGGAAAATATATACTTTAATTGGTGAATTATGGGTTTGATTAACAAAGAACAATCAACAGAAAAGACGTCAACTAAACACCGTAGTAGCTTTGTGCTTATGGTGTTTATTGTTGCGTTTATTATTCTTGTTTGCTCGTTAATTGACCTTCAATTTATTAAAAGAAATCAGATTTTAGACGTTACAAGCGTTAAACACACAAGAACTTTAAAAATACAGGGTACAAGAGGTAAAATTCTTGATAAAAACGGCATTCCGCTTGCGCAAGATGAAGTAAGCTATAACCTTGAATTTTATAGGGAATATAACTTAAAATCTGAAAGAGAACAATATACTAACTCAATTATTTTTGCCATTGAGCTTATAAATAAATACGATAGAGACGTAAATACTACCTTTGCAATTACAAAAAATGCAGAGGGTGAATACGTGTTTAACTGGGGTGACGTTTCTGATGAAGTTGCCCAAAAACGCGAAAGTACTTGGCGTAGCGATTTTTATTTTGCCGATAGTAAAGGTAAAAAGAAAAATCCTGAACAGATGTATAAGGAAATGCGTGAAAGATATGTTATTCCCGAAGATATGTCTGATGAAATGGCATTTAAGGTGCTTGGTATATGGCAGGATAGTATTCAGTCATATTGGGCATCTAAATCTATTACAATTTTAAAAAATATTTCATTAGAACTTGTTATGGCTATTGAAAGTTACAGCTATGAACTTACAGGTTTTAATATTACCGAAAAATCTCTTCGCGTTTATCCTCAGGGAACTGTAGCCAGCCACGTTGTTGGTTATTTAGGCAGGATTACCGCAGATAACCGTGCATACTATGATGAGCGCAAGTATGATATTGAAAGTCTTGTAGGTGTTTCTGGTATTGAAAGCGCTATGGAAGCCGAACTTACAGGCTCAAGCGGTGAAAGAAGCGGAAAACGTGTTGTTCAGGTTACAAGTGGCGGCAGAATTATTAAAGAGTTATCTTATGATGCTGCAAAAAACGGAAACAACGTATATTTAACCATTGATAACAATCTTCAGCGTGTTGCTGAGGAGGCGTTACGCAAGAATATTGCAGAAATTAAAGGACGCCAGATGGATGAATATAATAAAAAAACAAGTTATTACCTTAACCTTGTTGCAGAACGTGGTGGAAAAGAAATTCAGTTTGCAAAAGTTGGTGCAGTTGTTGTTATGGACGTAACAAATGGTGATGTTCTTGCACTTGTAAGCGAACCTAACTACGATCCAAACCTGTTTTCACAAGGAATTTCCCAATCTGATCTTGATGCTATCGTAAATGATGATGCAAAACCTCTTTTTAATAAAGCGATCAGCTCGTCAGATACACCGGGTTCAATTTTTAAACTTGGTATGTCTCTTGCAGGCCTTGAAGAAGGCGCTATTACTCCAACAGAAACAATCTATGACCAAGGGGAATATAAAAAATACGTTTCCGGCACAGAAAAAGGACCAATGTGCGGATGGTATAAGGATAATCACGAAACCCACGGTCATATTAACGTTATCAATGCTATTAACTATTCCTGCAACTATTTTTATTATGAATTAGCTGACAGGCTTGGCATTGAAAAAATTAAAAAATGGGCTAAAAACCTTGGTTTGCTTGATAAAACCAACATTGAACTTACAGGCGAAAGCGTAGGAATCGTTGGTGACCAGAAGACAATTTATGATAATCAACGAGATATAAATAATCAGGATACAAGTTTGCCGTATCTTGTTTCTAAACAGTTAAGAAGCATTTTGCTTGAATGTGCAAATTATTCAAATAAAACCTTATCTGAAACGGATATAACAAACATTACAAAGCGTTGCTTTGAGATGGTTGGTAAATCAAGAACAGAAATTTTTGATCTTACTATTGCAATGCTTGTTAATGAATATGGTATGAGCCGTAATAAAGTACGTGATGATACAAGGTATAAGATTTATAGTTCTATTGTTCAGGTTACCTGGACCAATACAACTACCATTCAGACAGGTATAGGTCAGAGTATTACAACCGTTACGCCTATTGCAGTTGCAAGGTATATTTCAGCTCTTGTTAACGGTGGATACGTTTATGATGCTCATATTGTTGATAAGGTAACGTCATCAACAGGTGAACTTGTGTATGAACAACAGCCAACACTTGTTCGCAAACTTGAAGTTAAACAGGAAAATTTAAGCGTTATTAAACAAGGTATGAGGGATATGGTTAACGAAAGTGAAGACCGTTACTCATCAACTGCCCGTAAATACTTTGACGAGTTTAAGTATAAGGCTCAGTTAGGTGGTAAAACAGGTACTGCCCAGGTTTCACAGATCAACCTTGAAGATAATGCCTGGTTTGTAGCATTTGCACCTTATGAAAAGCCTGAAATCGCTATTGTTGTGTATATTCCTAACGGTAGATCAGGTTCAATGGCAAGTAGTACGGTTAAAGAAATTGCAGAATATTATCTTGACCGTAAATATTCAGTAGAAAATAACGTTCTTCCCGGTGATAATACGGTGGTTTATTAAGGAGTTTTTATGATTTCAGATAAAAGATTAAAAAGATTGAATTATTCGCCTTTAATCGTTTTTGTTGCAATCTTAATGATTATTGTTACCGCCGTTTGTCTTATTATTTTCTTGCCAAAGAGTTATGCGGTTCAATACGATATCGTTTATGATGGTATAGAGACCAAAGGTATGATAGTCAGAGATGAATATTATACAGATCTTCAGAATTATGAAAAATTACATTATAATAATATTGTAGAAGGTCAATTTGTAAAAAAAGATACGGATATTGTTCTTGCGTATAAAAAAGGTTATATAAAAAATACGCTTTCCAAACTGATGGAAACCGAAACAAATATAGTGAATTACCTTAATAATATTATTGTTGGATATGATGATAAAAACATTCAGCAATACGACTTTGAAATTGAAGTTGCAATTAAAAAAATGTCTCAGGATGAAAGTGGATTTATTGAACTTTACTCAAAACTCTGTACTTTAATGAAAGATAGAGCAGAGTATATAAGGGCAAATTTTACCCCTGATCAGAATCTTGAAGATCTTTATACAGACGAACAAAATTTAATTGCTTCAATTGATACCTGGCGTGATCATATTAAAGCAATAAATGACGGGTTTGTAGGTTTTTATTGTGATGGAGCGGAAAGTGAATTTAATAGTTCAAACGTTTTAAATATTAGTTATACTGATTATAATTCAACCATCAAAAAAGGCTTTGAAAATGATCTTAACGGTTTTAAAATCGTAGCTGATTCAAAATGGTATCTTCTTATTGAAACAGATGATCCTGATGACTTTTTAACAGGTAATTATTATCAGGTTTATCTTTCAAATGAAACAGAGTATGAATATGGCTATCTTGAAAAAATCGTTGATGATAAAAAGGGAAATCTTTTAATCTTTTCATTTAGTGATAATGTTGAAAAGTACCTTGATTTAAGGGTTACAAATGTTTTTATCGGTTCAAGATATGAAGGATACAGTGTAAAAAATAAGTTTGTCCAAAATTCCTCAGTCATCATTAAAGTTGATAAAAAGAAGACAACAATTCCTGTTGAAGTTCTTTATTCTGATAAAGATAAAACTGTTTTTAAATACAGCGAACAGATTTCTTTAGGTCAGAAGGTGTATAACAAATGACCATACAGGAAAAATATCTGCAAATAAGTCAGGAAGTTAGTTGTCTTTGCGATAAATATGGTCGTAATAAGGATGACGTTAAGATAATCGCAGTTACAAAAACACGAACTGTTGAAGAAATCAATCAGGCTATACAGGTTGGCGCAAATATAATAGGTGAAAACAGAGTTCAGGAACTGTTGGAAAAATATGATTATATTGATAAAAACGTTGAAAAACATCTGATTGGACAACTTCAAACAAACAAAGTCAAGTATATAATAGATAAGGTAGATCTTATTCATTCGCTTGACAGAATTTCCTTGGCGGAACAAATTGAAAAAACAGCAAAAAATAAAAATTTACCACCTGTAAATGTGCTTGTTGAGGTTAATATTGGCTATGAAACAACAAAATCAGGTATTTTGCCTAATAAATTAACGGAATATCTTGACATTTTGACAAATTTTAGGTATATTAACCCTATAGGTCTTATGACCGTTGCACCTGCCACTGCAACTGAGGATGAACAAAACGTTTATTTTGAACAAATGTTTAATCTTTTGCAAGAAGGTAAAAAGATATTCGGTAGTAATTTTTGCAATCTTTCAATGGGGATGAGCAGAGATTATGAAACTGCTATCAAACATGGCGCAACAATGATAAGGTTAGGTACAGCAATCTTCGGTGAAAGAAATTATAATATTTAATTTAGGGGGATCTTACAATGGCACAGGAAAAGAAAAACAAATTTTTAGAGTTCTTTGGATTTGGTAACAACGACGAATTTGAAGATGAAGAAGAATATTTCTACGATGATGAGGAAGAAACCGCAGGTAGAGATTACGAAGAGGACAAGCCTCGCAGAAATCGTAAACCAAGAGTTGTTCCAATGCAGGATAAACGTAATTTTAAGCAGAGCGTTGTAATTTACTCGCCTAAGTCATATAATGATGCTCAGCCTTTGGTTATGCAGCTTATCCAGAACAAGCACGTAATCATTAAGCTTGATAAGGTTGAAAGGCACGTTGCACAGAGAATTCTTGATTTTATGAGTGGTGCCGCTTATGCAAGCGATGCTCAGGTTACTGAAGTATCAAAGGGTAACATTTATCTTTTTGCTTCAAATCAGACTTATATTGATAAATCTGATGACGTTGTTTCTGAGCAGGGCGATAGCGGATTTACCCTTGATGATGAATTTTAATTCATAGATTGAAGGTTATATAATGAAAGATAAGGCTGATATTTTCAGCATTGAAAGAAAAGGCTACAACAGGATAGAAGTTAAACAGTATATTGATGAGCTTTTAAGTGAAAATAATCGCTTGATGGAAGAAATTGCAACTTTAAAGCTTGAAAATAATGAACTTCTTAAACAAAACGCGTTTTTAGAAAGTAAGCAAAATCTTGTTGAACAAACACTTTTTAATGCTGAAATCGCCGCGCAGGATATTGTTGCTCAGGCTGAGAACAAGGCCAATAACGTGTTAAAAGCTCGTTCTCAGGAAGTTGATGAAGCAATAAAGCGCTTTGACGATAAACAAAAAGAAGTTAAGGACGTACTTAAAAGAGTTGAGTATATTCTTAAATCACAACTTGCTTTGGTAGAAAAGTATAATCAGACAAATAATGACTAATAATATTATTTGGTGATTATTTTTGAAAAAAGCAAAGATTGTAACAACAAAAACATCACGCATTATTGCCTGGGCGGTATTGCGTGATTATTTGTATTATCTGTCGGATACAAAAAGAATTATAATAAACAACTTTCTTGCAGGATTATCAAAAGGTGTAGGAAGTGCTATTGGATTTTTGATTGTAAGCGGTGTTCTTCTTTATTTTTTAACGTTGCTTGCATCAAGAAACTTGCCCATTATTGGTGATCTTTTGCAACAAATTGTTGATTTTATTAAATATAGGTATTGATATGTTATTGATTGTAATTATAGCAGTTGGAATATTACTTTTAGATCAACTTTCAAAGTTGTTTACAGTAGGTTTTTTTATAGAATCAGGTCAACCGCTTTTTGAAGGCTGGCTTGCTTCTGTTGGCGAATCCGAAGTAATTATTCCTAAAATTTTATCTTTTACATACGTTTTGAATGATGGTGCTGCATTTGGTATTTTATCAAATCAGCGGTTGTTTTTCTTGCTTGCAACGGTTGCTATTTGTGCTGTTGGTATCGTTGTATTATTGCGTTTTCCACAAAAACATATTTTATTAAAACTTTCTTCAGGCTTTATTTTAGGTGGTGCACTTGGTAATCTTATTGACAGGGTTATAATCGGTGTTGTACGCGATTTTATTGATGCAACGCTTGTTGAAACAGTTACAGGTTACAGCTTTCCTGTGTTTAATGTAGCTGATATTTTTGTTGTTGTAGGCACTGCACTTCTTGCAATCTATATTTTGTTTTACCACGATAAAATTTATCCGCCAAAGGATAAGAAAGAAGCAAAGAATGGATAATGTTTTTATTGCTGATGAAACTGCCAAAAGAGCAGATGCGTATATTTCAAAAATAAGCGGTATTTCAAGAAGCGAATGTGTTCGTTTAATTGAAAATGGGGATATTTTAATAAATAATGTTCTTGCAACGAAAAAGCAAGCAATAAATATTGGTGATGAGATTTTTATTGCTGAAAGAGAAATAGAATTTATTGATATTACCCCTGAAAACATACCTCTTGATATTATCTATCAGGATAGTGATATAGCAGTTATAAATAAAAAACAGGGTGTTGTTGTTCATCCGGCTCACGGTAACTTAACAGGCACACTTGTTCACGGAATTTTATATCATATTAAAGATCTTTCTGGAATAAACGGTGTAATGCGTCCGGGCATTGTTCATCGGCTTGATAAAAACACTTCAGGGCTTATAATTATTGCAAAAAACGATAATGCTCATGAAAAGCTTGCACAACAGTTTAAAGATAGAATATGTGAAAAAATCTATCTTGCATTAGCTGAAGGCGTTTTTAAAGAAACCAATATTTTAGTTGAAAATTATATAGGCAGAAGCAAAAATGACCGTAAAAAAATGGCTGTTTATAATAATGAAAATGAAGGCAGATTTGCAAGCACTGAGTTTACTGTATTAAATCAGTTTAAAGATGCCGCGCTTGTGGAATGTAAACTCAATACAGGAAGAACCCATCAGATTCGCGTTCACCTTGCTTATTTAGGTCATCCTTGTCTTTGTGATAGTGAATATGGCTTTAAAAAGAACAAATATAATCATTCCGGGCAGATGCTTCATTCGTATAAATTATCTATTGATCATCCCACCAAAAATGAACGAATGACCTTTACTGCGCCAATACCGGATTATATGGAAAATCTTATAAATAAACTACAAAATGGTTGACAAGAACTTATCTAAAAGTATATAATTATATTGTTGAAATGATACAGGACACGCAATAAGAGAAATCAGGCTTCAGAGAGGTTGCTTTTGCTGTGATGCAACTGCCAAAAAACTTATTTGTACCACCTGTTGATCAAATCGGTTGCCGCGATATAGGCTATAAATGAGAACCAAATTGGGTGGAACCACGGGTTAATTGTACTCGTCCCTGTTTAAACAACAAGGACGAGTTTATTTTTTTATTTAAGGAGATTTTTTTGTATGAAAATCATTTTACCTGACAATTCAATTAAAGAATATTCAAATTCTACTACTGCAAGAGAAGTTGCGAAGGAGATCAGTGAGGGTCTTGCTGCTAATGCAGTTGCTGCTGTTGCTAATGGCAAGCTTGTTGATCTTGATCATACTTTAACGGAAGATACAAATCTTTCTATCGTAACAAAGCGCGATCCTTTATATTTAAACGTTTTGCGCCACACTGCAAGCCACGTTCTTGCACAGGCTATTATGCGTCTTTATCCTGATACAAAGCTTGCTATCGGTCCCAGCATTGATAACGGATTTTATTATGATTTTGATTTTACAACACCCGTTAATGCAGGGGATATTGATAAAATTGAAAAAGAAATGGCAAAGATTGCACAGGAAAAATTACAACTTAGAAGATACCTTCTTTCAAAAGAAGATGCCCTTAAAAAGATGGCAGATCAGCCATATAAACAGGAGCTTATTAACGAGTTGCCTGATAACGAAGAAATTTCCTTTTATGAACAAGGTGAATTTACAGATCTTTGCGCAGGTCCTCATTTAAGCACAACTGCAGATATTATGCATTTTAAGATATTATCTATTACCGGTGCTTATTGGCGCGGTAGCGAAAAGAATAAGATGCTTACCCGTATTTATGCTACTGCATTTAATAAAAAGCAGGAACTTGACGATTATCTTGTTCAGCTTGAGGAAGCCAAAAAGCGCGATCATAACAAGCTTGGCAGAGAACTTGAACTCTTTACTACAAGTGACGTTATTGGTCAGGGACTTCCGATTATGCTTCCTAAGGGCGCACGAGTAATTCAGCTTTTACAACGTTTTGTTGAAGATGAAGAACAAAAACGCGGTTGGCAGTTAACTAAAACTCCTTTAATGGCAAAAAGTGACCTTTATAAAATAAGCGGACACTGGGATCATTATCAGGATGGCATGTTTGTAATGGGTGATGAAGCAACTGATGAAGAAGTTTTTGCCCTTCGCCCAATGACTTGCCCCTTCCAATATCAAGCGTATCTTAACCGCCCCCGTTCTTATAGAGATCTTCCTTTAAGATATAATGAAACCTCAACGCTTTTCAGAAACGAAGCATCAGGCGAAATGCACGGTCTTATCCGTGTACGTCAGTTTACAATTTCTGAAGGTCACCTTATGTGCACACCTGAACAGCTTGAAGACGAATTTAAAAACTGCCTTGAACTTTGTAACTTTATGCTTAAAACCATTGGTCTTTATGAAGACGTTTCATACAGATTTTCACAGTGGGATCCTGAAAACAGGGAAAAGTATATCGGCACACAGGAACAATGGGATGAAGCTCAGGGCGTTATGAAGCGTATTCTTGACCACCTTAACATTGATTACAAAGTTGGTATTGGTGAAGCCGCTTTCTATGGACCTAAGCTTGATATTCAGATAAAGAACGTTCACGGCAAAGAAGATACTCTTATTACTATTCAGATTGACCAGATGCTTGCTGAAAAGTTTGGTATGGAATACACTGACAAAGACGGTAGCAAAAAGCATCCTTATATTATTCACAGAACTTCAATCGGTTGCTACGAAAGAACACTTGCGCTTTTAATTGAAAAGTTTGCAGGCGCTTTCCCAACATGGCTTGCTCCTGTTCAGGTAAAAGTTATGAATCTTACTGACCGTACTGATGAAGCATGTAAAAACCTTGTAAAAATGCTTCAGGATGCAAACGTTCGCGTTGAATATGATAACAGAAATGAAAAAATCGGCTATAAGATTCGCGAAGCTCAGCTTGAAAAAGTTCCATATATGCTTATTATTGGTGATAGGGAAGCAGAACAGGGCAAAATTTCTGTTCGTTCAAGAAAAGAAGGCGACCTTGGTGTTATGACGCCTGAAGAATTCTTATCAAAAATTCTTGTTGAGGTTGCCACAAAAAGTATTTAATTAGCTATAGGGGGATATTATGAAATTATCAATTTCAACAAGTGCATTTGCAGGCTTGTTTGATAAACATGCAGAAAGTCTTGAAGCATGCAGCAAATCAAAATTTAAAAATATGGATATGAGTTTAAGTTTTGTTACTGAAAATCCCGATTTCTTAAAAGATGCGGAAGATATTTTAGCAAATAAGGAAAAATACGGTATTTCGTTCACAATGGGACACGCGCCCTTTAAGTATAATCCTTTTATGAGCCAGGAACATTTTGATAATCAGATGATTGATATGAAAAATGCATTAAAATCTGCAAGTTTACTTGGCATTGATAGGGTTACGGTTCACGGTGGTGCTTCGTTTGCCGAAAGCCAAGAAGATCTTTTGAACAAAAACGTAGAATATTTTAAGCAAATTTTAGAAATTGCCGAAAAATATAATATTAACGTTATGCTTGAAAATATTTCTTCAAAAATCCGTAATCGTCCCTTTGACGTTGAAACGGCAGAAGATATTTTATACATTGCAGATAAGTTGAATTATCATCCGCTTTTTAAAGCTTGCTGGGATTCAGGCCACGCTAATACTATTGGACTTGGTCAGTATGATAATATCATTAAATTAAAAGATTTGATTTACGGTGTTCATTTGCAAGATAACAACGGTTACAGTGATGACCATATGGTTCCGCTTCTTGGAACGATAAATTTTGATGAAACTATTCAAGGCTTAAAAGATATAAACTATCAAGGTCCTTTTAACTTTGAAATTCACGTATTCAATGATGGTAACACGTGGCCAAACTTCCGCCAAAAGTATAGTGAGAACTATAAAGGCGAACAGTTGCTTTTTGATCCTGATGATGAATTAAGGTATCTTGGTATTGATTTAATGTATAACGTTGCTTTATATATGGCTAAAAAGCATAATATTACGTTAGAATAAAATTTATAAATATGCATACTTGCAAATAATCAATTATATGGTATAATATTAGTATATAATATTATGCCATTTTTTATTTATGCATAATTTGAAACGTAAAGGTATATTTATGCTTGAAAAAATTAACTTTCCTCAGGATATAAAAAAACTTAATATTAGTGAACTTCAAACGCTTTGTGAAGATATACGAAATGAAATTATTGATTCAACTAACAAAAACGGCGGTCACCTTGCGTCAAGTCTTGGCGCAGTAGAAATAATCGTAGCGATGCACTATGTTTTTGATGCACCAAATGATAAGTTTGTTTTTGATGTTGGGCATCAGTCTTACGCGCACAAACTTATTACCGGTAGAAAAAATAAGTTTAACCTTTTGCGTAAAAAAGATGGCGTTAGCGGTTTTCCTACTCACAGGGAAAGTGAATACGATACCTTTGATGCGGGTCATTCTTCATCAAGTATTTCTGCGGCTTTGGGTCTTGCAAGGGCAAGGGATAATAAGAACGAAAATTTTCACGTTGTTTCCTTAATTGGCGATGGCGCTATTGGTGGCGGTATGGCACTTGAAGCTCTTAACGATTTAGGAAATCAGCCGTATTCAAAATTTATTATTGTTTTAAATGACAATGAAATGTCAATTTCTAAAAATGTTGGCGCCATGTCAAAGAATTTTGCTAAATTAAGGGCGGCAAAAGGATATATTTCAGGCAAGAAAAAAATTAAAATGGCCTTGGATAGTATTAACCAGTCAGGTCAACTTTCGTCATTTGTGAAGCATCTTCGTAATTCATTACGTTATCTTTTGATTGGCGAAAATATTTTTAATTCAATGAACATCACTTATCTTGGTCCCATAAATGGACATTCTTTAAGTGATTTAATTGAAATGTTTGAAAAGGTTAAAGATAGTTCAATGCCTGTTTTGGTGCATACAGTGACTTGTAAAGGTCGTGGACACGGTAAAGCAGAAGAAAATCCTGAAAAATATCACGGTGTTTCGCCTGTAAACAGTAATAAAGCTGTTATGAAAAATTATAACAAAGTATTTGGTGAAACCTTGGTTGAACTTTCGGAATTTGATGATAGAATCTGTGCGGTTACGGCGGGTATGACTTTCAATACTGGTCTTGACGAATTCAGCAAAAAGTATCCTCAAAGATTTTTTGATACAGGAATTGCTGAACAACACGCTCTTGCTATGGCAGGTGGTCTTGCTAAGGGCGGTATGAAACCGTTTGTTGTAATATATTCAACCTTTTTACAGCGCGGTTTTGATCAGATTTTTCATGATATTTGTTTACAGGAAGTTCCTGTTACTATCTGTATTGATCACGCGGGTTTGGCAGGGGAAGACGGCGCAACACATCAGGGTATTTATGATCTTGCTTTCTTGCGCACAATGCCTGGTCTTGTTATTTTGAATCCAAGAGATACGCAAGAGTTTGCCCGTATGTTGAAATATGCTGCGTCTTGTGATAAACCTGTTGCTATCAGATATCCAAAAGGAAGCGCACCGGTTATTAAGGGCGAAAATGATTTTAATTCGTTATCCTGGGATTATATAAAACACGGTAAAAATGGAACAGTTTTATCATTTGGTGTTTCTATCGGAACAGCGCTAAATGTGGCTGACGAACTTGATTTCTCGGTTGTTGATGCCCGTACGTTAAAACCTTTTGATGAAAAAGTACTTATGGAAATAAGCAATAAACCTGTTGTAATTATTGAAGATAATGCTTCAGCAGGTGGCTTGTGTGAAGGTGTTTTAAACTTTTATTCGCAAAATAAAATCAATACAAAAGTTATTGGATATGCAGTAAAAGATGATTTTATAAAAGTGGGAACTGTGAATGAACAGTTAGCTGATAACTGTATTGATGCAAAAAATATAATTGAAATGTTGAAAAATGAGATTAGATAAAGCAGTTTTTGAACAAGGCTTTGCAAAGTCGCGAAGCAGAGCTGCCCTTTTGATTAACGAAGGCAGTGTTAAGGTTAATGGAAAAACTATTATAAAAACGTCGTTTGATGTTGATGAAAGTGATGTTATTTCCGTTACTGATACTATTGGTTACGTTGGAAGAGGCGGATTAAAACTTGAAGGCGCGCTGAAAGCTTTTAATATTGATATAAGTGGATATGAAGCTTTGGATATAGGTGCTTCAACAGGTGGTTTTACTGAATGCTTATTGAATTTTAATGCAAAAAGCGTTGTTGCAGTTGATGTTGGTCACGGTCAGATGGATGAAGCACTTAAAAATGATAAGCGTGTTATTTTGCTTGAAAACACCAATGCAAAATATATTACGCCTGAACTTATCGGTGGAAAAAAAGATATAGCGGTTATGGATGTTTCTTTTATTTCACAAACCGAAATTTACAATGCTATGTTTAGCTGTTTAAAAGAAAACGGCATAGCTATTACGTTGGTTAAACCTCAGTTTGAAGCAGGCAGTAAGTTTTTAAATAAAAAAGGCGTAATCAAGGATAAGAAGGTTTATTTAACAGTTTTAAATAAAATTGAGCAAGCTGCCCGTGTTTTTTCTTATGGAGTAAAGGATGCTGCCGTTTCTGCGATTCTTGGTGGCGATGGTAATATTGAATTTTTAGTTTTGCTTGAAAAAGATGCACCGTTATTTGATTTTAATAATGTGTTAAATCAAGCGTTAAAGGGGATGAAATCTTGAAAAACATCGGAATATACGTTAATAAAAATAAAGACAGGGATTTTAGCATAACAGAAAAAATTGTTGCTTGTGCTGAAAACGTTGGATTTAATTGTCAGGTTATTCTTGATACAAAATCTATTGATGACCCTGTTGTTCAAAAACAGGAAGCTGATTTTTTAAAGGATAAGGATGCTGTTATTGTTCTTGGTGGCGATGGAACAATTCTTCGTATTGCGGCAGTTGCTTCAAAACAAAACGTTCCTATTCTTTCTGTTAATCTTGGCCATCTGGGTTTTTTAACTGAGCTTGAATTAAATGAAATTGAAACAGGGTTAAAAAAACTTGCAAGTGGAGAATATTCGGTTGAAGAACGTATGATGCTTTCTTGTAACATTGATAACAGGGATTATCTTGCGTTAAATGACGTTTGTTTACAAAGGGCAAGCAGAGCAAGGCTTTTGAAATTTAAAGCGTTTGCAGGTGAAGAATTTGTTGATGCGCTTTCTGCTGATGGCGTGCTTGTTTCAAGCCCAACAGGTTCAACGGCGTATTCTTTGTCTGCTGGTGGACCGATTATAAGCCCTAAATTAAGTCTTATGCTTATGACGCCTATTTGCGCACATACACTAAGGGCAAGGCCTGTTGTGTTTTCGGCTGATGAAATTCTCACCTTTACAACTGAAGAAAAATGTGGTTTTTCCGTTGTATGTGATGGCGTTCAGATACGTAATGATAAAGCAGTAAACACTGTAAAAATACAACGTTCTGAATACACTTTAAAGCTTATCAGTTTTAAACAAAAAAACTTTTTTAAACGCTTACAATCAAAATTTGTTGAATGGAACATAAATAAGGAGTAATTTATGAAAACTACAAGACATAGTAAGATTCTTGATATAATCTCAAAAAAAGAAATTGAAACACAGGAAGAACTTGTTAATGAACTAATAAATGCAGGTTTTAAGGTTACACAAGCAACTGTTTCAAGGGATATTAAAGACCTTCGTTTAACAAAAATTCCTGATGAGCGCGGTGGATACAAATATACTTCTGTTGATAGGGCTGATGCGGGAATTACACCCAAAATGAAACAGCTTTTTATTAACACTGTAATTTCAATCACCTCTGCAAACAATATTGTTGTTGTTAAAACATTGGCAGGTTCTGCAAGTACAATCGGTGTAGTAGTTGATGCGTTAAAGCATCCTGCAATTTTAGGCAGCGTTGCAGGTGATGACACTATGATTATTGTTGTTTCATCAAATGAACAGGTTGAAGACGTAGTGAATAAACTTAATTTAATGTTAAAATAATATTTGAGAGGAATTTTTTATGCTTCAGCAACTTTCAATTAAGAATATTGCGTTAATTGAAGATATAACAATAGAATTTGATAATGGTTTTAACGTTTTAAGCGGTGAAACAGGTGCAGGTAAATCTATTATTATTGATGCTTTAAATCTTGTTTTAGGCGAACGTGCCGACAAGGAACTTGTTCGCACAGGAACATTAAAAGCAAGGGTTGAAGGCGTTTTTTCTATTGAAAATAATAAAGCTATAAACGATATTTTAGAAGAAAACGGCATTGATAATGAAGAAGATATGCTTTTTATTGTTCGTGAGATTTCACAGGAAGGTAAAAGCGTTTCAAGAATAAACGGTAATCTTGTTACACTTGCTGTTTTAAAAAAGGTTGCAGATAAGCTTGCAGATATTCATGGGCAACATGAGCATCAACTTTTATTAAATCCTGATCATCATCTTTCTTTTTTAGATAGTTTTGGCGGTGAATCAATTTTTAATCAAAAAGAAAACGTCAGAATTGCATATACCTATTATAAGTCCTGCATAGATAAGCTTAACGGTGATTGGGGCACCCAGGAAGAAAGAAATGATAAAATTGAAATGCTTGAATTTCAGATTGATGAAATTGAAAAAGCACAGATTGTTATCGGTCAGGAAGCAGAATTAAAGCAAAGGGCAGAACTGTTAAATAATTCTGATAAAATTCGTGAAGCACTTTTTGAAACTGCAAGATTAGCAGGAGGAAACGCGTTAGATGAAATCCGTACAGCGTGTTCGGCATTTTCTAAGGTTTCGTCTGTTAGTCAGGAATATTCTGAGCTTTATGAACGTTTGGAGAGCGCTTTTTATGAAATTGAAGATATTTCAAGCGAATTAAAAGACCTTTCAGAACAGGTTGATGCTGACCCTTATGAACTTGAAAAAATTGAAGATAGACTTGCATTAATTAAAAAACTTTATCGTAAATACGGCAATAGTGAAGAAGAAATTTTAAAATATTATGATGATGCTTGTTTGGAATTAGATCGTCTTGTTAATGCAGAGAAAACCATTGAAGAACTTGAAAAACAGGCGCAACAGTTTAAAACGGAATATTACCGCCAGGCAGATAAATTAAGTGAAATACGTCATGACGTTGCAATTAATTTTGAAGATCGTATTAAAGAAGAACTTTCTGAGCTTGGTATGAAAAATGCTTCCTTTGAAGTTGATTTTATAGAAACGGAAGATATTTCACCGATAGGTTACGATAACGTAGAGTTTTTATTTTCTGCCAATATGGGCGAACCTGTTAAGCCTTTATCAAAAATTATAAGTGGCGGTGAAATGAGTAGATTTATGCTTGCAATTAAGAGTATTTCTGCTTTTGACCAAATGGTTCAAACAATGGTGTTTGATGAAATTGATACAGGAATTAGCGGTAATGCGGCACTTGTTGTTGCACAAAAAATTGCCTGTATTTCCAAAAAGAATCAGGTTATCGCTATTACACATCTTCCGCAACTTGCTTCTATGGCGGATACGCACTTTTTGATTAAAAAGTTTGCAGATGGCGACAGAACACATACCGAAGTTATAAAAATGAATAACGAAGAGCGCAAAAAGGAAATCGCACGTCTTGCAGGTGGAAGTGAAACGACGCTGGCACTTGAACGCGCCGAAGAAATTATCGCTTCTGCCCAAAAATTTAAAAATTCAATTTAAAGAGCCTGATGGCTCTTTTTTTATTAAAAAAATTTAAAATGGGTATATTAAACTATAATGTTATTTTAAATATTTTGAACCATAAATTTTTCGGGTTATTTTTATTTCAAAAACAAAAAATACTTAAAGCCTGATGATAGGAGAAACATTGTGAAAAAAATATTTGTAAGCTTTTTTATGATTTTAATATTGTTCATTTCACAAACAACTTTTGCAAAAAAAATGTATGATACAAAAGACGTTGCGTTATATGAACATGAAATTTCCGCATCAAAAATGACTGATACGATAGATATATATAATGATAAAATTCCAGTTAAGGTTTTAGGTGTTACAGTAAAAAATATCAATGTGCAAAAAGATAAAAAAGTTTATCTTGGAGGGCAAACGGTTGGCATTGCGATGTATTTAAAAGGTTTGTTGATAACGGATATAGTTACCATAGAAAATCAAAACGGCAAACTTATTACCCCTGCAACAGAAAGCAGGATAAATAAAGGTGATTATCTTTTAACTGCAAACGGAATTGAATTAAACGATATTTCAAATTTGGATGCTATATTAAAAAGTAGTAAAGGTGAAAAAATCAAGTTAAAGGTTTTAAGAGATAATAAAGAATTTATAACGGAAATAACCCCTGTAAAAAGCAAAAAAGACGGTCAATTCCGCCTTGGTTTAATGTTAAGGGATAGCGCGGCAGGATTAGGAACAACAACGTTTATTAACCCTGAAAACAACACCTATATGGCACTTGGTCACGCAGTTTGTGATATTGATACAGGACAAACTCTTTTAATAAAAGATGGTAGAGTAGTTGACTGTATAGTTACAGGAATAAATAAAGGTGAAAAAGGTAAAGCAGGCGAGCTAAAAGGAACGTTTGGCGTTAATGCAAGGCGATTAGGTGTGATTAAACAAAATACAACATTTGGAATTTCAGGTGAAAACTCGTATTTAAATAAAGGCGAACTTGTTTACGTTGGCTCAAAAGATAGCATAACGGAAGGTAAGGCTTTTATATATTCTGATTTTGAGACGGGTAAAATTAAAAAATATGAAATAGAAATTGTGCATATAAATAATCAAACGTATCCAAGTGAAAAAAGTATGGTTATAAAAATCACCGATCAAAATCTGATAGATAAAACAGGTGGAATTGTTCAAGGTTTGTCTGGTAGTCCTATTGTGCAAAATGGCAGACTAATTGGTGCAGTAACGCACGTTATGATTAACGATTCAACCCGCGGATACGGAATATTTATTGAAAATATGCTACAGGTTAATGAGAAAACATTAAAAAATGCAGCATAATTTAAAAGCATCCTGATTCTTAAAAGGATGCTTTTTGTTTCAAGTCGGATCGTAGCCAT
>JAZRTX010000027.1:0-93832 GCA_045652205.1 Clostridia bacterium
AATATACCTAACGGAATCAATTTAATAATTTTTTGTGCATGTTTTTTTGTTTTATTAAAATTATTTACGATAACCCCTATTGCCGCAGGAATATAGGAAATCAACGCTATATACTGTGCATCAATCTGTGAAAAATTAAAAAACGTGGTTAAAACAGGTATTAAAAGAACACCACCACCCAACCCAAAGCCTGCAAGTAAAAAAGCTACAATAGAAACAAAAAATAAAATCATAAAAACGTTTTTACTCCAACATACAAAATAATTAATCCAAACACAAGTTTTAAATACTTTACTTTTATTTTTTTACTTAAAAAAGCACCCAATATTCCGCCAATTAAGGCACCAAAGCATATTAACCCTACACCTTTTATATTTTCACTTTTTTTATAGGTTACCGCACTTAAAATTGACAAAGGTAAAACGAACATCTGAACAGTCTGAAAAGCTGTTTTTTCATCCTTTGTAACTCTTTTAAGCATTGGCAGGGCAACTGTTCCCCCACCTGTTCCGAACATACCGTTTAACGTCCCTGATATAAAGGCAAAAACTCCGTTTAACAAAATAAATCACCCTTATTATTTTTACCAAAAAATAAAAAATAAAACTGCAAAAAATTGCAGTTTTACTTATTTCTGTTTAATAAATACGTTGCAAGTTCAATAAAAAACATTGCTTTTTCGCCATAAGGTTCCATAATAGAAATTGCTTTTTCAGTGTATTCTTCCGCTTGTTTTTTAGCACCTTCTATACCATACAAAGTTACGTAGGTAGTCTTTTCATTTGCTTCATCACTGCCTGTTGCTTTACCAAGGGCTTCTTTATCACCTATAACGTCTAAAATATCGTCAATTATCTGAAAAGTATACCCAATACATCTGCCGTATTCTTCACATAATTTAATATCTTTTTCGCTTGCATTACCACAAGATGCACCTGCTTTTATAGCACCGATAATTAACGCCGCAGTTTTATTTATATGGATAAAATGCATAACGTCTTTTGTAATTTTTTGGCCGTTAGAGCTAACGTCAACCCACTGCCCTGCAACCATTCCGTTTACACCTGCCGCGTTGGAAATATATTTTGCGGCATTTATAGAATTTTCATCCTTACAATTTTCAAGCATTATATCAAAAGCATAGCTTAAAAGTCCATCACCTGCAAGAATTGCTTTATCTTCACCAAAGACTTTATGTGAGGTAAGCCTGCCTCTGCGATAATCATCATTATCCATACTTGGTAAATCATCGTGTACTAATGAATAAGTATGAATAAACTCTATTGCGCAGGCAAAAGGTAATGCCTTTTCTAAATTATCACAAAAAAGCTCACAAGTTGCAAGAACCAAGGCAGGACGGAGCCTTTTACCCCCTGCAAACACACTATACGCCATTGCTTTTTGTAATTCTTCGGGAATATCTTTTTTGCATAAATATTCCTGCATTTTAGCTTCTACAAGAGCATTGTATTGGTTTAATTTTTCATTCAGATTACTCATAATCAGTCTCAACTTCTTTAATAATTCCGTTTTCTTTTTTTAATACGGTTATACGTTTTGTGTAATCATCAAGCAGTTTTCTTGAACGTGCTACAAGCTTAACTCCCTGTTCAAAAATTTCTATTGATTTATCTAATGAGATCTCGTTGTTCTCTAACTTTTCAACTGTTTTTTCAAGTTGTTTAATGGCTTCTTCCAAAGTCATTTCTTCAACGTTTTTCATATATTTTTAACCTCCGCTTCAACTTCACCTTTATGAAGTTTTATTAAAAGCATATCACCTTTTTTAACGTTTTTGCTTTCCTTAATAATTTTACCTTCTTTGGAAACTACCGAATATCCCCTTGAAAGAACTTTTAATGGACTTAACGCATCAAGTTTACCGCTTAAAGTATTTAATTGGCTTTCCTGTTTTTCAGGCAAAACGTTATTACAAAGCTTTTCTGTTAAAAAAGCAAGTTTGTTTTTATAATTATCAATTATATGCATAGGGTCTTCAAATGAAGAAGCATAATTTTGAATTTGTGCGTTTAATTCTAATAACTTACTGTCAATAAGTCTTACTAATCTGTTTTGCGCATTATCTAAATCAAGCAAGGTATCATAATAATCAAACACCGCAAGTTCTGCCGCTGCAGATGGTGTAGGCGCTCTTAAATCTGCAACAAAATCAGATAACGTAAAATCAGTTTCATGTCCCACAGCCGAAATAACAGGCTTTTTACAGTTAAATATGGTACGAACAACAGTTTCGTCATTAAAGCACCAAAGGTCTTCTATTGAGCCACCGCCCCTGCCAACGATAATAACATCAATATCATCTCGTTGGTCAAGCAATTCTAACCCTAAACAAATGGATCTTGGTGCATCTTCACCTTGAACAGAAACAGGTGCAAGCAGAATACTGATTTCAGGGCATCTGCGCAGTGCAACGTTACAAATATCACGAATAACTGCGCCTGTTGGTGACGTAACCACACCTATTTTTTTAGAAAACTCAGGAATAGGCTTTTTATGTTCTTCGTCAAACAAGCCTTCTTCCTGAAGCTTTTGCTTTAACTTTTCAAGTTTTTGGTACAGTTCCCCTAAGCCGTCCTCTTTCATTTCAACAACGTTAAGCTGATATTGACCGTCACGTTCATAAAGAGTAACTCTACCCCGTGCAGAAACCTTCATACCATCTTTAAGCTTAAAATCAAGTTTTAATGAATGAGGTTTGAAAAAAGCGCACTTAATTGCTGCGCTTTCATCTTTTAAAGTAAAATATATATGCCCCGAAGAATGCATTTTTAGCCCTGAAACTTCACCTTTAACGGTGATATCGGATAGAACCACATCAAGACTAAGACATTCTTTTACGTAAGCATTTAATTGTGAAACCGTTACGTTCATAATAATCCTGCGGCCTTAACAGTGTTATACATTAACATAGCCCTTGTCATAGGACCTGTTCCGCCGGGGTTTGGTGTAATAGCATAAGCAATCTGGGAAACGTTTTCAAAGTCAACGTCACCAACTTGTTTACCATCAATACGGCTGATACCGATATCAATAACAACGGCGCCTGACTTTACCATATCTTCAGTAATCATATGTGCCTTACCTACTGCGCACACAAGAATATCTGCATTTTTTGTAATGTCAGCTAAATTCTGTGTTTTTGAATGGCAAACAGTAACTGTTGCGCCTTCATTTAAAAGCAAAAGAGCCATAGGTTTACCAACGTTATTGCTTCTGCCAACAACAACTGCATTTTTACCTGCAATTTCAATTCCGCTTGATTTTATAAGCTCTAATGCACCTGCAGGAGTACAGGAAACAAAACAATCCTTATCGTTCATCAAAACGCCGCCAACGTTGATTTTTGAAAAACCGTCAACGTCCTTTTGGGGCGAGATTGCTTTAACAACTGCGCTTTCATCAAGACCTTTGGGTAAAGGAAACTGCACTAAAATACCGTGAACAGAATCATCCTTATTAAGCTTATCAATTAAAGCCATAAGTTCTTCCTGTGTAGTAGTTGCAGGAAGCTTATATTCAAGTGATTTAATTCCAATTTCATTACAATCGTTAGTTTTATTTCTAACGTAAATACAACTTGCAGGGTCTTCACCTACAAGAATAACCGCTAACGAAACTTCTTTATTTGATGCGATTATTTTATTTTTAAGTTCATCCTTTATTGATTTAGCCAATGCTTTACCATCAAGAATCATTTGTTACCTCTGTAAATATATTTATTTCTACCTAAAATTGCTACGCCTACTGCGTTATCAGAACTAAATTCCGTAGGCGAAAATTTAAGATTAAGATGCATACCCTTTTTTTCTAAATATAAAGGCAGATTTTTCCTTAAATATTCACTTGAAGAAACGCCACCTGCCATTAAAACGTCACTGACTCCTGCATAGTAAGCGGCACCACCAACCATTTTGGCTAAGGTTCTTGTAATGCTTGACATTATGCCCTCACATAAGCAGTCAACGTCCCTGCCGTTTTCAAGTTCACGTAATGCGGCAGTTTCAGTACCTGAAAAATTACAGGAATCAAAGGTTGCGCTTATAGGAAGCACTATTCTATCGCCTTTATAAAGACAGGCTTTTTTATCAACCTCTTTACCTGCAGGAAAACTTAAATCCATTTTAACGCCAAGCCTGTCAATTAACTGACCTGCATTAATATCTTTTGTTTGTGCTATTATTTTAGTTTTATATTCCGTATCTGTTTTTTTAACAAGCAAAACTTCCGTTGTGCCACCTGAAAGATGAACTGCACAAAACGTATCTTTTGGCATCTCAACCCCATAGGTTGCCGCCGCAATATGACCTTGCTGATGGTCAGTAGCAAATAAAGGTACGTTTAAACTCATAGCAATAGTTTCAGCAAGCCTTCTGCCTGCAAAAAAAACAGGCATATATGAATTACCTACGTTACGCGGTTGTGTGCTTACACAAACTGCGGTAATTTCCTTAGGATCAATGCCTTCAAGCAATTCCCTGTATAATTCGGGAAAATTATTTATATGCTTAAAAAAGGCTTCACTTTGCCTTAAACCTCTTTCTCCTTCTGCAACAGAAAGAAGGCGGCGTTTATGCTGAATAAGGTTACCATCACCATCAACCGCCGCTACGCTTGTTGTATAACAACTTGTATCTATTCCTAAAAAGATCATAAGCTTCTAACGTATGCCCCCAAAATGCCGTTAATAAACTGAGGAGCTTCATCTGTAGAATATTTTTTTGCAAGTTCAACTGCTTCGTTTATTGCAATCGCACTTGTAACGTCTTCCCTGAACATAATCTCGCAAATTGCAAGACGAAGAATAGAAACGTCAACTCTGTTCATTCTTTCAATCTTCCAACCCTTTGCAAATTCAGAAATAACATTATCAACATCTTCCTGATGTTCTTTTGTATTCTGCCTTGCCCATTCTATGTATTCCCTGTTTTCTTCAGTTATATCGTTCCAGTTAACGTCTTCGTCAAACAGAACGCCAAGCATTGACTGTGCAGTGCTTGTACCAAACATATCTTCAAAAACAAGTTTAAATGCCATTTCCCTTGCGGTACTTCTTGAATTTTTTACTTTTGCCATTATATCCTCCATAGGCATAAAAATACTTTAAAAAAGGCGAGATTTTCCCGCCTTTAAATTTTATTTACTTTGGGGTGTTAATGAATTATCAACCTGAATAATAACGTTTTTAACTAAAATACCGCAAAGTGTTTCAATATCACTTTTAACACTTTGCTGAATCGCAGCTGAAATTTCAGGTATAACAACTTCAGGTGCAAGAGAAACCTTTACGGAAATCAGCACACCTTCCTTTGTTGCGTTTGTTTTAACTATAAGTTCTTTTACGCCATCAATCTTTTTAACTGCTTTTTTAGCTAATGAGCTTATGGTATCAATATTTATGTAAATTCCGCCCTCATTTGTGGTTGCAGTCATTATAGCATTATTTTTGGGTCTTTTTGTTGAAACAATCATTGACCTAAACGAAAGAATAAGCAATAAAACGAGAAGTGCCGATATTGCTATTTTAATATAAATGCTTGATAATGCAAAACTAACTACTACTTTTAATGCAGCAAAAAACGGTGCATACCACAAACAACAACCTGCTAAAATAACGATTGCAAAGAAAACAAGCGTCATAAAAACAAGCAGTAATCTTTCACCTATTTTCATAATTAAACCGCCTTACTTTTTTTCTTCTGCTAAAACCTGAACACCCTGAACGTTTACGTTTACAGCTGTAACTTTAAGCCCTGTCATACCTTCAACTGCACGTTTAACACCTTTTTGAATTTCCTGTGCAATATCACAGATAATAGATCCGTAATGAACGATAATATTAACCTCAATTACTGCATCGTTTCCGTTAATTGATGCCTTAATACCTTTTGCAAGATCTTTACGACCTAAAAGTTCACCGATTCCACTTTTAAGACCACCGCTCATTCCTGCAACGCCTGCGATCTCTGAAGCGGCAAGGCCTGAAATTATAGCAATAACATCTTCTGAGTAGGATATTACTCCCCCTGCATCAGACGTTGTAATAATACCTTTATTTTCAGACATATTTATATACCTCCGCATTATGTTTTCTATATTATATCACCTGACAAGCTTTTTTTCAACAGTTTTTTTATCTTCTTTATCTAAAATAAGCTTAAATATATTTTTCAGCAATTTTGGTGCTTTTATGCATATAATCTTCACAAATATCCCCCCTTATCTGCACAAATAAATACCTGTCACAACCAGCGCAATACCAAGTAAAATAAGCCACATATACGTAGGGATATTAAAAACAATAAAGATGCCGCCTACAACAATACAGGCTGTTCCTATAAAATTGAATCTAAAAAACAGTTTTTTCATAAAACAAAATCCTCCTTGTTTATAATATACAAAAGAGGATTTTTTTGTTACTTATTGAATTTTTAACTGTTCAATTACTTGTTCAGGATTTTCAGCAGAGAACACACTGTTGCCTGCAACAAGTACGTTTGCCCCTGCTTTAATTATATCTTTTGCGTTTTGAAGATTAACACCGCCATCAATTTCAATCAAGATATCTCTATCCCCTACAAGTTCTTTAACTTTTTTAATTTTTTCCAGGGCAGAAGGGATAAATTTCTGACCGCCAAAGCCGGGGTTTACTGACATTATTAGAACCATATCAACTGAATCAAGAAGATATTCTAATGATTCAATGCTTGTACCCGGGTTATAAACGATACCCGCTTTAACGCCTTTTGAACGGATATATTCCAAAGTTCTGTGCGGGTGAACAGTGGCTTCAAAATGAATGGTAATATAATCTGCGCCTGCTGAAACAAAATCATCAATATATCTTTCAGGTTTTTCAACCATAAGATGTACATCAAGTGGCTTCTTTGTATGTTTGCGTATGGCTTTTACCATTCCTGCGCCAAAGGTAATGTTGGGTACAAAAGCACCATCCATTACGTCACAATGGATAAAATCTGCGCCACAGGAATCAATAAATTCTACTGCCTTTCCCATATCTGCAAAATCTGCTGATAAAATACTTGGTGCAATTTTAATCATATCTTTTCCTCCATTTTTCACTAACTTCAAAATAAAGTTCTTTATATCTTTGGTATCTATCCAATGACAAAACGCCATCTTCAACAGCTTTTTTAACCGCGCAATCAGGTTCGTTTATATGATTACAGCCGTTAAATCTACAATCCTGAGTAAATTCATCAAATTCATAATACAGGTTTTTAAAATCTTCAGGCGAAAATTCAGGCATTTCAAGTAATGAAAATCCCGGTGTATCTGCAAGAAATTTACCTTCTGAAAACTCAACAAGTTCCGAATGCCTTGTAGTATGCTTGCCCCTTTCAGTCTTTTTACTTAAAGAGCCCGTCTGAAACATTTCTTTACCTAACAAAAGATTTGTTAAAGACGATTTGCCTACCGCAGACTGACCGCTGAAACAAGTAATACCCGTATTTATCGCTTCGCGCAATGCATCAACACCATCATTGTTTACCGAACTTGTAATAAACGCACGAATTTTACTTTTTTCAAACTGTTTAGCAAGTTCTTTTGCCTGTTCTTCATCAAAATCTGATTTATTGATGCAGATTATAGGCTCAATATCCATCATTCTGGAATAACAAATAAGATGGTCAGCAAGTTTAAGATCAGGATTTGGTTTTTTTACAGCCAAAGTAATAAGCAACGTATCAACGTTTGCAACAGGCGGACGCAAGAGAGCATTTTTACGTGGCAAAATTTCAGTAATAAGATTTTGTTCGTCTTCCCTTTCAGAAAACAGAACGTTTACCCTATCACCAACAAGCGGTGTAAGATTTTTATTACGGAAAGTACCTTTTGCAACGGCAGAATACACCTTATTATCAATTAAAACATCATAAACGCCTGCAACGCATTTTATTATCATTCCGCTATTATTCATTCAAGTTCTCCAAAGTTGCCTGAACGGTCTTTTTGTCAACAAGCAAGTGGTTTTTATAAAGTTCAAAACTTACGGTTATAGGATTATTATCAATATGCTCATAATGAACCTTATTAACTGCATCAAAAGTTTGTGATTCACCTATCTGATTGCCGTTCTCATCATACATTACAAGTTCAAAATCAGCATCAGTACCATCAGGATTTTCATATTCATAAGTAACCTTATAAGTAACTTTTAATGCATTTATATCAACATCAATAACTACCTGGGGTGCAGTTTCACCTTTAAGGTACATATACTGCGTATTAGCTTTTACACTTTGCCAGGAAACGCCTAATTTAGTTGAGTCCGTTACGAAGATTTCGTTTATTTTACCAACCTGACAACCGGAAGACGTAATCTTATTTTTAATTTCATTAACGTCAGTCATTCCCTGAAGGTCAGGCACAACAATAGTTATGGTTTCAATATTTCTTACAACTGTTAAGGTTATAGTTTCACCCTGCTTAATAGCTTCAGTTGCGTTAGTCTGATCAAGAACTACACCGTTTTCCTTATCAGGTGCTTCAACATACTGGAATTTAACTAAAAATCCTTGTTCTGTAAGAATATCAACAGCATCATTAACGTTTTTACCGATAACGTTTTGCGCCATTATAGGCTTTGCGCCTTTGGAAATATATACTTTAATTTCTGTATTTACTTTAACAACTGAATTTTCCTCAGGCTCTGTTCTGATAACGTTACCTTCCTTGACTTCACCTGATTCAATATAAATTTTATCAATTTTTGAAAAAGACTCCATATTTAAAAGAGCTATTGCCGCTTTTTCACCTAATCCACTTACCTTTGGAATAGCTTTTTCAGGATACTTTTTGTTTAAAACTGTTGAAAAGATTATACTTACTGCTATACCGATAATTAAAACTGACGCAATTATCCCAAATAAAACAGATAAAGTTTTTCTATTATTCTTTTGTTTTTTAGTTTCTTGTTTTACAGGTTCTCTGTTTTTATTCTGAACATTTTGTACCGGTGCCTTACGTTGAATTTTTACAGGTTCATCGTCTAAAAACTCATCATCGGGATCATCTCTGCCCTTTAATTTTTCTGCTTTTACAACAGAAAAACCATCAGGATTTGCAACGTATAAAAGAAGGTCTTCCCTGAGTTCAGAAGCAGTCTGATACCTTTGTGCCGGGTCTTTCTGAATACATTTAACAATAATATCATTGATACCCTGGGTAATTTCGGGATTAATACTTTTGGGTGGTTGTGCAATCTGATTTATATGTTGCATTGCTATTGAAACAGGTTCTTCCCCCTGAAAAGGCACTCTACCTGTAAACATTTCATATAAAAGGATACCAAATGAATAAATATCCGTTCTTAAATCCACCTGTCCGCTTCTTGCCTGTTCAGGCGAAAGATAGTGAACACTGCCAACAACATCCTTACCTGCCATTGTACGCGTTGTCTGGCTGGTCATTCTCGCGATACCAAAGTCCACTATTTTAACTGTTCCATCATTTGAAATAATGATATTTTGCGGTTTAATATCCCTGTGGATAATGTTTTTTCTGTGAGCGTGCTCAATACCTGCGGCAATCTGCAATGCATAATCCACCGCTGTTTTAAGTGGTACAGGACCATTTGTTACGATTTCTTTTAATGTTTTACCATCAATATATTCAGTAACCATATAAAGTGAATCATTCCACTGACCTACGCCTAAAATACGGCGTACGTTCCTGTGAGACATTTTATTTAATGCTTCTGCTTCAAGGCGGAAATGACGTTCAAGTTCACGGATATTTTCAAGTTCATCCCTGATTACCTTAATAGCAACCTCACGGTTATCTGCCAATCTTCTTGCTTTATAAACAATACTTGTTCCGCCACTGCCTATTCTTGATATAATCTCGTATTTTCCGTCAATTATTTCGTTGACCATAATATCTCCTTAATCGTTACAAATGAGCACCGCAGTAATATTATCCTTACCGCCGGCCTCGTTTGCAGAATCTATCAGTTGTTGTACTGCTTTTTTGCAGTTGTTTTCCGAATTTATAATAGCGCTTATCTTTTCTTTATCAATCATTCCGGTCAAACCGTCAGTTGCAAGTAAAAGTTTATCGCCTTTATTAAATGGTTTAATAAAAACGTCAATATCAACAAACCTATCAACGCCGATTGCACGGGTTATAAGGTTTTTATTGGGATGATTTTTTGCTTCATCAACGCTTAATAAGCCTTTATCAATCATTTCCTGAACAAAGGAATGGTCAATACTTATTTGTTGCAAATTGTTTTCATTAACTATATAGCACCGACTATCACCAACGTTTGCAACGTAAACAACGTTATCTTTTATTATTGCACAAACAACCGTTGTGCCCATGTGGTTATAATTTTTGTCGGATTTTGCCGTTTGATAAACGGTTTTATTAGCGTTATTTATTGCTTGCCTTAACAAAAGCGGAATATCATTGATTTCCTGATAATTAGATAAAACGTGAAGCGCAATACTTGAAACTGCAAGACAACTTGCAACCTCACCTGCGTTTTCACCGCCCATACCGTCAGCTACAATAAACAATTTTATATCATTTTCACTTTGCGGAATATGAAAATAATCTTCATTATTCCCACGGACTTTTCCTTTGTTACTTAAACCAAAGAAATTCAAACTTCGTCCTCCTTTTTTAGAACACTTCTTCTTAACTGACCGCAAGCACCTGAAATATCGGCGCCCATTTCCCTGCGTACAGTTACGGATAACCCTTCTTTTTCAAGAATATTTTTAAACGCTTTAACTCTTTCTGTTTTTGAGCCTTTTAAACCGCTTTCGTGCACAGAATTAAGGGGAATCAGATTTACGTGGCATTGCATACCTTTTATAAGGTTTTTAAGGCTTTTTGCACACTCTAAGGTATCATTAAATTCATTTATTAAAGCATATTCAAAAACTACTCTGCGTCCCGTTTCCACAACGTAAGCGCGCATAGCTTTAATTGTTTCTTCAAGATTATATGCTTTTGTAATGGGCATAATTTCTTTTCTTAATTCATCGCTTGGCGCGTGAAGAGATAAAGAAAGAGTAATGCCTAATTTTTCTTTTGCAAGGTCATATATTCTATTAACAAGACCGCAGGTTGAAAGTGAAATGTTTCGCATTGAAATATTAAGCCCCTGCTCACTTGTAACAAGCTTTAAAAATTTAAGAACGTTATCATAATTATCAAGAGGCTCACCACTACCCATAAGCACAATGTTTGTAACTCCCCTTGTATTTTCGCCCTTATTATCAGCATTGGCGGCAATAACCTGACCTAAAATTTCGCCTGCTTCAAGATGGCGCACAAGTCCGCCAATAGTAGAAGCACAAAAAGCGCACCCCATACGGCAACCAACCTGCGTAGATACACACAAGGTTGAGCCGTGTTTATAATGCATTAAAACGCCTTCAATAATATTGCCGTCTTCTAATTTATAAAGATATTTAACTGTTCCGTCAAGTTTTGAAATAAACTTTTGATAAATTTCAACACCGCCAACAGTATATCCGTTATCAATTAGTTTTGCTTTAAGTTCTTTGGAAATATTGATATTTTCAATACTTTTACCATTTTGAAGCCCTGAATAAAGCTGTTGCGCTCTGTATTTAGGCTCACCTAAATCAATAACCAACTGTTGAATTTCTTCAAAACTTAAATTAAGTAATTTCAAATTCGTTTCATCCTTGCAATAAAAAATCCGTCTGTTTTATCAATATGCGGATACATCTGAACGTATCCTTTACTTAAATCATGTGTTTGTTCAAATTTTTCACCCATTAAACCTGAAAGTGAAACAAGTGAAAATTCGCTATTATTATTTAAGAAATCAAGCACAAGATCAATGTTTTCTTTATTTCTTACAGTACAGGTACTGTAAACTAAAATGCCGCCTTTTTTAACGTGCTTTGATGCATTATTAAGAATAAGTTTTTGTATGCTTTCAATTTCTTTAATTCCATCAGGTGTGATAGTGTTTTTGATTTCAGGCTTTTGCCCTAAAACACCTAATCCACTGCAAAGGGCATCAACAAGAACTTTATCAAAAGTTCCTAAATTCTGTTCTTTTGTCATATCCGCTTGTTTTGCTTCAATAATATTTTCATAAGAACATCTTTTTGCATTGTTTTTTATAAGTTCTACCCTGTGTGGATGTATATCTAACGCCGTAATTTTACCTGTTTTTATTTTTGTTGCGGCATAAACGGTTTTACCGCCAGGCGCAGCACAGCAATCAAGCAAGGTATCATTTTCATTTAAGCCTAATGCATTAACTACTGCAATTGATGCTTCGCTTTGAACGGAGCAAACACCCTCATTTAACATTTCAGGTTCACCGTCAATATAAAAACAGTTATCAAAATAAAAACTGTTCTGACCGTTTAATTTTTGTTTTATTTCTTTTATATCCGCCTTATTTTCATCAACACGGATACAAGTATTATGATTATCTTCAAATGCGCAGAATTTTTCACATTCGCTTATGCCAATTTCTTCACTAAGCTCTTTAACAAAAAATTCAGGAAAACTGTATTTAACAGAAATATATTTAATCTTATCCTTTGGGTACTCAATATTTTCTTTATTCCTTGAAATATTACGCAAAACGCCGTTAATATAGCCTTTAAGCATTCCTTTACCTACTTTTTGTGCTATATCAACGCTTGTTGAAACTGCCGCGCTATCAGGCACTTTATCCATAAAAACAATCTGATAAACGCCCATACGCAGTATATTTTTTATCTTTGGCTGAATCTTGCCTTTTGCAAAAAGCGAAATAATATAATCAATAGTAATAAGTTTATCTAAAACACCGTAAACAAGAGCAACAATAAAACCCTTATCCCTTTGGTCAAACTCATTTATTGCGTGTTTAAGGGTAAGATTTGCGTATTTTTTATTTTGAATAATATCATCAAGCAGTAAAAATGCTTTTAATCTTACTTTATCTTCACTCATTTGTTAAAAAATCAGCCTTTAATTTATTTCCTACAAAATACGTTTTAGCATCCATTGATTTTTTACCGGGGAATTGTAAAACGTCAATAGAAATTACACCGTTACCTGTTGCAACTTTTAACCCTTGCTTACTATCTGCTGAAAGTACAGTGCCGGGTTTTTTATTTGTTGTTTCGTTTAAAATTGAAACGGAATACACCTTTACAATATCTTCGCCCGCCTTAAACCAAGCTACAGGCCAGGGGTTTAGACCGCGAACAAGATTTTTAATTTGTTCACTTGTTTTACTGAAATCAATACCGCCCATTTTTTTATCAAGCATTGGATAATGGGTTGCTTTTGAATGGTCCTGTGGCGTTCTTGTAAGCTTATTTTCTTCTAACAGCTTTAACGTTTCAATTAAGGTTTTTGCGCCAAGCTCAGAAAGCCTGTCAAAAAGCTCACCTGCGGTTTCATTTTCACCGATTTTTATTGTATTCTGATGAATAATATCACCGCAGTCAACACCGATATCGGTATACATTGTTGTAATACCTGTTTCACTTTCACCGTTAATAACCGCCCACTGTATAGGCGAAGAACCCCTGTATTTTGGCAGAAGTGAGCCGTGAACGTTAATACAACCAAGTGGTGCAGAATCAAGATTTTCCTGTGATAATATCTGCCCAAAGGCGCAGGTAATCATTAAATCAGGCTTTAAATCCTTTAAGATTTTAGCATTTTCTTCCGTTCTTATCTTTTCAGGCTGATAAACAGGAATATTATAAGAAAGCGCACATTCCTTAACAGGAGAAAACTGCACTTTATTGCCTCTTCCCTTTGGTCTGTCAGGCTGAGTAAATACGGCTTTAACGTTGTAACCGTTTTCTATTAACGCTTTTAATGAAGGTACTGCAAAATCAGGTGTACCTAAAAAAACTATATCCATCAATCTTCCCTACCGCAATTAGTTGCTTTATCTGTAAAAAGAACACCATCAAGATGATCGGTTTCGTGGCAGAATATGGTTGCAACAAAATCCTGTGCTTTATATTCCATTAAATTGCCTTCCCTGTCGTAGCCCTGAACAGTAACCTTTTTTGGTCTGTCAACGTGACCGCGGATACCGGGTACGCTAAGACAGCCTTCATAACTATCCTGATGTCCGCTTTGTTTTACGATTACGGGGTTTATAAGTTCAAGCACTTCATCCCCTGTATCAACTAAAATTACCCTTCTTAAAATACCAACCTGTGGGGCTGCAAGACCAACGCCGTTTGAAACTTTAAGTGTTTCCTGCATATCGTCAAGCAAGGTAATGATTTTTTCGTCAATTTGTTCAACTTCACGGCATCTTTTTTTAAGAAGCGGATCGTTATCTTTAACTATATTTCTTATTGCCATACTGTCACCTCAAAACAGATTAACGGGATTAAGCTGTATATCGCAATACAGATCTTTTGAAGCAATACCGTTAATCGAATTAAATAATTTATCAATAAATTCATCAATACCATCAAACTCTTTTAATTTAATTAAAACGTGATGGCGGTACATTTCCTGAAGCCTGCCAATAGGTGCTTGCGCCCTTTCAGAATAAAGCACATTATCACCTAACGGTTTAAGCAGATTTCTGATAATATCGTAGGCTTGCAAAGAAGCGTTATAGGCTTTTTCAGCATCCTCGCAAACATAAAGGATCCTAATAATCCTTGCAAAAGGCGGATACCACATCGCCTTACGCTGTTCAATCTCTTTTTCAAAAAAGCTTTTATAATCGTGATTTTTGGCACATTCAATTACAAAATGTTGTGGCGAATAAGTTTGCACAACAACCTTGCCTGAATTTTCTGCCCTGCCCGCACGGCCTGAAACCTGTGTTATTAAGGAAAAAGTTCTTTCTCTGCTACGGTAATCAGGCATTCTTAACATACCGTCTGCCGCAATAACGCCAACAAGGGTTACGTTTGGAAAATCGTGCCCCTTTGCAATCATCTGCGTGCCTATTAAAGCCTGTGCACTGCCATCGGACAACTGCTTTAACAAGTGATAATGTGCATCTTTACCCCTTGTTGTATCAATATCCATTCTTACCGTTTTTTTATCAGGAAATAACTTTAAAAATTCTTCTTCAACCTTTTGTGTACCTGCACCAAACTGCTTTATAAACTTACTACCACAGCTTGGGCATACTTTGGGCATAGGAATTTCATAACCACAATAGTGGCAACGAAGCTTATCAACGTTACTGTGATACGTTAAGGAAACGTCACAATTTTCGCAGGTAATAGTTTCACCGCAAGCGCGACACATTACAAAACTTGAATATCCCCTACGGTTTAAAAATAGCATTATCTGCTGATTTTTTGATAAGGTTAAGCACATTTCTTCATAAAGTTCCTGTGAAAAAATGGTTCTGTTGCCTTTTGCAAACTCATCAGTCATATCCACAACTGAAACAGGGGGCATTTCTTTGCCGTTTGCCCTTCTTAACATTTCAAGCAGAATAAACTCGCCCTTTTGCATTTTATAGTAACGGTTAACAGAAGGTGTTGCGCTGCCTAAAACAATGGGACAGTTGTTATATTTTGCCCTTTCTATTGCTACATCAATCGCATCGTAACGGGGGTGGGTTTCTGAAATATAAGAAGCCTCGTGTTCCTCATCAACAATAATGATGCCAATATTTTTTAACGGTGCAAAAATTGCACTGCGAGCACCAATTACTATTTTAGCTTGTCCTGTTAAAATACGCTTCCATTCATCATAACGTTCACCAAGAGCAAGTGCGCTATGTAATATAGCAACCCCGTCACCTAACTTTTTACGGAAATTAAGTACCATCTGCGGTGTAAGTGAAATTTCAGGCACAAGTACAACCGCCGTTTTACCATTTGCGGTTATCTTATTTATTGCCTGCATATAAACCTCAGTTTTACCGCTACCTGTTACGCCGTGAAGCAAAAAAGGCGCGAATTGATTTTGATTATCAATAATTTCTTGTAAAACTTCACTTTGTTTACGGTTTAGATTAAGCCAGGGTGCTTTTTCAGGTGCAATATCAAGATACGGTGAACGCACCGCTTCCTCCTGATACTCTTCAATAAGACCTTGAATTTTAAGTTTTTTTAAAGGTTCATAGCAACCTGAAACAATCTGATTAAGCCTTGATTTTTCCATATCACCGTACTCTGATAAAACAGAAATTATACGGTGGGCTTTGGTTCCGGGCTTTAAAGAACCCAAAACCACATCAGTCTGCTCCTTAGAAGCAGACAGTTTTATCATTTGAATATATTTAGTTTTTGCTTTGCCTGAACGCACCTGCGCAGGTATAAAAAGCCTTAACGCATCAGCCATTGTTGTGTGGTACTGCTTTTTTATCCACTTGGCAAGATGAATCTGTTCTTCGTTAATTGAAGGGATTTCGTCTAAACAAGAATGGATAAACTTAATTTTATCAAAGGGTACGTCAGTTTCATCTGTTTTGGAAATAACAACACCTTCAATGTTGCCTTGCCTGCCAAACGGCACAAGTACCCTCATACCAACTTCAATATTAAGTGCTTCAGGTATAGCGTATGTAAAAATTTTGTCAACGTCCTGATTTAAAACGTCAACAATAACAAGGGCATATCTCATTCTTTTTCAGGAACAAGAACATCCTCTTCAAATTCTTCAAGTGCCTGAAGAACAGGTTTAAATTCTTCATTTACTTCTTTTAAATCAACTAACATTCTTGCCCTTTTGGCAACAACGGAAGAAAGTGCATATTTGCAGGAAACTTTTGACTGTGTTTTTTGACTAACTGGTTTATACATTTTAAATTCTCCTTTTTTATTTTACCAAGTTTTTAATTTTATCACTAATACGCGCCGTAAGATTTTTTTCAGCGCTGATAATATTTTCAATTTTTTCAACTGTTTTAATAAGATCATCGTTGATTACAGCATATTTATATTCATCAACCCTTAAAATCTCTTCTTTTGCAAGCAAGAAACGTTCCTGAATAAGCTCTTCACTTTCCCTGCCCCTGCCACGAAGCCTTTTTAACAGTTCGTCCAAACTAGGCGGTGAAAGAAATATTCCTATGCTTTCAGGATATTGTTCTTTAATGTTTTTTGCACCGTTCATTTCAATTTCAAGTAAAACATCAAAGCCCTTATCTAACTGTTCAAAAACGTATTTTTTAGGGGTTCCATAGTAATTACCCGAATATCCTTGATTATATTCAAGCAATTCCTGTTTTTTAATCATATCTTCAAACTGCTCTTTTGAAAGATAAAAATATGTTTCACCATCAATTTCACCAACGCGCTGTTCTCTTGTTGTCGCAGAGATTGAAAGCTTTAAATTTTTGTTTCTTTCTAAAAGCATATTGCAAACGGTACCTTTACCGCAACCTGAAGGTCCGCTTAAAACAAATAATCTGCCTTTACTCAACTTTTTCACCTACGTTCTAACGATTATTCAATATTCTGAATCTGTTCGCGAAGTTTTTCAATTTCGCCTTTTGCAGTAACTACAAGTTTTGCGATATCAGCATTAACTGATTTTGAGCCGATAGTGTTTACTTCACGGTTTAATTCCTGAATAAAGAAATCAAGTTTTCTGCCCATTTCACCATCAACGCGCATATAGTCAAGCATATTGTTTATATGAGTTTCAAGGCGGACAAGTTCTTCATCAATAGCGATTTTATCAGCATAAATTGCAATTTCCTGATGAAGCCTTTGTTCATCAAGTTTATTATCACCTAAAAGGTCGTCCAGCCTTTTTTGTAAGCGTGAAGCGTAATCTTCTAAATTGTTTTCTGAAAGTTTTTCAATTTCTTTTGAAATTTCAAAAATATGATTTAATTTAATTTTAAGATCAGCACCGATTTTTTCACCTTCGGTGTTTCTTGTTTTATTAAGCGCCCCCGCAGCCTGTTCAAGCGCCTGTAACATAAGATTTAAAACTGCTTCGTTATCATCATCACACTGAGTAATACTTAAAACGTCAGGCATTCTTGCAACGTCTGAAACGCGCATATTGTTTTCAAATCCCATTTCGCCGATTTCTTTAAATGCATTTGCATACTGCATAACAAGAGCCTTGTCCACAGTAATAAGTTTTGCATCCTCACGGGTATTACGGTATGTAACGTTTACTTCAACGTGACCCCTTGCAATATATTTTCCGATCGCCTTACGAAGCTCTTCTTCTGCAAACATCAAAATTCTGGGTGAACGGATGTTTATATCTAAAAACCTGTGATTTACCGATTTTAATTCTAACGTTATCTCTCTGCCATCAGAAGCAACCGTTGCGCTTCCATAGCCTGTCATACTATTCAAGCTAAATTTCCTCCAAATTTTTTATTTATATATATTTTATCACAAAATAATATATAATACAAGCGTTTTTAGCTTTTAACAAGCGCAAAAAATGTATCTTCGTCAATAATTTCAATACCTAATTCTTTTGCTTTTACGAGCTTGCTTCCTGCTTTTTCACCTGCAATAAGAATATCAGTTCTTTTGCTTACCGAACTTTGAACTTCACCACCCAAAGAAGTGATAATATCCCCTGCTTCATCTCTTGTTAATCTTTCAAGTTTACCGGTTAAAACAACACCTTTACCGCTGAAATAACTATCAGTAACGGTTTCCTTTTCTTCTTTAGGAGCAACGCCTTTTTCCAAAAGACTATCAACAACTGTACTTTCGTTATTCAAAAAATCCAATATACTTTCTGCAACAATATCGCCGATATCACCGATTTTTACAAGGCTTTCTTTTGTAGCACTGCGGAAATTTTCTAACGTTTTATAATTTTTTGCAAGATCCCTTGCAGTCTTTTTACCTACGTTTAAAATTCCAAGTGCAAAAATAAATGAAGAAAGATCAATATCCTTGCTTTTATTTAACGCATCAATAAGATTTTGTGCTTTTTTATCCTGCCAGCCTTCTAACTTAACTAATTCTTCAAATTTTAAATCATAGAGCATCGCAACGTTTGAAATATTAAACTCATCAACAAGCTGACTTGCAGTTTTATCGCTTAAAAACTCAATATCCATAGCATCGCGGGATGCAAAATGTGCAATTTTAGCAACAATCTGTGGTTTACACATTTTGTTTGGACAAAATAAAAGCATTCCCTTTTCTTCTAAAAGTGCATTACAGCTTGGACAATTTGTGGGAACAGGTATTTCCTCGCCTGTCTGATTTTCATCAACTACGCCCATAATTTCGGGAATAACGTCATTTGAACGCCTTACCCAA
This sequence comes from Clostridia bacterium, assembly GCA_045652205.1. Lineage (GTDB taxonomy): Bacteria > Bacillota > Clostridia > Christensenellales > QALW01 > UMGS1322. Next base: position 19,227 of record JAZRTX010000027.1, read on the forward strand.
ACGTCAACGTTAAGTTTTACTTTTTTGCGCAGAATATCCCATTTATTATTTAACGTTGCACGTTTTACCGTTGCACCGCCAATATCAACAGGTTCTAAGTTTGCAGTTGGTGTAACTTTACCTGTTCTACCAACGTCCCAGACAACGTCAATAAGTTTTGTTGGTACTTGTTCAGCATAGAATTTATATGCTATTGCCCATCTTGGAAATTTATCTGTGTAGCCCAAATATTCGCGCATTTTATAATCAGTTACTTTTATAACCATACCGTCAATCTGAAAATCAAGATTTTGGCGGTTTTTTTCTGCGTTATTTATTTCTTCAACAATATCTTTCATACTGTTAAAGGTTTTAAAATAACTGTTTATGGGCATTTTTTGTTCTTTTAAAAATTCCATCGCATCAACGCTTGTGGAAAATTCTTTACCGTTTATTAACCCGATATTATAAAGAAAAATATCAAGTTTTCTGCTTGCAGTAACCTGTGGATCTAAATTTCTTAAAGCACCTGCGGCGGCATTACGAGGATTTTTTAAAGGTTCCAAGGCAGTTTCATTGTACTTATCAAAAACTGATTTTTTCATAATGCCTTCGCCCTGAATCTGTACTTTACCTTTAAACTGAACGTTCAACGGCAGGCTTCTTATGGTTTTTGCCTGTGCTAAAATTCTTTCGCCCTGAATTCCGTTGCCCCTTGTTACAGCATCAATTAAAAGACCGTTTTCATAAGTTACGTTTACGGTTAAACCGTCAAATTTATATTCAAGTGAATAAACAGGCTTATCAAAACCACCTTCTTTAAGTTTTGATAAAATACGTTCTTCCCAAGCAAATAACTCGTCAAAGCTTTGTGCTTTATCCATTGACCAGAGTCTTGTTTCGTGGGTAACGGTTTCAAAACTTTTAATAGGGTCCCCACCAACCTTTTTTGTTGGTGAGTTATCTAAAATTATGCCTGTTTCTTCTTCTAATTTTTTTAATTCCCTGTAAAGAGCATCCCATTCATCATCACTTGCAATAGGCTCATCAAGAACGTAATAATGATAGTTAAGGTTATTAAGTTTTTCAACAAGCTCTAACATTCTATCCATATCAATCACCAATAATTTCAAGATTTGCCTGTGCGGCAATTAAGTTTTTAATGCCATTATTTTCAAACGCAACGGTAACCATTGTTTTTTCACCTGTTCCGCTTACGGTAATAATGGTGCCTGTACCAAATCTGCGGTGTTTAACACGCATACCTATTTTCCATTCATTATTACCTGTTTTAATCGTTGGCTTTGAATAATTTATTGTGCCTAAATTAACGCTTGGATTAAAGGTGCGTGTGCTTTTTACTTCCCTTGTTGAACGGGTTGATGCTCCAAAGCTATCAAAAGCATCGTAATCATCAAAATCATCAAAGGAATATTCTTCCCTTCTTTTCATTGGTTTAGGCAGTTTGCTTTCGGTAAATTCTTCAGGAACTTCACCAATAAATCGGGAAACAGGGTTTGCCCTTGTTTCACCAAACTGAAAACGCACTGAAGCATGAAGCATATACAACTTTTTCTTCGCTCTTGTTATACCTACGTAACAAAGCCTGCGTTCTTCTTCAAGTTCTTCAGGGCTGTCCATAGCACGAGAAAGCGGAAAAATTCCTTCTTCCATACCAACCATAAATACGTTGTTAAATTCTAAGCCTTTAGCTGAATGCAATGTCATTAAAGTGACTTTACCGTTATTTGAGCCAAAGAAATCGTGTTCTTCCGGTTCTGACACAAGTGCAATATTTACAAGATAATCCTGTAAGGTTGCTTCAGGGTTATCATCGTAATATGTTTTTGCAGCATTAAGCAATTCCTTTAAGTTTTCAAGCCTATCCTTAGCATCATCACTTTTATCAGATTCATACATCGCTTTAAGCCCTGTTTTATCAAGAAGATACTCAATAAAGTTATAGGGTTCCATTATAAGACTCTGGGTCATCAAATCGTCAACAAGTTCACTAAAAGCCTGAACTTTATTACGGATTCTGCCTGAAAGTTCGCTGATGCAATCGGATAAAATTACACCAACCATACTGTCGTTATGGTTAAAAGCAAGATTAGTAATTTCGTTTACCGCAGAATCACCAAGGCCTCGCTTAGGAACGTTAATAATGCGCTTAAATGCAATTTCATCATCAGGGTTTGTTAAAATCCTTAAATATGCGATAGCATCTTTAATTTCCTTACGTGAATAGAATGGTTGTCCACCGTAAACTGCATAAGGAATACCTGATCCTAAAAGCATTTCTTCTAATAGTCGCGACTGACTGTTCATTCGGTATAAAACTGCATAATCGCTGTACTTTGCGCCATTTTTGAAACCATCTAAAATTTCTGAAACAACAAAGTATGCCTCGCTTCTGCCGTCACTTAATTCTTCAATTCTGATTTTTTCACCGTTACCTTTATCAGACCAAAGATTTTTATCCTTACGGGCAGAATTATTCTTTATTACTGCGTTTGCAGTTTGTAAAATATTGTTGGTTGAACGGTAATTCTGTTCAAGTTTAATCACCGTTGCATTTTTAAAATCCTTTTCAAATTCACGGATATTACGAATATCGGCACCGCGCCAGCCGTAAATACTCTGATCATCATCACCAACAACGCAGATATTGTTCCAATAAGAAGAAAGTTGTTTTACAAGATAATACTGCACCATATTGGTGTCCTGATATTCGTCAACGTGAATATATTTAAAGCGTTTTGCATATTTTTCAAGAATTTCAGGGAATTTTTTAAATAAAAGTACAGTTTTTATTAAAAGATCGTCAAAATCAAGGGCGTTTGCCTTTTTCATACGAATTTCGTATTCTTCGTAAATTTTGGCAAAGATATTTTCCCTTTCGTTTGTTGCAAGCTCTTTAAGTTTATTAGGACCTTCAAACTTATTTTTAGCTTCGCTTATTACCCAGCCGATTTCTTTGGGTGGAAGGTCTTTTGTTGAATAGCCATATGAAGTAACAATATCAGCAAGCAGTTTATTCTGATCATCGTCATCATAAATAGTAAAATCTTTGCTGTAACCGATATTTTCAATTTCACGGCGTAAAACACGAACGCAAAAAGAGTGAAATGTAGAAACCCAAACGTCAGCACCTGTGCTTGAGCAGATTATTTCAACTCTTTCCTTCATTTCTTTTGCGGCTTTATTGGTAAATGTAATAGCAAGAATATTAAAGGGTGAAACCTTTTTATCTAAAATAAGATGAGCTATTCTGTGTGTTAAAACTCTTGTTTTACCACTGCCTGCACCTGCAAGAATCAAAACAGGACCTTCTAAAATCGTAGCGCCTTGCTTTTGTTCGGGATTAAGTTTTGCCTGTTTTATAAAAGTATCGTTAAGCATAAAAATCTCCACTATAAAATATTATATAAATTATATCATATAAATACGCAAATGTCACCCCTGTAAGCAAAAAAATTTATAAACTTTCACATAAAAAAAGAAAAAAACATAGTCTATAAATGAATGTTAAGGAGGTAAAAAAATGAAACTCAAAATTCTTTCTTTTGTAATGCTTTTAGTGATGCTTTCAACTTTGTTTATCGGTTGTAAAGATGAAACACAAACAGTACTTAAAGTAAATGAGGTTACACACTCAATTTTTTATGCACCCTTTTATGCAGCAATAGAATTGGGATTTTTTGAAGAAAAAAATATAAAAATTGAATTGACCAACGGCGGTGGCAGTGATAAATCAATGACCGCATTGATTACAGGTCAGGCAGATATTGGCTTTATGGGACCTGAAACAGCAGTTTACGTTTACAACGAAGGTCAACAGGATTATCCTGTTGTAATTGCACAAGTTACACAACGTGACGGATCTTTTTTAGTTGGCAAAACCCCTGATAAAAACTTTACCTGGGATAAGTTAAAAGGCAAATCAATAATCGGTGGAAGAACGGGCGGTATGCCTGAAATGACGTTGGAATACGCTTTACGAAAAAACGGAATGGAACCAAACGTTGATTTAACAGTTCGTACAGACGTCAGCTTTGATTTAATGGGCGGTGCATTTTTATCAGGAAGCGATGATTACGTTGCATTATTTGAACCAAGTGCTTCCTTAATGGAAATGGCAAACGAAGGTTATATTGTTGCTTCTGTTGGTGCTGAAACAGATTACGTTGCATACACCGCAATGATGGTTACACAAAGTTTTAAAAATGAAAATAAAGACCTTGTTCAAGACTTTGTTGACGCGCTATATAAAGGGCAAATCTGGGTTAGCGAACACACAAGTAAGGAAATAGCTGAAGCAATTGCGCCATCTTTCCCTGACAGTGATATTGCCCTGATTACAAACGTTGTTGAAAATTACAAAAAAATCAACGCATGGAAAACAGATCCTGTATGTAATGAAGCTGATTTTAACCAACTTATCAAGGTAATTACAGATGCAGGAATAAGCGTTAAAAACGCTGATTATAACAAAATTGTTGATAACAGTTTTGCAAACAATGCAAAATAAGACAGACGCTGATTTTTCAGCGTCTTTTTTGTTAAATAATACAACAAAAATGTTATATAATCATAGTTCTTGATATTGACATATAAACAATATTATTATATAATACTTAAAAATTTTTTAAGGAGAATCTTTATGAAACGAAGCGAAGTTAATAAACTTATGAAAGAAAATCTTGAATTCATTAACGAGATGAAATTCAACCTTCCCCCATTTGCTTTTTTCACCCCTGAAGAATGGGCAGAAAAAGGTCATGAATACGACGAAATCCGTAACCACATGCTTGGATGGGATATAACCGATTACGGTTTAGGTGATTATGATAAAGTTGGTTTATTTCTTTTTACTATCCGCAACGGTTCATTAAACGAGCCCGACTGCAAAAAAACTTATGCAGAGAAGCTTTTAATTTCTGATGAAGATCAGGTTTGTCCTATGCATTTTCATTGGAACAAGATGGAGGATATTATCAATCGCGGTGGCGGTAACTTAATTATTCAGGTTTACAACTGTGCAGAAGATGAATCCCTTGCCGACACTCCTGTTACCGTTACGTGTGATGGACGTGTTTTTACCGTTCCCGCAGGTACAAAGCTTTGCTTAAAGCCAGGTGAAAGCGTTACTCTTCCACCATATCAATACCACGCTTTCTGGGCTGAAAAAGGCCACGGTAAAGTTTTAATCGGTGAAGTTTCAATGGTTAACGATGATAATACCGACAACCGTTTTTATGAAATAATGGGCAGATTCCCCAAGATTGAAGAAGACGAAAAGCCAATGTATCTTCTTTGCAACGAATATCCTGAGGCTAAGTAATATATGAAACTGACAGTATTTGGTGAGATTCTTTGGGATCTTTTTGAAAACGAAAAAAAAATCGGCGGTGCTCCTTTTAATTTTGGCGCACATTGTTCAAAATTAGGACATGACGTTCACGTTGTTTCGGCAGTTGGCGATGATGAGCTTGGCTTACTTGCGGTAAACGAAGCAGAAAAATTAAACGTAAACACTGATAATATTCTAATTGTTCCTTTTAAAACAGGCAGATGCGTTGTAACACTTACTAATGGTATACCATCTTACAATCTTGTAAAGGACGTTGCCTACGATAACATCCCCTTGCCTGACAAATCATGTTTTGAGGCAGATGCTTTTTATTTCGGAACTCTTGCACAAAGAAGCGAAAAATCACAAAACACATTAAACGAGCTTTTAAAAGGAAATTATCGTGAGGTTTTCTTTGACATAAACATCAGGCAGAATTACTATTCTGATGAAATGATTGATAATTCCCTTAAATCAACAACTATTTTTAAAATTTCAAGGGAAGAAATCGGTGTTTTAAAGATTAACGGAACTAACGAAGAAATCTGCAAGGCATTAAAAGAAAAATATCCTAATATTAAACTTATAATCGTTACCCTTGATTGTGATGGTGCATTTGTATTTGACACAAAAAGCGATAAGTTTTATTATTCAGACAAACCAAACTGCAAGGTTGTTTCTACAGTTGGCGCAGGAGATTCATTCTCAGCTTGTTTCTTATCAAACTATCTTGCTGACGTAAGCATTGATGAATGTCTAAAACGCGCATCGCTTTTATCAGAATATGTTGTAACACAGTTAGGAGCTATCCCCGATTATCCGAAAAAACTGCAAGAAAAAATCTTTCCTTAATAAAAATTTTCCTCGTTAAGAGATTTTGAGTGAATTTTAACAAAAAAAATTCTAAATTAACGAGGATTTTTATTTTTTATATTGAAAATTTTTACTATATATGTAATAATATCTGCTGAGGTGAATTTATTTATGAATAAAGTAGTAAACTACGCAAAACAAGAGCTTGATAAATATCTTGATATTTTAGGTATTGAAGCTGAAATTGAACTTCATCTTTTTGATGAACTTGGTCTTAAAGCAGAAGTTAAAGACCCCCATCTTGATGATGCAATAGCAATTAAAGTAAAAAATAAAAAAGGTTATGTTGCAGGTATTAACCCCCGCAGTGTTTTAATGGGTGTTTACCGTTTACTTGAACATTGGGGTATCGTTTGGTTGCGCCCAGGAAAAGACGGCACATACTTCCCACCAGTTGCAGAAACCAAAGATATTGATATTTTTGAAATTGCAACTAAACGCCACCGTACAATGTGTATTGAAGGCGCAGTAAGCCTTGAAAACGTATTAGATATGATTGAATGGCTTCCAAAGATTGGCTATAACGGATATTACATACAGTTTGAAGATGCATATACTTTCTTTGACAGATGGTACACACATTTAAGAAGCACAGTTAAAGAACCCGAACATTTTGATCACGATATGGCAAAGGAATTTGTTGAAACCATTGAAAAAGCAGTTAAAGACCGCGGTTTATTGCTTATGCGAATGGGCCATGGTTGGACATGCAATCCCTTTGGTATTGTTACAAGCGGTTGGTACACGTTAAAGGATGAAGAGATTCCTCAGGCATACAAGGATATATGTGCAGAAGTTAACGGAAAACGCGAGGTTTGGTTAAATCAGCCCCTTTCAACACAGCTTTGCTACTCCGACCCATACGTTCAAAAAACAATGGTTGATGCAGTTGTTGATTATGCAAAATCTCATCCGCAAACTGACGTTATACATTTCTGGTTAGGCGATTATTTTAACAACACCTGCGAATGCCCTGAATGCACAAAGTACAGATTCTCTGACTATCAGACAATAATGGTAAACCAGATTACAACGCGCTTTAAGGAAGAAAACATTAAAGCTCAGGTTGTTTTCAGCACAGGATACAACAAGGCTCATCCACCAATTCACGAGCACGTTAAGCATCCCGATTTAACCATTATGCAGTTTGCACCTATTACAAGAACTTATGCAAAGCCTTTCCCTGCTGAATATACTATTAAAGAGATTGGCGAATATAAATTAAACAAATATACACTTCCCCATTCAGTTGAAGAATTACTTGCATACTTATACAACTGGAAAAAGCAGTACACAGGCGATACAGTTGCTTTTGAATACCATTTAATGTGGGATCACTTAATGGAAGCAAGTGGCGAAGGTATGGCAAAAGTTTTATACCAAGACGTTCGTTCCTTTGATAATTTAGGTATCAATAACTTTATAAGCTGTCAACTTCAGCGTAACACCTTCCCAACTTCAATCGCTATGACTGTTTTAGGTAAAACCTTATGGAACAGTAACGCTGACTATGAAGAAATAAGAAAACAGGTTTACGTTGCTTCCTTTGGCGAAGAAAATTATGCTAAAATGTGTGAATACTTTGGCATAATTGCAAAGGCATTCTATCTTGGTAATATGCGTAGCCACGATCCTTCCCCAAGAGAAGATTTTAAGGCTAATCTTCAAGAAGCAATTAAAAAGATGGAAGAAATGATTCCCGTTGCAAAAGCAAACAGTGATAGCGAAAAAGATGCTTGCCGTAAAAAATGTTGGTTGCTTGTTTACCATCACGCACGTATTTATACCTTACTTGCAAAAGCAATTATTAAACATTTAGACGGTTGCCCCGAAGCAAGCGAAACATTAAGATATGCATCAATTCAGACTGCATGGGAATGCGAAGATGATATTCAAAGTGCATTTGACTGTTATTTCTACGAAGAAGTTACACGTTTAAGAATGAATCTTGACGGTGTAAGAAGCATCGCAGATCACTAAAATAAAACAAAATAAATAAGGGATGAGCAAAAACTCATCCCTTTTATTTTTTGGTTATAAATTAAACAACACCCTGTGCCATCATAGCATCAGCAACCTTCTTGAAGCCTGCAATATTTGCACCTGCAATAAGATCGCCATCCATACCGTATTCCTTAGCTGCTGCAACTGAAGATTCAAAGATGTTCTTCATAATATCGTGAAGTTTAGCATCAACTTCTTCAGCACTCCAGCTGTAACGCATTGAGTTTTGGCTCATTTCCAAGCCTGAAACTGCTACGCCACCTGCGTTAACTGCCTTAGAAGGTGCAATAACAACTTTGTTTGCTTTAAGATATGCAACTGCATCAGCGGTTGTAGGCATATTTGATACTTCTACATAGTACTTTAAGCCGTTTGCAACCATTTTCTTTGCATCTTCAAGGTTAACTTCGTTCTGTGTTGCGCAAGGCATAACAACGTCAACCTTTTCGCCCCAAGGCTTCTGACCTTTAAAGAATGGAACGCCGAACTTATCAGCATAATCTTCTACTCTGTTACGGCAGGAAGCACGCATTTCAAGCATAAAGTCAATCTTTTCCTGTGTTGCAACGCCATCTTTATCATAAACGTATCCATCAGGACCAGAAATTGTTACAACTTTACCGCCAAGTTCGTTAACCTTCTGAACAGTACCCCATGCAACGTTACCAAAACCGGAAACTGCAAAGGTTTTGCCCTTAATATCTTCACCAAGCCATTTAAGCATTTCAGCAGTGTAGTAAACAGCACCAAAGCCTGTTGCTTCAGGACGGATAAGTGATCCACCGTAAGCACGGCCTTTACCTGTTAAAACGCCTGTAAATTCATCGCGCAATCTCTTGTACTGACCAAAGAGATAACCAACTTCCCTTGCACCAACACCGATATCGCCTGCAGGAACGTCAGTATCAGCGCCGATATATTTCTGCAATTCTGTCATAAAGCTCTGGCAGAAGCGCATAACTTCGCCGTTTGATTTACCGTTTGGATCAAAATCAGAACCACCTTTACCGCCACCCATAGGAAGTGTGGTTAAGGAGTTTTTAAAAGTCTGTTCAAAACCAAGGAACTTAATGATGCTTTCGTTTACTGTTGGGTGGAATCTTAAACCGCCCTTGTAAGGACCGATAGCACTGTTGAACTGAATTCTGAAACCGCGGTTTACCTGAACTTTGCCGTTATCGTCAACCCAGGGAACTCTAAACTTAATAATTCTTTCAGGTTCAACCATTCTTTCAAGAACACCGCTGGTAATATATTCGGGGCTCTTTTCGACAACAGGTTCGAGTGATTCAAGAACCTCTTGTACTGCCTGATGGAATTCAGGTTCATTAGCATTACGCTTAATAACTGTTTCCATAAGTTCTGCAAGATAAGGATTTTTTAAACTCATAAATACGCCTTCTTTCAATAAAATAAGTGATAATATTATATTATAACAGTTTTTTTCTGTCAAATATTTTACAAAATAAATTTATAATTTATTGTGTAATAAATTTATTTATTGCCTTGTTTTTTGTTAATAACAATACTAAAACAAAGGAAGAAACTACACCTGCAACACCTTGAAGGGCATTGCCTGTAACGCCTAAAATTGCAAGAGAAAATCCATTAAGCGCCAATTCGTACAAGAAATATCCTATAATCATAATAATTTCTGCTAAAACTCCGCTTAAAAATACGTTAAGCATCTTTTTATTCTTTAAACAAATAAATCCAACAACCAACGCCATAAGCCCTTTAATAATAAACGTTGCAGGAGCATAAAGCGCATATCCTGAAATAATATCTGCAAGCCCCGAGCCAATTGCAGAAGCTAAAAAACCAAACACCGGACCTAATATTACGCCCGAAGCAATAACAAAACAATCACCAAGATTAAAATATCCGCCTCCTGGCAAAGTAATTACTAAAATTATTGTTGAAACACATACAAGCGCAGCTAACAATGCCGAAAATACAATTTTTTTAGTTTTTTTCATATAAACCTCCATAAAAACCATTTAAAATAATATTAACCGTATCAGATATGCTGTTTTGAACAGCGATTTCTATATCGGCAATTTCTTTGTACTTTGGATAACGTTCAAGATACATTTCTTTTAAACGTTCTCTATCTGTTGAAAGGGGTCTGCCATTTAAAGAAAGATCATCAACGTTTCTATTTAAAAATACAACAAATCCGTTTTGCCTTAACGCATCAAAGTTTTCCTGTTTTTTTATGATTCCGCCACCTGTTGCAATAACGGAAGAGATTTTTTTACCTGCTTCTTTTGTAACATCAGTTTCTAAACTTCTGAAATACTCCTCGCCATATTCCCCAAAGATTTCAGGAATTGTTTTTTGTTCTTTTTCTTCAATAACATTATCAGTATCAAAAACAGGCCTGTTTAATATTTTGCCAAGTTCCTTTGCAATGGTTGATTTCCCTGCACCGGGCATACCAACAAGAACGATATTTTCAGTTTGTTTTTCTATACTTTTTAAAACAGCCTCAATTTCAGAATCGGGTATTTTTTTATCTAAAAATATCTCTGCTGACATTTTTGCCTGTGCAACAAGCATTGTTAGACCGTTTGCATATTTTACGTTTTTATTTTCAGCATCAAGTAAAAGTTTTGTTTTTAACGGATTATAAATTATATCTACAACTGCATGAACACAATTAAAATCCCTTAAATTTATAGGTGTTTGAAGATTTTGGGGATACATACCAACAGGCGTTGTATTAACGATTATCTCAGCATCAAAATGTTTTGAAATATTCTGATAATTATCTTCACCTGTTCTTGAAATAACAGTAACAGACTTTGCACCTAAATCGCTTAAAACTGTGCAAACTGTTTTTGATGAACCTCCGCTACCTAAAACAATAGCTTTTTTATTTTCAACGTTTATTCCGTTACTTTTTAAAAGATATAAAAAACCAAAATAATCGGTATTATACCCTGTTAACGTGCCGTCTTTTTCCTTTTTTATGGTGTTTACACTGCCTATTTTTTTTGCAAAATCATCAACCCTTGTTAAAAAAGGCATAACGGTTTCTTTATATGGAATAGTAACGTTTACAGCGTTAAAATTCTTTTCTTTTAAAAATTCTTTCAGTTCTTCTTCATTTAGTTCAATCAGAGAATACTCATAATCATAAAAATGCTTATGTATCTCAGGTGAAAGCGAATGCTTTAAGGTTTTACCTATTAAACCATAGCGATATTCAGCCATTAAATTACCTCAATATAACTACCTAAATATTGGAATTTTTCTGCTTCCGCCTCAAGCTGAGCAAGAATTACCTGGAATTTATCTGAATAAACGGAAACGTCAATATCAAAATAGAACATAAACTCAAAATCACTTCCGGGAATCGGACGGCTTTCAAGCTTAATAACGTTAATATTAAGACTGTTAAATTTTGATAAAATATTATAAAGTGCGCCAGGCTTATGCGGTGCAACTATCATTAAGCTTGTTTTATTTGCGCCAGGATAAATTTCAAGATTTTTACTGATACAAATAAAGCGTGTATAGTTATTGCCATCATTTTGCGCGCCGTTACCGATAATTTCAAGATTATAAAGTTCCGCGCAAGATGCTGAAGATATTGCTGCAACGTCATTTCTATCAGACTCAGCCACCATCTGTGCCGCCATAGCGGTATTTTCACAAACGTGAACGTTAACGTCTTTAAGTGTTGCTAAAAATTCACTACATTGATTTATTGCTTGTTCGTGTGAGTAAATATCCTTAATATCTTCAAGCTTAACACTTTTTTTGGCTAAAATGCTGTGATTGATATGTATTCTTGTGCTACGAACAATACTAAAATTAAACTGTGCAAGAAGATCATAAATACGGTTTACAGAGCCTGCATTAGAATTTTCAAGCGGCAAGATACCATAACGGCAAAAACCGCTGTTTACAGCGTGAAAAACACCTTCCCAGCTATTTAAAAATACGATTGTAGGATTAGGAAATATTTTTTCACATGCTTTTTGTGAATAGGCACCTTCAACACCCTGGCAAGCTACCATAGCACTTTCAGGGAATATCTTGTCTGTTTGGGTTAATGCCTCGTCAATTTTTTCACCGTAAGAGCTTTTTTCTTTTAAAAGCTTACTTTGGTAGCCACGGGAAATACCCATAAGGTCATTAAAAAATGCCCTTGTTTCACTTTCATATTCTTTGCCTGCTTTTTCAGTAACTTTATTAATAAGTTCACGTTCCCTTTTTTTATCAAGCACGTTAAGACCGTTTTCCTTTTTATATTTTGCAATTTCAGAAGCAACGGAAAGTCTTTCCTTTAACAAAGAAACAAGTTCATCATCAATATTATCAATTTTATTTCTTAAATCTTCTATTTTCATATTATTTCTCCAAATTTAATTTAGTAAGGTCCTCAAAAAACGTTGGATATGATTTATGTACCGCGTGAGAGCCGTTAATAGTTACGTTTCCATTAGTTATTGAACTTGCACAAGCGCTTGCCATTACTATACGGTGGTCGTTTGCCCCATCAACTGTTCCACTTAAAAGCGCACCTGTTCCGTTAATAATAAAACCATCATCAGTTTTTTTAATATCGGCACCAAGATTAACAAGCATATTAAAAATACTTTCAATCCTGTCACTTTCCTTTAACCTAAGGCGTGAAGCGTTAAAAATAACTGTTTCACCCTTTGCCGCGCAACCAAGAACCGCAAGAATCGGAACAAGATCGGGAATGTTTGATGCATCAATTCTTGTGCCTGTAAGTTCACCGCCACAAACAAAAATGCTTGATTCAGATTGTTTAACCCTTGCGCCCATCCACTTAACGATATCTACTATCTGCTTATCGCCTTGAAGGGAATTTTCGCTTACGTTTTCAACACATATACCTTTTTCACTCATAGCGCCTAAGCCAACAAAGAATGCCGCATTGGACCAGTCACCTTCTGCTACAACTTCTTTGGGACTGATATATTGTTGATTTCCTTTAATATAAAAAGATTGTTCTTCCTGCTCAACGTTTATACCAAACACTTCAAGGGCATCTAACGTCATTTTTATGTAAGGATAAGATTCCATTCTGCCTGTTATATGAATAACGCTATCGCCATCTAAAAGTGGCAATGCAAAAAGTAATCCGCTTATAAACTGTGAGCTTACGTCACCCGGTATAACAAACTCGCCAGGTTCAAGTTTTCTTGAACAAATTAATGGAAAAACACCTTCTTCTGACAAGGTACATCCGTGTTTTTTTAATAATTCATATAAAGGCGAAAGCGGGCGTTCACTTAATCGCGTACTGCCTGTAAAACTTACCGTTTCGCCTAATGCACAGGCAACAGGCACTAAAAATCTATAAGTTGAACCGCTTTCATTAAGATTAAGCACGCAATCTGCTGCCGGCTTTTTATAAGGCTGAACGGTTATGGTATCACAATCAACAAAAATATCTGCAATATAACCGTTTAAGCAGCTAACCGTTGCCATAATATCGGCTGAAAAGGTTACGTCCTTAATAACGGTTTTTTTATCAGATAACGCTGCACAAATTAAAAGGCGGTGAACGTGCGATTTTGAAGCAATAGCCTTAACAGTGCCCCATCTTTTACCGCATGATACAATAGTTTGCATTAGTTCATACCAATCCTGATAAGTTCTTTTACTTTATCAAGTTCCATTTTACAAATTTCTGATTTACCGATTTCTTTAACAAGAATTACGTTTATACATTCACCCACACGCTTTTTATCACCTATAACTTTTTCAAAAAGTTGTTCATACGAACAGGAATAATTTGTGGGTAAATTATTGTTTTTCAACGCATCTGCAAGTTCATTATAAACTGTTTCATCAATCAGCCCTGAATTTTTTAGTGCATTTGTAATAATTGCCATACCTATAGAAACACCCATACCGTGTGTAACCAAAAAATCACTTAAAATTTCAATGCCGTGACCAAAGGTATGGCCAAAGTTTAAAATCTGACGTATCCCTGTATCAAATTCATCTTTATTTACAATATCACGTTTAATTTCAACGCAACGTGCTATAACATCAATTTCGTCAAAACAACCTGTTTTAACCGTATCAAACAGGGTTTTATCGTAAATCATACCATATTTAATAATTTCAGCACAACCGTCAGCATAAATCTCTTTTGTTAAAGTTTTAAGCGTATCGGTATCGCACATAACAAGTGATGGTTGCCAGAATGCACCAAATAGATTTTTGCCTTCAGGAAGGTCAACCGCACATTTTCCGCCTACAGAAGAATCAACTGCCGCAAGAAGCGTTGTTGGCATCTGAATAAATCGTATTCCGCGCATATAGGTTGCTGCACAAAATCCGCAAAGATCCCCTACAACACCGCCGCCAAGAGCAACTAACATATCGTTTCTTGTAAAGTGCATTTTAGCCAATTCTCTGACAATTTTAATTAGATTATCAGTATTTTTGCTTTGCTCACCGTGTGGAATCACTATTTTTTCAACAAAAAAGCCCTGTTTTTTAAAACTATTAACCGCCCTATCACCATATAAACCGTTAACAGTATCATCAGTGATAATGCATATTTTGTTTATACCAAACTTTTCTTTTACGATTAAACCCGCACTATCTAATATACCGCTATCAATAAGCACGTCATATTCTCTTGTTGCATTTACGGTAACCGTTTTCATTTATCAATAAGTTCCTTTCTATCCTTGCCCTCTTTTAATAATGCTTTAAGCATTGTTTCATCACTGTTTTCAAGGGCATCGCTGTATTTTTTAAGTTCAGAAATAATACAGTCAATTTCTTCTTTTAAAAAGTCCTTGTTATCTAAAAAAAGCTCAGTCCACATATCTTCGTTAAGATATGCTACTCTTGTTAAATCTTTATAACTTCCTGCTGAAAAGCCTTTATGCACCATCGCCCTTGGACTTTTAACGTATGCATTTGAAACAACGTGTGCAAGCTGTGATGTAAAAGCAATATTTTTATCGTGTGTTTCAGCATCTGTGACCGTAACGCTTGAAAAACCTAAATTTTTAAAGAAAGCATTAACGTTAGCAAGCAGTTCAATATTTCGTGTATCTTTTGGCACAAGAATCATTGTTGCGCCTTTAAACAAGGTTTCCTTTGAATACTTAAAGCCTGATTTTTGGTAGCCTGCCATTGGGTGACCGCCAATAAAAGTAAAACCGTTATTCTGTGCAATATCAAAGCATTCTTTACAAACAGAACGTTTAACACCGCAACAGTCAATAACAACAGTATCTTTTTTAATTTTATTTTTATATTTATTAAGCCATTCTACTGCGCTTTTAGGATAAGTTGAAATTAAAATATAATCACACAATGAAACGTTTTTATCATTAAGCGTTTCATCAACAAGATTCATACATTTTGCAAATTCAACAGTTTCATTTTTAATATCAAAAGCAAAAACTTTATCATTTGTAAAAGCTTTTATTGCCTTTATAAAAGAACCGCCAATAAGACCTAAACCAACTATACCGACATTCATTTTATTGCCTCACGAACCTTATTAACTGCATTTGTAACATCATCAAACTGATCCGGCGTAAGAGATTGTGCGCCATCACAAAGTGCCTTTTGGGGATTATTATGAACTTCAATCATAAGACCGTCACAGCCTGCCGCTGCAGCAGACATAGCCATTGGCTTAACAAGGCGCGCTAAACCGCTTGCATGGCTTGGATCAACAACAACAGGAAGATGTGTAAGCTCGTGAAGCATAGGCACAGCAGAAACATCCAACGTGTTACGGGTATAAGTTTCAAAAGTACGAATACCCCTTTCACAAAGAATAATTTTTTCGTTACCCCCTGCCATAATATATTCAGCACTCATTAAAAGCTCTTTAAGGTTATTTGCAAGACCTCTTTTTAAAAGAATAGGCTTATTTGTTCTGCCAAGTTCTTTTAAAAGTTCAAAATTCTGCATATTTCTTGCACCAACCTGAATAATATCAACGTCTTCAAACAAAGGAAGATGCTTTGTACTCATAATTTCAGTAACGATAGGCATACCTGTAACTTTTTTTGCATATTTTAAAAGTTCAAGACCCGTTGCCTGCAGACCTTGGAAATCATACGGTGAAGTTCTTGGTTTAAATGCACCACCCCTTAAAAACGTTGCGCCTGCTTGTTTTACCCTTAATGCAACCTCTAAAATCTGTTCTTCTGATTCAACTGAACAGGGTCCTGCAATATAAGCAAAGTTTCCACCGCCAATTTTAAAACCGTTAACATCAATAACAGTGTCATCAGGATGAAACTTTCTGTTTGCACTTTTAAAAGGCTCGCTGATACGCTTAACGGTTTCAATTATTTCAAGATTTTCAAGTAATTCAATATCAATCTTTGAAGTGTCACCAATAAGACCTAAAACAGTTGAATATTCACCGTTTGAAATATGCGCCGAAACACCCTGAGTATTCAGCCATTGAATAAGGTTATCAAGTTGTTTTTGTTCTGTTCCTTGCTTAATTACTGCGATCATTTTATTGTACCTTCTTTTTTGCTATAATATATAAAATATATTATAGACCTGTCATAAATCAAAGTCAAACACTTTTAATAAAAAAATTTGCTTGTTTATAAATATAAACAAGCCAAATAAATAGTTTTTATTTTAAAAATCCGCTTATAATTTGCTCTTCAGCTTCTTTTTCGCTAAGACCAAGAGTCATAAGTTTTATAATTTGTTCGCCTGCAATTTTGCCGATTGCAGCCTCGTGAATAAGGCTTGCATCAACGTTTGCGGCAGTAATTTCAGGCACTGCTTTAACGATTGCATCGTCCATAATAATAGCATCACATTCTGTGTGGCCACTGCAACGGTTATTACCCATTATCTTAGAAACAAAAAGCTGATTTGACTGCTCTTTTGCAACAGCACGGGAAATAACGTGTGTTGAAGAATCAACACCGTTTAATTCAACGTCAAAATTAGTTTCAGCATACTGTTTTCCGTGGGTCATAAGCTTTTCTTTAACTATTAACGTTGCACCGTCTTTTAATTTTGCACTTGTATCACGTTTTGTTGAAGAAATGCCTTTTATCTGAACGGTTTCCATTTCCATATAGCCGTTTTCATCAATTTCAATGATAGTAGTGGGGTTCATAACGTTTTCGCCGTTGCCATCACCTTCGCCGTAATGCTTTTCAATATATCTGATTTTAGCATTTTTGCCAATATGGAACGAATGTATGCCATCGTGCTGACTTTTTTCGTCACCGCCGTTATGAATACCGCATCCTGCAACGATAGTAACGTCAGCATCATCACCGATATAAAAATCGTTGTAAACAAGATCTTGTAATCCTGTCTGGCTTAAAATAACGGGAATATGCACACTTTCATTTTTTGTGCCGGGCTTAATAATAATATCAATACCGGGTTTATCTGTTTTTGTAACAATATCTATATTTTCAGTTGTGTTTCTGCCTGCACCTTCACCGTTCATTCGGATATTATAAGCACCCTGAGGAACTTCGTGAATACCTGCAATCTGTTCAAGTAAATCTTTTTGTATTTTATTCATTTTTGCACCCCTTAAAGCTTATCTATAAGCGTTTTACAGGCAATCTGCTTACCGCCCAACAACGCAGGTAAAATATCCTTTTTATGCCCAAAATCAGCAATTCTGCCATCAGCAACAACAAGAATTTTATCTGCAATATCTAAAATACGTTCCTGATGTGAAATAATTAAAATTGTGCCGTTTATTTTCTTATGCATACTTTCAAAAACCTGAATAAGATTATTAAATGACCAAAGGTCAATACCTGCTTCAGGCTCATCAAAAACAGAGAATTTTGTACCCCTTGCAATAATCATAGCGATTTCAATTCTTTTAAGCTCGCCACCGGAAAGCGAAGCGTTAACTTCGCGGTTAATATAATCCCTTGCGCAAAGACCAACCTCTGAAAGATATTCGCAGGCTTCATTAATTTTTAAGTTTTTACCTGCGGCTAAACAGATAAGGTCTTTAACCGTTATGCCCTTAAATCTTACAGGCTGCTGAAACGCAAAGCTTATGCCTTTTTGCGCTCTTTCAGTAATAGATAAGTTGGTAATATCTTCCCCGTCTAAAATAATTTTACCGCTTGTTGGTGTGTAAATTCCTGCAATAATTTTGGCTAACGTACTTTTACCGCCACCGTTAGGACCTGTTACCGCAACAAACCTATCGCTTATTTTCACGGAAATATCTTTTAATATTTGTTTATCGTTATTGTTTTCGTCTTTTACTGTGTAAGAAACGTGTTGTAATTCAAGCATTATTATGCCTCCAAGGTTATTTTAAATTATTGTATCACATTTTGTAAAAAAACACTACTGATAATTTAATTTTTTCTTAATTTCGTTAACAGCATTTTCAGTTAATTTTATTTTGGCTTCCAACGCATTAGGTGTGCAAAGTTCATCAAAATTATTGCCTGATAAATACGGTGCTTTTATTAAAAGTTCAGCCGTTTCATAAGCATTTTTGATTTCCTGTTCACCAATTTTAACCATCTGTGAATAAAGAAATTGCTTTTTATAATCAGCATCAGATTCATTTATGGCTTCAATACGCCTGTACCAGCGCTTTGCATTAGCGCACGTAACAAGAGTATTAACTAAAAAGTTAAGAATAACCGATAATTCCTGCGCTTCATTATTTTCAATATGGCTTAAAATCAAAGATGCTTTATTAAAGCCATCACAGGCTTTCATATTTATATCGGATTCCAACGCACCGTCAAAACTTGAAAAATCATATTCGTAAAGATTTCCGTTAATTAAAGGAAACGCAGTGCCAAACTGCAAGGGGCCAATATAATCAGCATCATTAAACACAAGCCAATTTACACCATCGGTAATCTTTTTAAAAGCCATCATAACTTTTTCAACGTTTTCCGGACCAAAATGAGTAGCTGCTATTTTTTGTATTGCGATACCGCCTTCGTCGCAAGGTGAAAGCAACTGTAATTTCGTAAATTCCGCAACAATATTTGGTATAAAGCCATATCTTTCACTTTCCAAAGTTGCTAAAATTCCAAGTTCTTTAAATGCTTGCACGCGCATAAACCATTGCATCATTGCAGGAACATACGGCATAGTTGCAACCTCGTTTGTTGTTCCGCCCCCACAAAAAGAAGCAATTACGTTCACATTATTTTGTTTTAAAATATTTAATGCTTTTTTAAAATAATCAGAAGGCTGATTCATAACAAGCGAGCCTGATTTTGTTAAAAAATTCATACCGTCTTTTTCAATATTCTGACCTTCATCAAAGCTTAAAATCACGGTAGAATCCTTTGGTAATTTTTTTAAGATTTCAAGTTTTTCTTCGCAAGAAACGTTCCAATTAAGTGTTGAATAAATATTATTTTTATTAAATTCACAGGGAATATCTTCTAAAATAACGCCATCATATTTATCATTAAATTTATCTGCATTTTCACCACAATAATAGGTTAAAATGCCCATTTCTTTTGCAAGATTAAGGGTTAATTCATCATCAAAATATACAATAATGCCGTTATACCCATAATGCAAAATTGCATTTAAATATTCCTTGGTGTACTTTCCCCCATCTAACGATGAGGTAACAAGCCTAGGCCACACAACAGGTGTAACAGTATGTTCTTTTATTTCTAACGATGCATCGCCGTAAAGCTTCATTAAATCTTCGGCATAAAAAATCGCCTGCACCAAAGCACTTTTTTCTGATGCAACAAAGGTAACCGAGTTTTCTTTTACAGTAATTTTATAACCGTGTTCAAGACCGTCAACAAGCTTAAAATCAATGATTTTATCGGTGTTTTCACCTAATTTTGTATCAAAAGATTTTAAAAGACATTCATTAAAATCGTTAATTGCAAATTCATGCACAAAACTTGCGTTTTTTATGCACCAATCTTCATTAAAAGTAATATAATTTTTACCTTTTGCAAGGTAGGTGCGTTTACAGTTTTTGTGAAGTTCAAAATAATCAAAGTATGCCATAAAAAATCCTTCTTATAAAATGATAAAGCCACCAAACAGGTGGCTTATATTATTACTTTAAGCCTAACGGAAGGCCTGTTTTTCCGCTTTCTTGGGCAATTTTTGAAACGTAATTATACGCATCTTTACACTTTTGCCAATCTTCGTCATTTAAAAATACGCTTGGTTTTTCGGTTGCCTGAGCGTACTCTGTTGCAGGTAAAATAAGATACTCATGCTGCACATCATTGGTATTTTTAGAAAAATCATAAATAAAGATAGCTTCGCATTCAGCAGAGGATATATATGCCCTGCCATTTTGATCACGTTCAACGTAAATATTTAATATTGCACTTTGCTGCCCTGCCTGTCCCGTTGTAACGGTTGGTTGTGCAAGGAAATTTCCCATTGAATACGCAACGATAACGTTTCTGCTTAAATCATTATCATCAACAATATTTTTAAAACTAACATTCTGTAAAACGTGTGAACGTGTGCCGTAAATAATATCAACACCGCATTTAACAATTTTATCAGCAAGTTCACGTTGTGCTTCAGTTGGTTCAGATCCTATATCGTCACCCCAATGCATTGAAGCAATAATAATTTCAGCACCGTGTTGTTTTACGCTTTGAACATCAGCCGAAATAGCATCAACAGTGCCTTCAATATCTGTAAAATCCAGGGCTGAAATATATCTTTTATCAATTTTATCAAAATCAGAAAGCTTGTCCGTATAAGCTAAAACACCGATTTTAACACCGTTCATTTCAACAACAACGTAGTTTTTTGTGTTTTCAATGGAAGTTCCTACTGGGCATAAACCTGTGCTAATAAGATTTTCGTAGTTATTCTTTATTCCCCTATCTGAAAAATACGCCGCCCTATCGTTTGCGGTAACGCACATATTAAAGCCTGCATCTTTTAAATCAGAGGCTATTTTTTTAGGATAGTTGAATAGCGGAGCGCCTGAAATCTGTGATCCGTTCTTATTAACGTCAATAACACCTTCAAGGTTAAACAAGGCAATATCACCATTTATTTTCCCCTTAATTAGAGAAAAAATATTTGAAAAATCATATTCCGAATATGCATTAGAAGTATTTTCAAGCAAAGTAGAATTTAAAACAACGTCACCAACAAGTTGAATTTTAACCTTATTGGTCTTTTCACCCTGCACTGTAGGTGTTGGGCTTGAATTTTCAACATATCCCTGACTACCATTTGAATTTAAATTTACAACTGCAATAACTATAAGCATTACTATAAGCAATAATGCAACAACAGCGTATAACACAGTTTTTATATACCTGAAATGATAATTTTTAATTTTAAGCATATTTTATCTCCAAAAAAATTAAAAATAATATATGCTTATTATACCATATTTGTATCTTGAATGCAATTATTTATTTTCTTCACTTGGCGTTAAAAGTTGCTTATACTTTTTATACAGTTCATTATATTTTTCAAAATAGCAGCATTCATTTTGTGTGCAGGAACATACAGGTTTTGCAAAACATTCGCTTATGCAACACCAACCGCTTATTCCGTTAAAATTGATTCTGCCCCAATTATCCCATACTTCTTCAACGAAAATACATGTTCCTTGTGGAATAACACTTAAAATCGCCGAACTTGTTTTTGGTTTAATTCTTAAATTCATATGTTCTTTATAAATAATGTAGTTTCCCCTTTTATACACTTTTATCACTCCTTGATTAAGAATATGATAAAAAAATATAAATATGAAAAACGGAACGTATTTTTACGTTCCGTTTAAAGATTTGTTTATTTTACACTACGTTCTGCAATTTCAATAGCTTTTGTTACCATATGACCACAGTCACGGGATGAAACGTCACCCCAGCCTGAATTTTTAACTGTATCATATACACCTAACTCTTTAGCTATTTCATATTTAAGTGCTTGTGACATCTTTGACATAATAATATTTATCTCCACTTTTGTTTTTGCAAAAGTTCAACCGAATTTCTTTCAGTTATCCTTTGCAATATTATTATCTGCAAGACGCAACGTTTTATTATTGGCATTTTCAGGCAATTTTAATTCAAACCAGAAGTCAGATCCAACACCAATTGTACTTTCTATACCAAAGTCTGCGTTATGAGCAATAAGAATCGTTTTAACGATTGAAAGCCCAAGTCCTGTACCAACCTTAGATCTTATATGGGTTTTTGCCCTGTAATAGCGATCCCATACGTTTGAAAGTTCATCCTTTGAAATTCCTTCACCGCTATCAATAATCTCTATTTTAGCGCAATCAAATTTCTTGGTTATTATGATTTTTACCTTTTTATCCTCACCTGTATAACTTATGGCGTTACTTAAAAGATTATAAAGTACCTGTTCAATTCTTACCTCATCACCTAAAACATAAACTTTCTCGGGCGCTTCCAAATCAAAAGAATATCCTTTATTTAACATAATTGAAAACCGTTCAAGTACTTTTGTTATCGTTGCACAAATATCAAATACTTTAACGTTAAAATCAAGCTTATTATTTTCAATTTTTGAAAGCTCTAAAAGATCGTTTACTAATAAGGTTAATCTATCGGTTTCATCAACAATAACCTGTAAGTCTTTTTCACGTTTTTCTTTATTATCTCCGGAAATATCCTGTATTTTTTCAGCATACATTTTTATCATCGTAAGAGGCGTTCTTAAATCGTGTGAAACGTTTGCCATAAGCTCACGCCTGAATTCTGCCGATTTATTAAGTTCGGTAGATGCATAGTTCAATGCATTTGAAAGATCGGATATTTCGTGAAAAGCTTCTTCCGTCTTAAAATCAACGTTATGGTTACCTAATGCCATTTCTTTTGCTGCATTAGTTAATTTTTCAACAGGTTTAGAAAATCTGCGAGCGATAACGTATGCGATAATTGTAGCCATTAAAAGTGCAATAACCGTAATCAAAATAAACTGTTTTTGCAAAACCGCTACAACAGAATCAATAGGCTGAAGTTGTGAAATAACAAAGATATATGCGTTATTTTTAGTTGCACTATTTTGGGCAAAAGCACCGTAAAAAATGATATTTTCACGTTTTCTTTCACCTTTAACACGGTAATATACTTCGTTATTTTTGCTTTTTGAGATAGCATCGTGAACATTACCTAACGTTTTACCAAAATTATCAATATTATTTATTCTTTGATCATCAATTTCACCCATATCGTCGTATGCGCTTAAAACATAACCATTTTCATCGGTAACAACGATTACAATATTATTTTTACGGGTTTTTTCGTAAATAATATCATTACTTAATTTATCTTTTTTATACAGTGAAACAACTTCGCGGGCATTATTAACAGTTTCACGCGCCATAGCGCCGATATAATAATACTGCAAAAATACTATCTGCAAAAGCCAGATAATAACAAGCAAAAGTACTGTAAAAATACAGAAATATTCCCATATTTTTAATTTTACACTGTGTTTATTCTTCTGTTTCAAATATGTAGCCTACCCCCCGAACTGTTGAAATTAAGTCACGGTAAGGTTCAATACTGTTGCGAAGCATTTTAATATGTGTATCAACAGTTCTGTCATCACCAAAGAATTCATACCCCCAAACTTCAGATAAAAGCTGATTACGGGATAACGCAATATTTTTGTTTTTTATCATAAAAGTGAGAAGATCATATTCTTTTGGCGTAAGTTCAACCCTTTTACCGTCAATATAAACCTTACGGGCAGAAGTATCAATATCAATACCTTTAATGATTATATGCTTGTTTTCGCTTTCTTTTTGGGCGTTCTGATGCCTTGAAACGATTACGTTTATTCTTGCCATAACTTCCTTAGGTGAAAAAGGCTTAACAACGTAATCATCAATGCCAAGTTCAAAGCCAAAGAGCTTATCGTATTCTTCGCCCCTTGCAGAAAGCATTAAAACAGGAATATCTTTTGTTTTTCTGATTTCCTTACAGGCGGAAAAACCATCAAGACGTGGCATCATTATATCCATAATAATAACGTCAAAATCGGCATTTTTGCACTTATTTACCGCATCCATACCGTCAACGGCTTCGGTAACTGTATGGCCTTCAAATTCAGCGTATTCCCTTAGACCGATACGAATATTTTCTTCATCATCAACAATTAAAACTCTTGCCATAAAATTCATCCTTTCACATAAAAGGTTTATTATTTGATATTATTATATCTTATAATTGTGATAGTAAAATGATAAATATGTTTATCTTTAAAAATATTTTATCACAAACATAAAATAAAATAAACAAAAATTTAATAAAAAAATGTTTGACAAATTTCAAAGGTTATTATATACTATCACCGTTGCTCAGAAATACGTGTGTGTAGCTCAGCTGGATAGAGTGACTGGCTACGAACCAGTAGGTCGGGGGTTCGAGTCCCTCCACGCACACCAAAGAGCAACGCTCAAAAAAATTTTTATCATCCGTATAAGGAGGTGGCACTTATGGCAAAGTATTGTGAAATTTGTCAAAAGGGCGTAATGTCAGGTAATCAGGTTAGCCATTCTAACCGTCACACAAGAACATACTGGGCTCCCAACGTTCAGAAGGTTAGAGCTATTGTTGATGGCTCCCCCAAGCAGATTTGTGTTTGCACACGTTGCCTTCGTTCCGGTAAGGTAACAAGAGCATTATAATTTAATTTGCACAAATTAAAGCTGTTACTTTTGTAACAGCTTTTTTTGTTTTATAATATGATATTGACATAATATAATATCTATGTTAACATATTTTTAGCATCTAGTATGATTTGAACCAGCTTGAGCAATTGGAGCTCTCTGCTCGTAAATCAGTTAGATGTTTCTTTATAAATTAAAGGCGCAGTTTTGCGCCTTTATTTTTTATTCTGCCTGTATTACTTTAACTTCGCTTGCGGTATATTGGGTTTCGGTGGTTACAACGTCTAAAATCTGGGCTACCTTTGCGCTTGTTAACTCGGCATCTTTAATAACAACGTTAACTGAGGTTGAGCCAAATGTTACGATGGCATCTTCAAAGCCTTTGGCAACTAAAAGACCTTCTAACGTGCTTTCAAGCTCCATATTGGCAACGATCTCCATTTTCATTTGCTGGGCTTCGTTAATAGTTTCTGTATCTGTGTTGGCGTTTGCAATAACGCTATCAAGATAAGTCATTTCTTCTTCCCTGTTTGCAGTTCTTTCGCTTTTATAGGTAGTAAAGAAATTGCCTGTTTCAACTTCCTGTTCCTGTTGATTATTCTGTGCTGTGCCGTTATTATTTGAAATGTATTTCCAATTTAAAAGACCTGTTACTAACAGTAACAATACCATCGCTGAAATTACTATAGCTTTTCTACTGATTTTAAACATAATTTTTCTCTCCTTAATTCATTGCAAAAATATCAACTTGCGAAGGTTCTACCTGCAAAACGGTTTCAACGGCTTTTTGAAGATTTAATTTTACCGTTAAATTATCTGCACCTTGCGCAACCACGATCACACCTTTGATCTTTGGCTCCTTTTCAATAATCACCAACGGATTTTCGCCATCACCTGAGCCAACGGTTACAGGCGTTTTGTTTTCAACAATCGTTTCTGATTCCTTTATCCCCCCGTTTTCACTTTTTTCCGTTACGGTATTAGTTTCAGTTTGAATATTATTGGCGCACACTACCTCGCTTGAAGATTCGTAGGTAATCATAACGCTTACCTTACCAACGCCTTTTATATTTGCAAGAACGTTTTCAAGCTGTTTTTCCTTGGTTATTGTGTTAACCGTATTATTATTTATGTTTGAAGATTCCCCTTTATTACTTTTTTCAGGAATAAAATATATAATTATCATAATGGCACAAAGTAAGGCTATTAATATTATTTTTGCTTTTTTACTGTTTTTGATTTTTTCAATATACTCTTTCATAGCTACTCCGAAAAATATATATTTTCTTTTTCAACACCGTAAACGGCACTGATAATTTTTATAACGTAATCTTTTTTAGCATTTTCCACCGCTTTATCAAGCAGTTTTTCACCTGAGCAGACTATCGTTACTTTTTTAATTTCATTATTTTGGGTAATAACGGAAACAAAAGCATCTTCATACCCGTTAATACTGTTTACCGTTGACTTAATTGCAGTTTCGTAATCAATATTTACTTGCTGGTTCTCTATTGTTGGTATTTCAAAATCTGTTTTTAAATTAAATATCGGCTGAATTAAAGAAAGACTTAATATGATAGATACGCCGAACATAGCGTATTTTTTTATTTTTCCTTCTGTTAGCAAACATTCAAGTATTAAGCCTATTACAGAAACTGAAACAAGCGATAAAATATAATTTTTAAGCCAATCAATCATAGTAAGACCTTTCCTACTGTAACCGTAATACCTAAAAAAACAAACCACAAAACACCAATACCAAGCAAAATAATCATAATAAGCTTTATAAATTCACATACGTTTTTTAGAAATTCAACGGTAAAAGGATCAGCAAAAGGCTGAGTTACTGCACAAAAACATCTTAAAAGCACAAAATATGCAAAAATACTTATCAAAGGAATAATCAGGATACCTGCAATAATTATTATCCCCATTAAACCTACGGCAGTTTTTAACAAATAGCCACTAAAAAGCACTGCTGAAAGGCTTTCGCTTATTGCACCGCCGATTATTGGAACAGACGTATTTATTGCGTATTTTATTCCGCGCATTGAAACGCCGTCACTAACGCTTGCTATTGCGCCTTGTATTGCAATTACACCTGCAAACACAGTAAAAATAATGCCTGTAATCCACGAAGCAGCACTTTTTAAAAGATCTGATATTCCTTTTAATTTATTCCCCGGCAAAAGCGTATCAACTGATAACACCGTACATCCTAAAATTATTAAAGGAAACACCGTGTTTACGATAATATCAATTAAAACAGACGATAGTAAAACTGATGACGGAGCAAGGTTTGTAACGCTTCCCTGCGCGCCACAGGAGGCCAATAAAGTTATTAAAACAGGGCTTAACGCCTGTGCAAAGGATGAAACTGTATTAAGGCTCTCTTTTGCCGTTGTAACTAATCCTGTAATTGATGAAATTACCGTTACAGTAAACAATATTCTGCCACCTAATTTAGCGGTATTTTCTAAATTAGGATTTATTATATTTAATTTATCAACAAAGGATAACAGAAGCGATAAACCAAGCATTACAGAAAATGACGGTAAAGCCTTTTTAATTGAAAGAAACAAAATTTCAAATATATTTTCTAAAACGCCTTTGCCTTGAAGTTTAAGATCGTTATTTAAAATACCCTGAATAATTTCTTCAACGTTACCAAAAAAAGAATAGTATTCACCATCTGATAAGCTATCTTCAAGTTTTCCCGTGTCAATTTGTTCTGTTGCTGAAACGCTTATAAATAAAAGTGATAAAACAATAATAAAAAACAGTATCTTTTTCATTAAATCTCGGCCACCATTTTAAATAGCATATCAATATAAGGAAAACATAAAACTATTACAATTACCTTTATTGCGGTTTCCATTTTATCAGCTATCACGTTTTCACCTGCATCGCGGCAAAGCTGAATTCCCCACTGCCCTAAAAAACTCATAGCACATATTTTCATTAACGTTGAAGCATACTGAACGTTTATTCCGTTTTCTGCCCAAGAAAGAATATATTGGCGTATTTCAATTATTTCACCCACAACAAAAAACACTACTATTACACCTGCACATATAGAAGAAACAAAAGCAAAATCAGGTGAATATTTTTTTATTGCAGTGATAATAAAAACCGATGCTATACCAAACAACGTTATTAAATAAAGTTTATCCATCAGTAAAGTTGAAACACACTTTTAATGGTTTGAAAGAAATCCGAAACCATATCAAGTGCCATAAGCAAAACAATAATTAAGCCTGCAATAGTTGTTATCATAGCGATATCTTCTCTGCCCCAGCGTGTTAAAAGCTGACTGATTAACGTTACAAGTATTCCTATTGCCGCAATTTTAAAAATTATATCTATACTCATATTAAAACAAGGGCAATAAACAACCCGCATAATAAAAATATAGGCGGACTGGTTTTTATTTTTCCCTTATATTCCTCCCCAAGCTGTTTTTTATATTCAGTTAATTTATCTGTTGTGCAAGAAATCATATCGCTAATACTTTCTGTATCACTTGAATTTTCTAAAAATGCAAATGCTTCAAACATAGACTCAACGCAAAATTTCTCTTCTTCGTTTATAGGAGAATAAGTTTGCACTGCTTTTTCTAAGCCTTTTTCTTTATTTTGCAAAAGAAACGTGCAAAACCTGTTGGTCTTATCATAGCTTTTTACACCTAAAAAATCGTATAAGTTTTTACCGGAATAAGAAACGTTGCTTTTAATTTCTTTTAAAAGAATTATGTATTTTTCAACCATACATATTTTGTTTTTTAAAGTTTCAGCATACATTTTACCTAAAATCCACGAGGAAAAACATATAACAATTACACAAATAAACTTTATTATCAACATATATTTTTTATAACTTTTTGAAATTCACCGTTATATATGCCTTCAACGGTGCCAATACCTGCCTTTTTACTTAAAAATACAAAACGATTAAATATTTCTTTATATTCATCTATATCTTTAACGTTGTTTCCATGAACACTTGCAATCACTTTAACGCCTTTATGCCTGGCGTTTTTTATCGCTTTTATATCCTGTTCTCCGCCAATTTCATCGCATAAAATTATATCAGGATTTAGCGAGCGAATCATATTTTCTATTGCTATTGATTTTTTAATATCGGCAATAACATCGGTACGTTTACCAATATCAAGTGTAGCTATACCATTACAACTTGCTGAAATTTCATTTCGTTCATCAGCAATACATACGTTATAGCCTTCACAGGATAAAAGCCGTGCCATATCCCTTAATATAGTTGTTTTACCTGCACCTGGGGGTGCAACAAAAAGTGTATTTTCAAAATTGTTATTATCAAACAAGTATCTGAACACTTTATTAGCGCAACCTTTTACCTGATGCTTTATGCGCACACAAAAGGATGAAATCTGTTCAATATGCTTAATATTATCTTCGCTTACGGCGTAAGAACCGCAAAACCCAACCCTATTACCATCAATGGTTATGTAGCCTTCCCTTTGCTGATTAACAAGGGAGTATGGTGCACTTTGGCATAATTTACGCCACATTTCCTTTGCATCGTCAGAAGTAAAAATTATTCCATCATATTTTGATATACAGTCTTCTTTTACACCGTATTCAATGTTTGAAATAATTAGATAAACAGGCTTGTTAACACGCAATCTTATTTCGGTTAAATTACTGATTTCATAACTATTTAAGTTGTTTATCGCGTTTACTACATATTCAGGCAGTATGCTTTTTAACTTATCCACTTTTATCACCCCTAACCAAACCATTATAACTTAAATCAGTTGTAAAATGTAAAATTTACGTTTTATACTTCGTCAAAACCCTTGATAATATTTCCTATATTGTCTGCGGGCTTTTCCTTGTTAAAACACAAATTTTATCATTTTTCAATCTGCGACCTTAAACTGCTCAATTTTGAGCAGATTTAGGTGCGAAGGACGCGTTAAGGCAGGACGCCTTAAAAGGACGACAAACCGAAATATGCCTAAATTCAGCAGTTTAAGGCTGGTTCAAGCTATAATGGTTTGGTTGTCACAAGATAATGATATGTACAAGTTATGCCAAAAAGAATAAAAGAGAGAATTTTTCATTCCCTCTTTTTTTAAAAAATATTGAGTAAGCCTATAAGCCGAGTTCTGTTAAAGATGACTATCTATCTATTCTTTTTGTTGCCAAAAAGCTTAAGCGATTACATGGGAGCCGGCGAGCAACCGTTACTGCTCCACTATCAATCTTGCTTCGGATGGGGTTTACAGGAACGCTAAGTTGCCATAGCGTTCGGTGAGCTCTTACCTCGCCTTTCCACCCTTACCACGTTCGTGGCGGTATATTTCTGTTGCACTTTCCTTGAAGTCGCCTTCACCGGACGTTATCCGGCATCCTGCTCTATGAAGCTCGGACTTTCCTCGTATTTTCACCGCAGTCATCCAGCTTACTCAAAAAATTTTATTCAATATAAGTTATTCTGCCACAGTTTTCACATTCGCAATAGCCGTTTTTAACAGCGTTTGAAACTGTAAATGAAGGCATTTCCATATGACAACCGTCGCATCTTGAATTTTTAAGTGGCGCAGTAGGTACAATTTTATTTGCCTTTAATTTTTGATATTTTTCAAGAAGATATTTATCAACGTCTTTTGCCTTTTCATCTCTTACTGCTTTTAATCTGTCAATTTCAGGCTTGGCTTCCTGCAAAAGTTTTTCATAACCTGCTTTATTAACGTTGAATTCATCTTTTGCTTTATTTGCAATAGAAGTATATTCGTTAATTTTCTTTTCATTTTCGTTAACTTGTGCATCAAGGTTTTTAATCTTTTCTTCAAGTTTTTTAAACGAAGCCATAAGTTTATCAATTTCAGCGATAAGTTTGTTAATAGCATTTGTTTCTTCAGGCATATCTTTTGTTCTGTCAGCCTGGCTTAACGTTGTAAGCTTATCAATTTCCTGTGAAATGGCTTCCATTTCCTTTTCAGCAGCATCGCGTGCACCGATGAGCTTTTTACGTTCTTCAACTGCAAGTTCAAAACGCTGTTTCATAGCGTTTGCAGTCTTACGTTCTTTGCTTGATTTTACTTGTTTTTCAGCAGCATCTACTGCAAAATCAGCCTCCTGAAAATCAAGTAACTTTTTAATCTGTTCAATCATTTATTTAACCTCCTAATTCTCAAACGGATTAGTGTTAGTTTTTGTTTTTATAAACGTTACATTATATTGTAACATATCTGCCTGTTTTTGTAAACAAGCCCTGAAAACGTCAATAAAATGTATTTCAGTATAATAATGACCTGCCGAAATAAAAGAAATATTTTGGCGTTTTAATTCTAATGCAGTGTGATATTTGATTTCGCCTGTAATAAAAACGTCAACTTCCTTACTTTCAAAAGCAAGGTCTTCACCTGCGCCTGTTGAAAGGGCAATCTTTTGATATTTTTTATCTGTCAGATTATAGTTAAGAGTTTTAGCGCCTGTTTTTTCTTTTATAAAATTAAGTAATTCTTCTTTATTTAACGGATTTTCAAGTTCACCGATTCTGCCACAAGCAACTGATTCGCCGTTGATTTCAAAGGGTGCAAGAAGTGATATATTTTTTAATAAGAGTTTTTGGCAAAGAGCATCGTTTACACCATTAAAAGCAATATCAAGGCTTGTGTGCGCCGAATAAAGCGCAATATCGTTTTTATATAAAAGTGAAACAATTTCGCCAACGTAACTTTCTTCGGTACATTCTGAAACAGGCTTAAAAATTAACGGATGGTGAGATATAATCATCTGACAGCCTGTATCTATTGCTTCTTTTACAACTTCTTTTGTAACGTCAAGGGCAATAAGAACTTTTGAAACAGAATTGTTTTTATTCCCTACACTTAACCCACAATTATCCCAATCGTAAGCATATTCAGGTTTTGCAATCTTTTCAATTTCTTTAATAATATCATTTACCGTAGGCATTTTTAATAACCTCGTCAATCATTTTTATCTTATCTTCAAGTTGATTAAGCCTTATTTTACCTTCTTCGCTTATAGCTTTTTGGCTACCCTGCAATGCTTTTTGTAAAACGCTTTTTTTATGCTTTAAAAAGAGCAAAGCATCTTCATTTTTTAAAAGCCTGTCCATTTTAGGAAGCGAATAATCAAAAGGTTCTTCTGTGCCAGGTTGAGCTAAAATAATTTCATAAAACCTACCGCCTTCACGGACTATAACTTCTTTTTCAATTTTAAATCCTAAAAGATATAGTTTTTGAAAAAGAATATCAGAATCCTTCATGGGCTGAAGCACAAGCTTTGTTTTTGCAAAAGAATGTTCAATAATATCAGCAATAACCTGACCGCCCATTCCTGCTATAACCGCGGCATCAGGCTTTTCATATAAGCAAGAAAAACCATCACCAAGGTAAAAGCTGATATTATTTAATTTTTCCTTTTCTTTAAGCTTTTTTGCTTTTTCCAATGATAAAAGGGAAATATCCGTTGCAAAAACCTTGTTTGCGAACCCATTTTTAATTAAATAAGCGCTTAATTTACCGTGATCGCAACCAATATCTGCAACAGTATCATTAGTTCCTAATAAGGATACTATTGCGTTCATTCTTGGTGTAAGCATATTATTCAAGATAATCCCTTAACTTTTTGCTTCTGCTTGGATGACGAAGCTTTCTTAATGCTTTTGCTTCAATCTGACGGATACGTTCTCTTGTAACGTTAAACTCCTTACCTACTTCTTCCAAAGTTCTTTGACGTCCGTCATCAATACCATAACGAAGGCGTAAAACCTTTTCTTCTCTTGGTGTAAGAGTGCTTAATACCTGCATAAGCTGTTCCTTTAAAAGTGTTGCAGCAGCGGCGTCAGAAGGAAGCGGAATATCATCATCGGGAATAAAATCACCTAAATGGCTGTCTTCCTCTTCACCGATAGGTGTTTCTAAGGAAACAGGGTCCTGTGCAATCTTAATGATTTCACGAACTCTTTCAACAGAAACCTCCATAGCTTCTGCAATTTCTTCAACCTGAGGATCTCTGCCCAAAGTCTGAACAAGCTGTCTTTTTACTCTTGAAAGCTTATGGATAGTTTCAACCATATGAACGGGAATACGGATAGTACGTGCCTGATCGGCAATAGCACGGGTAATTGCCTGCCTTATCCACCAGGTTGCATAAGTTGAGAACTTATAACCCTTAGTATAGTCAAACTTTTCAACTGCTTTAATTAAGCCTAAGTTACCTTCCTGAATAAGATCAAGGAAAAGCATACCTCTGCCAACGTATCTTTTTGCAATACTTACAACAAGACGAAGGTTTGCCTCTGCAAGTTTTTCCCTTGCTTTTTCATCACCGTTTTCCACACGCTTTGCAATTTCAATTTCTTCATCAGCTGATAACAGCGGCACTTTACCCATTTCTTTAAGATACATTCTTACAGGGTCATCAACGTTTACGCTATCGTTTAAAACAATCATGTGGCTATCGGCTTCTGGCAACGACTCCATAATATCTTCGGTTGCTTCGGCGTCACTTTTAATCTTAACGCCCATACCTTCAAACATATCAAAGATTTTTTCAATGTGGTCAACATCGTAATCAACGCCATCAAGAAGGTCAATAACCTCGGTATATGTAAGATAATTTTTTACTGTGCCATCTTTAACCTTTTTTTGAATTTCAACCATTTTTTCAATAAGCTGATCGTTAAATTCAATCACATTTTCACTCATAATCTCATCCTCCTAAAATTTACTGCGTAATTTTTTAATTTCCATATCAATCTTAGCTATTTCAGATGCAAAAACAATTTTTTCTTCTGCCGAATAAGGTTCAGCAAGTTTCTTAGTATATTCTTCCCTTTTTCTGTTGTTGTAATCAACAACCATTTTAAGAAAACAATCTTCTAAATATGCTTTTTCATCGCCAAATACGGTATTTTCAATACCAACTGCCGAAAGTGCGTTGATAGTTTCTTCATCGCCTTCAAACTTTCGCATTAAGGTTGAAATATCCGTTTTTTCACTATTTTCCAATAGATACTGATATATATTTTTATATGAATCATTTGTAAAATAGTCCGGCTTCATTTCATCCTTTATATTTTTAATCAAATCAGGATGTTCAACTAAAACCGAAATAAATGCACGTTCTGTTACAGAATCAAATTTATTTAAAATTCCATAAGCAACGTCATTGGTTTTAACTTTTGTATTACTTGCCTTTTTATCAAAAGAACTATATAGTGAATCAAGAGAAAATCCACTTATCTGACTTATTCTGCGAAGATACATTTCAGTTTCAATACTATCAAAAGCGTATTTTTCAACAATTGCCGTTGACTTTTGGGCAAACTGAACTTTACCTTCTTCGCTTGCCATATCACATTGTTCTTTAATTTCATCCATTAAGTATTCAATGCTTGTCCGCGCAGTTTTCATTTTATCACTAAACGCCTGTGCGCCGTGTTCTTTTATAAATTCATCAGGGTCAACACCCAAAGGTAAAGCAATTATCTTTGGCTTTAAGCCTGCTTCCTTCATTAAATCAATAACCTTATGGGTTGCGCTAATACCTGCTTTATCACCATCATAACAAATATAAATATCGTTTGTATAGCGTTTTAAAAGACGCACCTGTTCAGGAGTAACTGCGGTACCTAAGGATGCAACACCGTAATCAAAGCCTGCCATATTAAGTGCGATAACATCCATATAGCCTTCACCGATTATCGCCCTGCCCCTGTTATTTTTCTTTAAAATATTTAAGGCATAAAGATTTTTACGCTTATTAAAAACAGGTGTATCCCCTGTGTTTAAATATTTGGGCAAGGATTTATCAAGAACTCGTCCGCCAAAGCCTAATATTTCACCGCCTGGCGCAATAATAGGAAACATTACGCGGGTTCTGAAATTATCCCTTATTCCATATTCATTCCGTTGAGCCAAGCCTGCAAGAACAATAGTTTCTTCATCAAAGCCTTTGCTTAATAAATGCTTTACAAGTGCATCGCGACTGTTAGGCGCATAGCCTAAACCGAAACGTTTTATAATGTTTTCCGTTAAGCCACGACTTAAAAAATACTCCAAGCCCTCTGCGCCCTCAGGCTCAAACAAGGTGTTAAAATAAAATCTAGCGGCTTCTTTATTAGCTTCATAAATAGTTTTCTTTGTTTCGTTAGAATATCCGGGCGTATAGCTTTTGCCCTCTAACTCAGGCATAGGCATATTGGCACGTTTTGCAAGCTCTTCAATAGTTTCAATATAAGTAAGATTTTCTTTTTTTTCTAAAAAGCCTACTACGTTTCCGCCAACATGGCATCCAAAGCAATAAAACAACTGCTTGTCCCCGTCAACTGTAAAGGAGGCAGTTTTTTCATTATGAAAAGGACAAAGCCCAACGTACTTGCTTCCCTTTTTTTGCAAGGAAACGTATTCAGAAATTACGTCAACAATATCTACCTTATCAATTACAGCATCTATAAAATGCTCAGGTATTCTTGCCATAAAATCCTCCTTTTAATTTTTTTGCCATGAACGTGGAACAAACAAACGTTCATATTCCCTTAAAGCATATCCATCAGACATACCTGCAATATAATCGCATACCGCCTGTTCCCTGCCATAAAGTTTAATTGCAGTTTTAACGGTTGCAGGTAATATGCTATCATCATTCATATAGGCATTAAACAAATTTTCTATAACGCCTTCAGCTTTGTATTCTTCACCTTTGGCAGATGATTGATTTGAATAGATATTAGCAAACATATAGTCCCTTAATTCATTCATAACCTCATAAATTTCAGGGGACATTATAATATCGTTCTTATCAATACTGTTTTTTATAATATCTGTAACAAGCGTATCAATTCTTGAAGAATTATCAGTGCCAAGCATCATATTTGTTCTGAAAGGTAAATCGGCTTCGGTAATAATACCTGCACGACAGGCATCATCAATATCGTGATTTATGTAAGCAATTCTATCAGCATAAGAAACAACCTTACCTTCTAACGTTGAAGGCTTTGATCTGCTTGTATGATTTTCAATGCCATCGCGAACTTCTTTTGTTAAATTAAGCCCTGTGCCGTTTTCAAGCTTTTCAACAACGCGCCTGCTTTGCTCGTTATGCTTAAACCCACAGGAAGAAAGCCTGTTTAAAACGCGTTCACCTGCGTGACCAAAGGGTGTATGCCCTAAATCGTGGCCCATAGCGATAGCTTCTGTTAAATCTTCATTAAGACGCAAGCTTCGTGCAATTGTACGGGCAATCTGGCTTACTTCAAGAGTGTGTGTAAGCCTTGTGCGGTAATGATCGCCTTCAGGAGAAAGAAAAACCTGTGTTTTGTGTTTCAACCGTCTGAAAGACTTGCAATAAATAATCCTGTCCCTGTCTCTTTGAAACGCGGTACGAAGATCACATTCTTCTTCATAAACCTCTCTGCCCTCTGATTCACTTGACTTTTGGGCAAAAGGCGAAAGATAATTCTGTTCAAAAAGCTCAATATCTTTTCTCATAATATCCCTTTCAACAAAAAAAGTCTTTTGCATAAAATAATAATTCTGCAAAAGACTGAAAAAACCTTTATTTTTTATTAAAAATTTCAAAATTTTTATTCTTCTTCAAACTCTTCCTCGTACGCCTGCCAGATTTCGTCTAAAAGAACCTCATTTTCAACAGGAAGAAGTACAATATCATCGCCTTCTTCAATGTATTCTAAGATAATAACAAGGGGCTCTTCCTTTTCCTTTTCTTCAACGGGAATAAAGAAATTATAGATATGCCCATCATACATTATGCTATCAAGAAGTTCAGCATCAAAGCTTTCATCATTTTCATCAACAAGTGTAACCACTACGTTTTCATTTTTTTCACTCATAAAATAAATCCTCCACCCTTAGAATCAAGGTAATCCTGTAAAATTATAACTGCCGCAAGTTTATCAATGTTTTCCTTGCGTTTCTTTCTTGAAAGGTCAGCTTCAAGCATTGCTTTTTCAGCAGCAGAAGAAGTAAGCCTTTCATCAAAATATTCAATTTTGCAACCTTCCGCCCTTAAAGCATCGCAAAGAACTTCGTTCTTTTCTGCCTGTTCATGCGCATCGCCGTTAAGATGCTTAGGAAGACCTGCAACGATAGTACTAACATTATATTTTCTGCAAAGTTCTAAAATATGCTGACAGTCCTTTGTTAAACTAACGCGCTGATAGGTTTCAACACCGCTTGCAAATATACCGCTTGTGCTTAACGCGATACCTATCCTTTTATCACCGATATCAAGACCAAGATAAACCATCAGCAGTTCTCAATATAGCACTTAACTAATTCTTCTAAAAGCTCGTCTCTTTCAACCCTACGGATAAGGTTACGGGCATTATTATAGCCTGTAATGTAAGTGGGGTCACCTGAAAGAATATATCCAACGATCTGGTTTACAGGATCATAGCCTTTTTCCTGTAAAGCAGAGTAAACCTGAACTAAAATATCCTTAATTTCAGTATTATCTTCGCAACGGGTATATTTCATTGTATCGTTAATATTTGCCATATTATACTCCTCCGTTTAACATTTATAACGTTATTATAGTATATTTTGGAAAATATTTCAATACTATAATTTGATAATTTCGGGGTTTTTTTGTTTTCTTTCACTAAAATACCTGTAAAATTCTTTAAAAAGAATCCTTAAAACAATATAAACAGGAATTGCTAATAGCATTCCAAAGAAACTGCCGATACTACTACCTGCAAGCACACACAATAAAACTGCAACAGGATGAATTTTTACGCTATCGGAAATAACGCGTGGCTGAATGATTATATTATCTATCTGCTGAACTACTATAATTAAAACGATTGCAAGCAGAATCCTGTTCCATCCACCAAGGGCGGCAGTTAAAATTATTGGAATACTTCCAAACACGGGACCAACGTATGGTATAACATTAAATATTCCCATAATTAAGCCTAAAATAAGCCAGTAATCATAATTAAACATCAAAAGTGCAATAGACATTAACGCGCTTACGATTAAAATTATAATAAATTCACCAAACACGTAATCTCTTAACTGTCGGTTAATATCCTTAAACGTAAAAACAAGGGGCGAACGCATTTTAGACGGTAGTAAAAACAGGCTGAATTTTTTTATTTTTTCCCTATCCCTTACCATATAAAACATAACCACCGGTACTAACAAATACGTTGAGATATAAGTAATAAATACTCCCGGTGAAAAGCCGTTAATTAAGTTAGTTGCTTTTTGAGAAATACCTTCATTTATTTTTATATTACTTAACACGCCTTTAATAAACGGTACTTT
This sequence comes from Clostridia bacterium, assembly GCA_045652205.1. GTDB lineage: Bacteria > Bacillota > Clostridia > Christensenellales > QALW01 > UMGS1322. Next base: position 57,360 of record JAZRTX010000027.1, read on the forward strand.
AACGTAAAGTTCTTCAACAAACTTTTTAAGGGTTTCAATATATTCAGGAATAAAATAAACAAATTCTTTTATCTGTTGTAAAAAAACAGGTACTAAAAAAATAAAGAACGCAATTACCGAAACAAACAAAATTAAAAAACCAAGTGCCGTTGCCAATGTTCTATTAACGCGTTTTTCAAGTATTTTTACAAATGGCAAAACAATATAAGAAAGTATTGCAGAAATAAGCACTATTCCTACAACGTCAAACAGCGCTTTTTTAAAAAATATAAAAACCAATATTAAAAATGCAATCCCAATACCAATGTATAAGATTTTTTTCTTATTCATAAAAATTCTCCTTATATGTAGGGGCAAAAGCCCCGAAAGCTACATATTAAACATCTGTTTTGCCGCACGCCTGCCGTAGCGGTAAACTCTGCGAACACAGGGTTTGCTCATAGTTAAATAAGCGCCTGCTACCATACCTGCCACAACACCTGTTGCAACTACTATTCCTGTACTTAACATCTTCATATTTTGCACCTCCTTTTTATTCTCTGTTTACTATTATAAGACCTTTTTCAGTCATAGAAATATTCTTTATATCAACAACTTCCCTACCGTATATGGCATCATCAAGAATTCCTTTTTTAACACTTACGCTTTGAATTTTTAAACTTACAGGGTCAAAATACATATCCCCAACGCTGCCTGAAAGATAATCTTTATCCTTATAAATACCGAATCCGCTTTGGGCGTATTCTTCATCAAATGATTTTTTATACCTGATTTTTTCTTTATCAATTACCGCACCGTTTCTATCTAAATGCAGTATTCCTGATTTGCTAACGTAAAACTTGCTTCTGATAATTCCTGAATTACTTAAACAGGTTATTCCACTTATATCTTTATTTTGAATATTTATTAAAAAATCAGTAATTCTGCCGATAATCTTACCTTTGCAAAAAACATCGGTTCCAATATAACTACTTAACGTATCCATAAAACTCACCTACAATTTATTGTAGAAATATTATTGCCTTTAATATGTTTTTTACAACAAAAAAACAAAAAAAGACCGTTGGAAAATTCCAACAGGTCATTTTTTATTTTTTTCTTAAATTTTTTACTGCTTTAACTACTGTATTACCGATTGCCCGGGCTTCTTCTTCCGTTGTTAGATGGCTTAAAGAAATGCGGATTGTGCCATAGTTTTCAGCGTTTTCATTGATGGCTTTAATAACGTGTGAAACCGTTACCGCACCTGCAGAACAGGCTGCCCCTGCTGAAACCATAACGCCGTAAGTATCAAGCAAAACAAGCAAGCCTTCGGATTGAACACCCAAAAAACTAACGCTTATATTGCCTTTTAGCTTTAATTCAGGGTGACCGTTAAAAATCGCATCGGGTATTTCATTTAAAATAATATTTTTTACTGTTTCTGCGCGATTAAATACGGTTTCATTATTTTTTACTAAGTTATCATCCGCTTTTACAATAGCATCTTTTAAACCAACAATTAAAGGGGTGTTCAAAGTACCGGGGCGCCTGTCCCTTTCCTGCGAGCCACCAAAGAATTGATTGGTTATTTTTATTCCGTTTTTAATATATAAAACACCTATTCCCTTAGGACCATAAAACTTATGGGCAGAAAGTGATAAAAGGGATACGTTTGATTTTTTAACGTCAATTTTAACGTTACCTATTGCCTGAACTGCGTCGGTGTGAAATGGAATATTATATTCCTTTGCGATTTCGCCAATTGCCTGAATATCCTGCAAGGTGCCGATTTCATTGTTTGCAGTCATAATAGAAATCAAGCCTGTTTCTTCGCATATTGCGTTTTTTAAATCAGTTAAATTTATTCTGCCATCTTTATCAACAGGAAGATACGTTACCTTAATTCCTTGCTTTTCTAAATTAGCACACGTGTTAAGCACGGCGTGATGCTCAATACAGGTAGTAATAATATGTTTTTTGCCTGTTGCTTTAATTACGCCCTGAATTGCCCAGTTATCGCTTTCAGTTCCTCCGGATGTAAAATAAATCTCATTTTTATCAGCGTTTATTACCTTTGCAATTTCTTTACGGGCATTTTCAATTAAGGAAGAAGCTTCCCTACCTAACGTATGAACGCTGGATGCATTTGCAAAATTGGTTGTTATTAAATTATAAATACTTTGGGCAACTTCCCTATCTATAGGCGTTGTTGCCGCGTAATCAGCATATATCATAAAAACGTCCTTTATATTTTTATGATTTAATGCTAACATAATATTTTTTTCTTGTCAATCACAACAAGAATAGTTTTTTCCTAAACCTGATAAAAACCTACAAAGCTTTGGGGATTTAAATTATTGCAAAGATTTTTTGCTTTATCAAAATATTTTTTATCAACCTTTACAGAAAACCCACAACCTGTTGCAAATTCTTTGGGCGTATTTACAATTTCGCAAGGTATATTATTGTTTAATAACGTTTTATTTAAGTTAAATGCTTGTGTTCGTGAACGCAGAACAATTAAAACATACTGTTGCAAATTTTGTGACCTCCATGTTTTTTGTTTAATATAATATATTATGTGCAGCAAATAAAAGTGAATGGAGTATTTTTATGATATACCTTGATAATGCTGCCACTACACTTTTTAAACCTGAACAGGTATATTCCTGTAGTGATGACGTTTTGAGAAATTATTCGGCAAATGCAGGCAGAGGCGGACACTCGGCTTCAATGAAGGCATCCGAAATTATCTTTTCTGCAAGAAGCACAATTGCTGAGTTTTTAAATATAAAAAAGTGCGAAAACGTTATTTTTACCTTTGGTTGCACGGATTCGCTTAATATTGTAATAAACGGATTGTTTGAAAAGGGAGATCATATTTTAACTACCGTTTACGAACACAATTCCGTTTTACGCCCCCTTGAAAATTTAAAGAAAAAGGGCGTAGAATATACGGTTATGCTTCCAAACGCCAACGGAATAATTGACGAAAAAATCCTAAACGAAAACCTTAAACCAAACACTAAAGCAATTATTGTTAATTACGTTTCTAACGTAACGGGAATTATTCAGGATATGCATTTAATTTCTCGGTTTAAAAACAAACACGGGTTACTTTTAATTGTTGACGGCGCACAGGCAGTAGGAACTCAAAAACTTGATTTTGATTACGATTATATTTGTTGCGCAGGTCATAAAGGTTTATACGGTCCACAAGGCATCGGTATTTTGGGAATAAACACAGATATTATCCCAAGACCTTTACGTTTTGGCGGAACAGGAACAATGACCTTTGACCTTACCCAGCCTTACGATTTGCCTGAATACCTTGAAAGCGGAACACTTTCGGTGCAAAATATTGCCGCTTTAGAAGAAGGCGTTAAATTTGTAAAAGTTAATCAGGATAAAATCTTAAATCACGAAATAGAGCTTGCACAAACTTTAATTGACGGATTAAATAAACTAAAAAACGTAGTACTTTACTCACCGCAAAAAGCACAAAGCGGTGTTGTTGCCTTTAATATAAATGATATTGATTCCATTACCCTTTCGGATATTTTAGACAAAAAATACGGAATTTGTTGTCGTGGCGGATTTCACTGTGCCCCGCTTGTTCATAAATATCTAAAAACCGAAAACCAAGGTGCCGTGCGTATCAGCGTAAGCATTTTTAATACAATGGAAGAAATTGATTTTTTAGTTGAATCCATTAAAGAAATCATAAAAAAACAAAACAGGTCTGGTAAGTAACCAGACCTGTTTTATGCATATTATAGCGTTAATGCAATTATTCTTCCATCAAATCAGACGGCAAAGATACTGCATAGCGCCAAAATACGATATAAACTATCGGCACAATTATCCCTATAATCCAATTGATCATAGAAACAATGTAAAACCCATTAATCGCATCTTTCGTAATAAAACTATACACAAAAGAAAATAAAACAGAAAGCACGTGAACAGTAAAATTAATTACAGATAAAACTTGCGTTGCTTTAACGTTTTTTAATTTTGAAACGCAGGATACAAAGCAAGAAACCGCAAAAGCAACGGTTATACAACTACATATTATGTTTACATAGTTATTGATATGAACCATCGTTCCCACACCTATACTTATTCTGTAGTACGACACCTCAACATTTATAGCAGAATATAATGAAATTATATTGGAAAGCGCATAAAGAATGCAGAATTCCGTCAATAAAGAATGATTTTTATCCCTTTGATAGCATGAGAACAAATAAACCGTAAATAAAACAAACGGAACGTAAGTTAATATCATAGAAAACACAGATGACGTATAATAATACCATTGTGATCCAAACTCATAAAAATAAAGAAATAAATATACTGCTTCTAACACAACACTCGCTATTAAATAAACAAGTGAAAATATTTTTAAAAATTTTAACGGCTCTTTTTTTATAATATCCATTTGTACTTCTCCTTTATTCTCTTTTAATCATTATACTCACGTTTTATGAATATGTCAAATTTTCAAAAAATAAAGGGGTTTTATTCCCCCTTATTTTTTTATAGTATTCATAAGCTTTTGCAGTTTAGCTTTTTGTTCTTTATTTAACATTGGCGCGATGGTTGATGCGATATTATCTATTTTTTCATTAGTTAAGGAACCGTCTTTTTTACCTTTTTCAACGGCAGATGATAAATCTTTTAAAATTTCGGCATCACTTTTGCCTTCGTACTTTTTTGCCATTCCTTTTAATTTATTAAGCTGTTGTTTTTGTTCTGTATTTAAGTTATTTTCGTTTACGCCTGTTGTATTATTAAAATTATTAGTATTTGACCTTAACGTTCGTTTCAATTTAAAAATCACCTCTTTACAATTTATGCACAATAAAACAAAAAGTGCATAATATTATATTGAGGTGATTTTTTTGACTGACCTTACTCCCCTTATTTTTATACTTGCATTAACAAATAAAAACGGCTTCAAAAACATAAAAAATGCATTTGAAGCCGCTGACGGTTTTACAACAAAAATAAATAATATGACTAATATGATGAGTATGCTTCCTAAAATGACGGGTTTACTTAATAATTTTAATCAAGGAACCCAACAAGGAAGCAACCCTATTAATGAAAATTACGTTGATACTTTAAAAGATATAATGGAAAATTTAAAGTAGAACTTTTTTGGCATTTAAAAGTTTAATATCTTCTTCATTATGAGTTACCACGATAAAGAGTTTTTCTTTTGACATTTCTTTTATAATATCCCTTACTTTTTGGGTGTTTTGTTCATCCAACGCCCTGAAAGGCTCGTCAAGAAGATAGATGTCCGCATTATATGCTAAACCGCGGACAAGCGCGCATCTTCTTTTCATACCGCCTGAAAGTTCTTGCGCTTTTTTATCCTGAAATTCAGTTACGCCTAAAATATCCATATATTTTTCAGCTTTTTCTTTATCAGGAGAAACAAGCATAATATTTTCTTTTGCGCTTAACCAGTTTAATAGCCTGTCTTCCTGAAAGATATAACTGATACTGCCTTTAATATCAATTTCGCCCTTAAATTTAATTAGCCCTGCTATTGCATTTAATAGCGTAGTTTTGCCCCTGCCTGACGGTGCAAAAATGCAATAAACGCCCTTTTCAAAGGTAAGGTTTATGTTTTTTAATACAGTTTTATCAAATTTTACTGTTAAATCTTTAATCTTTATCACGTTAACCCCGCAAACATAAATTTCTTTTCTAATTTTTTAAGAATGAATTTAATTAACATTTCAAGGGCAAGGCTTATTATTATTACAACGGTTGTCCAGGCAAAAACATCAACAGTTTCTAAAATACTTTTAGCGTAAAACAGGTTTGTACCGATAGAATTTTTAGGCTGACAAAGAACTTCTGCCGCTACGCCTGCCTTCCATACAAGACCTGCGCAAGTGCAAAGTGCTGTTGTAAAGTATGGCAGAACGCCCGGTAAATATATGCTTTTTAATTGTGTGGATTTTTTGATTTTATAGACCTTGGCAAGCTCTTTAAAATCTTTATCAATATTTTTTATTCCTGTTGAAACGTTACCCCAAACTACCGGTATAACCATTAAGCTTGATATAAAAACAGGTATCATATCCCTTTGAAGCCAAATCCACGCAAGCATAATAAATGAAGCGATAGGCGTTGCCCTTATTATAACTTTCAAGGGTGAAAAAAGCTTTTCAGTAATACTCATACTTGTTACAAACGCCATAAGCAACCCTATTAAAACACCAAAGACAAAGCCTACAATAATTCTGTAAACGCTTAAACAAACGTCTTTCCAGAACAGACTTGTTTTGGCAAGTTCAAAGATACGTTTAAACACGTCAATAGGCGCGGAAACAAACAAGGGATTATTAACCAGCAAATATATCCCCTGCCATATTAAAAGCCATATTAACGCTATAAATATTGGTGTAAATATTTTTTTAATAATAGAAATCTTCACCCGGTAATGCACCACCTATTGATTTTGGATCGCTATCAAATAAAATCTGAAGATATGGCTGTGTTTTTGTTTTCATTTCTGCTCCTGAAATGGTAACCATCTTACAGTTGGGAATTGCTTTTTGTGCAATAGCCTGACTTGCTACGATTTTATAATCTGCAATCATTTTTGAAGCATCTTCAACGTTTTCGTTTACGTATTTAACAGAAGCAGCATATTCTTCCAAGAACTTATTAACTGCTTCAGGATTAGCATCGGCAAAATCTTTTCTTACCACAAGGCAACCCATTGAGAAAATTGATGTGTTATTTGTTGCTTCGTTCCAAGCGTTATTAAAATCAACGGCAACACGGAAGCCTTTATTTTTAGAAAGAATGTTTGAAACCTGTGGTTCAGGAATCAAAATAATATCTGCATTACCCTGTAAAGCCTGTGTTGCAAGCTCCTGATGATCGGCAAAATATTCAACTTCACAAGTAACGTTATTTGCTTTTAAAACGTAATCTAATGCATACTGCGGTGTTGCCGCCTGACCTGCTGAATATATCTTTTTACCCTGAAGATCTTTTATTGAATTAACTGTATTACCTTTTTCAAGGATATATAAAACGCCTAAGGTATTAAGTGCAAGAAGTTTAACCTGACCTTTGGACTTATTATAAAGGGTTGCAGCAAGGTTTGTGGGAACTGCGGCAATATTAAGTTCACCATTTAAAATAAGACCTGTAATATCGGTAGGTGCTGAAAAAAGTTCAAAAGAATAATTGTTAGCGGTTAATTTTTTATCGCTATCCGACATAAGCTTGGACATGCCCATACCTGTTGGTCCAATTAAGGCGCCAACCTTAATATCAACGCCAACGTAATCTTCGGGCTTATTACAGCCTGCAAACATTGTTAAAACAAGAGTTAAAATTAAAGTTAAAGTTAAAAGTTTTTTCATAGTTATTCTCCTTGATAAATTTTATTAGATAATACGCTTTTTGCATTTACCCCTTGTAATCTGCCTAATTTACCTGCCAATGCACCGATACGCTCGTTTGTGCCGTCAACCATAACAGAAATAAAGGAAACGCTTCTTTTGTGGTAAGGAATACCCATTCTGCCGATAATTATATCTGAAAAAGCGCTTAAAAGTTCATTAACTGCTTCGGCAGACTGCTTTGGATCGTCAATTACGATACCAATAACACCTATTCTGTTTTCCATTTTACCTCCTTAACCAAACCATTGTAACTTAAATCAGTTGTAAAATGTAAAATTTACGTTTTTACTATGTCAAAGCCCTTGAAAATATTTCCTATATTGTCTGCGGGCTTTTCGTTGTTAAAACAAAAATTTTATCATTTTTCAATCTGCGACCTTAAACTGCTCAATTTTGAGCAGATTTAGGTGCGAAGGACACGTTAAGGCAGGTCGCCTTAAAAGGACGACAAGCCGAAATATGCCTAAATTCAGCAGTTTGAGGCTGGTTCAAGTTATAATGGTTTGGTTATAAAAAATTCTCTTTACCGCAAAAAGTAAAGAGAATGATAGTTTTATAAAATTCTGCCTTACCTTAGCTTAGAAAAAATCCTTGCCTTAGTGCGATAAAATAAATCTCCGTGTCAGAAATAATCCTTCACTTTGAACAATTATATTATAAATTATTAGTTTTTATTTGTCAATAATTCAATGCCTTTTTTAAGTTGAAGATCGTTATCGTTGTTTAATAGCCAATACTTAGTTGTAAGTTCTTCACTTAATTCAACTTTATATTCAGGGGTAATGCCTGTTTCGTGAATACATTCGCCTTTTGGCAAATAATATTTACCCGTTGTAAGCTTAAAAACTCCGCCATTAGATAGCGTGTAGCTTGTTTGCATAATGCCTTTGCCGTAAGTTTTAACGCCAACAAGCTTTGCATCACCTAAATCCCTTAAAGCGCCTGCAAAAGCTTCAGAAGCACTTGCGCTGTTACCGTTTACAAGCACGCACATTGGCTTATCAATGCATTTTTCATCCGAACTAACGCTTTGAATTTTATTGCCGTGCCTGTCTAACGCGTAAAAGGTTTCACCTTTTGGTAAAAGAATATCTGCGATTTCACCAAAGATGGTAATTTCGCCACCGCCATTATCACGAACGTCAAGCAAAATGCTTTTATAATTATTGTTTTCACCAAATTCTATTGCTTTTTTAAAGTACTCTACTGCATTACCGCGGAATGAGATAATTTTTATATACAAAATGCCTGTGTTTTCAATCATTGAATACTCAGTCATTTGCCTTTGACCGTCACTGCGCTGAACGTTAAATGAAAGTTCTTTATTATCACGCAAAACTGTAATCTTTACACTTGTGCCTGTTTTACCTTTAACTTTTTGGCTAACTTCTTCAATGGTAGCACCATCAACACTTTCATTATCAACTTTTATAATAATATCATTAGCCTTTAACCCTGCACTTTGTGCAGATAAACCAGAATACACGCTTGTAATAATAAACTTATTTTCTTCCTGTATTATCTGAACACCTATACCGCCTTCAACAACACCTGCAACGGAATTATTGTATTCAGTTAATTCATCTTTTGTAAAATAGTATGCATACGGATCGTTTAACGATGCCGCCATACCTTTTAAGGCATAATCAACTGTTAAATCACTGTTATATTCGTTAATGCCGTAATCCTTAATAAGTTTTGCAGCCTGTTTTAAAACTTGTGCCTGCTGAAAAGTTAATGCGCCGTTACCTATAAAGGAATTGGCAAAAAATCCTGCACAAAAACTAATTACTATAATTAAGATTAAGGATAGAAACGACGTTCTTTTTCTTTTCATTTATTTTAACACCTTATTTGCTGCAATATAAAATCTTAATGCAACCGCTTCGTTAAAGGATCGCATATTAAAGCCTGTTTCTTTTTGAATTTTATCTAATTTATTAGTAAGTGAATTGCGATGGAAATAACAATGCTTTGCAGTTTCACTTATATTAAGATTGTGCTTGAAAAATTCCTGTGCAATTTCAATTGATTCAGCATCAAGAGTTTTACAAACCTGCTGTGCTTTTTCCTTTAAGCCTGTAACTGCACTTATTGGAAGTTCTGAAATAATCTGTTCAGGCATTAAATCGCCAAAGAACCATACCCCACCTGAAAAAGAAAGCTTTTTACCAAGGCGGATTGCAGACAAGGCTTGCTCAAATGCCATAAAAAGTTCCTTTGCATCTGCGCAAGCACTGCTTACACCGATATTAAAATCTGTGTTAAGGTCCATAAAGGTTGCAGCCATAGCATCTGCCATTTCTTCAATATCCGTATCGTTTTCAAGGCAGATAACTGCAATTCTGTGCCCATCAAGACCTATTACCGTTATTGCTTCATCATCAAAAATTTCTTCAAGTGGTGAAATAAAACCTGAAATATCTTCGTTTAATTCAGCGACAATAACCCTACGTTGTTCATCAATGGAAAAAGCGTATTTATTGCACAGATTTTTAATATCTGTTCCAATCATACCGAACAACAGGTTTTTAATAAATTCATTTTTAGTAAGCCTTTTGTTTTCGTTTTTCTTTTCAACAAAACCAATTAAGGCTTTTTCATCAGCATAAATTAAGGAAATGCTACCGTCTGTTAAACGTGAATACAACCCACCGTTTTCAATTAACGGAAGGTCCTCGTTTAAAATATGACTGGGTAACTGTTCAATTAATGAACTATCCCCTGCTATTTTTATGCCGTTTTTATCATATATTGCAGTTTTCATAATAATCACCGCAAATATTGTATCATACATTTATGAAATTTAAAAGTAATTTTTCAAGTTAACGTTAATTCCTTACTTTTTTCGCCTGCTAATGCACCGCCTGAAACGAAAACAAGCTTATGCTTTGGCAAAATATAATAACTATCGCCTGCAATATAGGTTTCGTCAACAAATTTTATCTTTTCGTTTTGCTTGCCTGTTAGTTTTGTTAATTCTTTCCCGTTTTTATAAATAAAATAATCAACGTAATCCTGTTTAACGGTAAAAGATATTTCCGCCTGCCTTAATTCGTTTAATAAAATAGAAGCATCGGTGACTTTTAACGGCGCTTGCCAATATACGTTTGACCTTGTAGGACAGTTATTTTTATCAAAATATTCTTTTAAAATATTGTTTTTAGGCGTATACTCTGTTGCAAGATAAATTTTATTTTCGTTTTTTAAGGAATATGAGTCAATTTCCTTTAAAACTACTGAATCAGGCATTTGAAAATCCTGATAGCCATACTTTTCTATGATTTTTTCAAAGATATTTTTTACAAGTAATGAAGGATACGTACTTCCTGTTATTTCTGCATCAAGATAGTTGTTTTTATCTGTTTTATCGTATCCAAGCCAGACGCTTACAGTATGTGTTTTAGTGTAAGCACAACAAAGAGCATCTGAATTTCCTTTTGTATATGCTACTGTACCTGTTTTACAGGCTATTCTTTTATTTAATTTGCTGATAGGATTTGAAGATTGCTTTGAAACATCACAAAGAATATCTGTAATTAAAAAAGCTGTACTATCTTCAAACACCTGTGCTTTATTACTTTTATGCTCATATATTACGTTACCATCATAATCAGTAATCTTTTCAATACACCAGGGTTCTTGGTAATAACCGCTATTTGCAAAACTGCAATAAGCGCCTGTTAGTTCTAAAACTGACGTTCCGTATTTCATACCGCCTAAGCTGATAGCAAGGTTTGTATCGCTTTCATCAAAGGTTATACCGACTTTTTTAGCATAATTTTTTGAATATTCTATACCTGTTTGTTGTAAAAGTTCAACCGCAGGAACGTTTAATGACAAACTTAATGCACGTCTAACTGTAATTTTACCGTAATACTGATCTTTATAGTTTGTGGGACTGTATCCGTTAAAATCTTTTCTGTAATCGTCTAAAACCGTGGCGGCAGTAATTAAGTTTTTTTCAAAAGCAGGGGCATAAACAAGAACAGGTTTAATGCAAGATCCCGGTTGCCTGAATGCCGTTGCGCGATTATAAAGGCGCATTCCTTTATGTTCCCTGCCCCCTATCATCGCACTGATTGAGCCATTTTCATTATTTAATATTACCGTTGCTGACTGCACGGAATTATCAGGAAAGTTTTCTTTATTTTCATAAATATTTTGTGTTTCCTGTTGCAAATATGAATCAAGCGTTGTATAAACCTGATACCCACCGCCCATAAAGTCGCTTACGGTTATCCCCAAATGTTTAGCGCCTTGTTCTAAAACGTAATCGGTAAAATACCCGTAATCTTCTGTTTTTTCTTGCTCTACTATAACTATTTCTTCCTGAATATATTTTTCATAATCTTCTTTTTGTATAAATCCGTACTTTTCCATTTGTTTAAGTACAGTATTACGCCTGTTTATTGCTTTTTCCATATTTATATGCGGTGCATATTTATTAGGCGCTTTTAAAACACCGATTAAAACTGCACTTTGTGAGCAGGATAATTCTTTTGCATCAATACCGAAATATGCTTTTGATGCCGCCTGAATTCCATAAGCGCCCCTGCCAAAGTATACGAAATTAAGGTACATTTCTAAAATCTGGTTTTTTTCGTATTTATTTTCAAGTTGCAGTGCAAGAATGGCTTCATTAACTTTACGCATAATTGTTTTTTCGCTTGTTAAATGGGAATTTTTAATTAGCTGTTGTGTTATAGTGCTTGCGCCCTCTTTAAAAGAACCCGCTTTTATATCCGATAAAATCGCACCGAAAATTCTTTTAATATCAATGCCGTTATGCTCATAAAACCTTATATCTTCCGTTGCAATTAAAGCGTTTATGGTATGTGTAGGGATTTCACTGATGCTTATATTCTGGCGATTTTGACCTGAGTTTATAGTAGCACAGACGTTTTTATCCTTATCAAAAACCGTTAGAGTTTGTTTTATATCCGTAATTTTTTCAACCGATAAATCAGGCACAGAAAAAATCATAAATCCCAAGAACACGCAAAGTATTATGACTAAAAAACATATAAGTACGATTACTTTTTTAAAAAACTTCATACAATCACCCTATTGTAGTTTTTATATTATCAAAAAAAATATTCAAATTATTGCATTTTAAAGAAAAATATGTTATACTATACTGACAAAATTATTTAAAAGGTGAAACGTATGATCTGTAATAAATGCGGTGCAAAAAACAGTGAAACAAGGACAAAATGCTTTCATTGTGGCGCAGTCTTTGATAAAACAAATATTGAACAACCCATTATAGAAAAAACCCCTGTAATACAGGAGTTTTCTATTGAAAGCGTTATTGATGAAGTTGAAGAAGTTGAAGAAGCTTCTTTTGTCGTTGAAGATACTATACAGGATGAGCCTGTTGAAAACGAAGTTTTTGAGGAAGATGCTTTCAATGAAGAAGCCGAAGAAGAATTTGTTGAAGACGAATATATTGAAGAATATATTGATGAAGATAACATACCGGTAAAATCAAAAAAACAGCAAAAGCCTGAAAAAGAAAACAAAAACAGAAATTTCAACATTGCAATATGGCTTTTATCCCTTGTTTTTATTATCGGTTTAATTCTTGTTGGCACACTTATCTATCAGTATATTTCTGATAATAATTCTGAATATATTGGTCCAACAGGTAACACGGTTGAAAAACTTAATTTACCAAAGCCCGAAATTACTAAATTAAGAGATTCAAAGAACAACGAATATATTCATGCAGTATTTAAAGGCACACCAGGTGACAGATTAAATTTAAAGTGCAACAATTCATATCACACATTTATAACCGAAACACTTGAAGTTGACCTTTATCTTGAAGACCTTTTCAGTAGTGAATACGAATTCCGTGATGCAACGGTAAACGCAAACCTTAACGCATATTATTTAAGGGATAACAAAGAATATTCCTACGAAGCAGGCTCAGTTCAGATGACTGTGCCTGAAGCTGAAATTGATACAAGCAAGTTATCAAGCCAGAACATTAAAGTTTACAGCGATAAATATTACATTGAATTCTGGACTTCAACAGATGCACGTGTAGAACTCAACAATAAAAATATAACTTCCACAATGGATGGAACAGGCAATTTTAAATACGAAATAAACGTTGATCCTGATTCAACTACCACATATTCCCTTTCAGTATCACAGCCTTACAGAATTCCTAAAAACATAGTTTTTGTAATTACAAGAGATCCGTTACCCGTAACTTTAACTATTGCTTCCAACAATTCAGAATCAATTAGCGATAAGACCATAACCCTTAAATGTCAGACCGAGGAAGGCGCAGAAATTTCAGCAAGCTTACCTATAATAAATTCAGTTAAAAACGAGCTTTATAATACCTGCGAAATTACTTTAAGCCTTGAAGATTGTAGTTACGGTGAGATTGACGTTTTAATAAGCGCAACAAACACCAAAGGCACTTCAACAAAGACCCATACATTTATGTACTGGCCTGATGAAAAAACAGTTACAACTTCTTCAAGCAAATTTACTACCGCAGTTGCCACCAATCCAACCAACTACAAGAACAGGAATTACGTTTTAAATAGCGTAAAAGTTACAAAAAACATTGGTGCTAATAAATTTGAAGGTATAATCAATATAAGTGGTGTTGATTACACAATTATCCTTGATAAAACAGACGTTAAAGCTAACGTTGTAATCGGTAACAGTTACAAGATTTTTGCTGCATGCACCGGCGAAAAAGACGGTAATTCACCCATTATGCGCGCTTGGTTTATCTATAATGCATAAATAAAAAACAAAAAAGCTATCTCAAAAAAATGAGATAGCTTTTTTTAATCGTTAAATTTTTTAAGGGTAAAGATAAATTCCGTTCCTTTATTAACTGCACTATTAACTGTGATAGTTTCATTATGCTGATCAATAATGGTTTTAACTATTGATAATCCTAAGCCTGTGCCTGTTTTATTACCGCTTCTTGCTTTATCCACAGTATAGAATCTATCCCAGATAAATTTAAGGTCTTCTTCTGAAATACCAGAACCTTCATCCTTTATTTTAACATAGACTTTATCGCCTTTTTGCTCCGTTGAAATATAAATACTTTCATCTTTTTCTGTAAACTTAATAGCGTTATCTATAAGGTTTTGTAAAACCTGTTCTATCTTATCGCTATCAGCTAAAACAAATAAGGGATCGTCAGAAATCTCAATTTCCGGTATTATTCCTTTAAGTTCAATCTTTTGGCTTAATCTTATAACAACGTGGCGAATAAGCTCGTTTATGTCGGTTTTAACCAAGGTTATCTTGTCTCTACCCGATTCAATTCTTGATAAATCAAGCATAGTTTTTACAAGTTTAGTTAAACGTTTAACCTCAGAAGAAACAATTTCAAGGTACATACGATATTTTTCTTTTGGAATAGTACCATCAAGCATGCCTTCAACAAAACCGTTGATACTTGTCATCGGCGAACGAAGTTCGTGAGCTGCATTAGAAACGAAATCTTTTTTGGAAGCATCAGCAATCTTTAAATCTTCCGCCATTTTGTTAAATCCGTCTGCAAGCAAACTGATTTCGTCTTTTTCCTTAAACTCAACCCTTGTATCAAAATCGCCTTTTGCAATTTCTTCCGTTGCGCTATTAAGTTTTTTTACTCTTTTAACAATACGATTTGTAAGCGCATAAATAACTACAAGTCCTACAACCGTTACTAAAACTGCAGGTATCCAAAGTGTTGAAACAATCTCTGAATATGCGTCATTAACAGAATCAAGTGAAGAATTTATTATTAAAATTGCCCAAGGTTTAGCATCGGATGGACTGTTCGGATACATTAACGGATACGCTATTGTTGAAACGTTTTTATCCATTTCTTCATTATAATAATCTGAACGAACGTACGTTTGGCCAAGATTATATACCGTATGGTAAATATCATCATCAACAAGCTGATCCCTGTTATATACGATCATTTTGTCTTCACTCATATTATAAAAAAGACGCTTGGACGTTGTATTTACTATCTGAATAGTAGCATCAAAATCCTTTGCAGTTGTCATTAAAACAGGAATAGTTTGTCCGTTCTCAATATCAACAATGGAAAGTGAACCATTTGCATACATTGATGCTATCTGCCTTGCACAGTCAATAACGCTTTCTTCACGCATTTTAGTAAGATTTTTACGGTACGAAATCGTTAAGGTTCCACCTAAACACCCTACAAAAAGCAAAACTATGGCAAAATAAATTGCAAGAAGTTTTGCGTGAAGTGAACGAAAAATCATTCTTCAGTTACCTCAAACTTATAACCGATACTCCAAACCGTTTTAATGTTCCAAAAATCACTTTGACCGATTTTTTCACGGATACGTTTAATATGAACGTCAACAGTACGGGAATCACCGTAATATTCAAAACCCCAAACCTGCTCTAAAAGCTGTTGGCGGGTAAATACCTTCTGAGGATGTGATGCAAGATAATAAATAAGTTCAATTTCCTTAGGTGGCATTTCAATTTTGTTGCCCTTATAAGTTACAGTGTAATCGTTAATATTGATAGTAAGGTCTTTATATTCAACAATCTGACCTACTTCTTCCCTTTGAACTGTGCGCCTTAAAACTGCTTTAA
This sequence comes from Clostridia bacterium, assembly GCA_045652205.1. Lineage (GTDB taxonomy): Bacteria > Bacillota > Clostridia > Christensenellales > QALW01 > UMGS1322. The sequence goes on from JAZRTX010000027.1 coordinate 73,400, forward strand.
TACGTGCAATAAGTTCCTTGGGTTCAAATGGCTTAACCATATAATCATCAGCACCAAGTTCAAGTAAAAGAACTTTATCAAAAACTTCACCCTTTGCAGAAAGCATAATAATAGGTGTGTTATCAATTCTGCGAATTTCGTTGCAAACCTGCATACCGTCAATACCGGGAAGCATAATATCAAGTACAACAAGCTTAGGCTGAATAGCTTTAAACATATTAACTGCTTCAAGCCCGTCTTCAGCAACGTAAACGTCATAACCCTCTTTTTCAAGATAAAGCTTTACAACCTCGGATATATGCTTATCATCATCAACAACAAGAATTTTTGTTTTGTTTAACATATTAACCTCCTAAATGTGCACAAATTTACTATTATAGTCATATTATAACACAACTTGTGCATTTTTGACAATTTTTTTTAATGCTTAAATTCAACAATTGTTACGCCTGCATCGCCTTCCCCATAAGAACCAAGGCGGAACGAGGCGATTTTTTTATTTTGACGTAAATATTGCCACAAAGCATTCTTTAACGCGCCTGTTCCTTTACCGTGAATAATGGTTACAGAGCCTAAATTTCTGCCATAGGCTAAATCAAGATAAAGGTCAACGTTCATAACGGCTTCATCGCTTAACTGACCGCGAACGTCAATGGACATTGGTACATTACTTTGCGTTCTTTGAACACTTGCAGATGCATTTAAAACGTTATTCTTTTTTGCTTTTGATTTTGCAAGGTATTTTTTATCAATCTCCATCTGCATAATGCCAATTGCAACCGTTGCTTTACCTTTTGAGTTAGGCATTGTTACAAGTGTTCCCTCTTTATCCAAAGAAGTAACGTAAACATCCATACCTAATATAAATTCTTTTATAGGTTCACCCTGTTTGATTTCTTCTTTTATTTGTTCAGGCTGAAGATTTATTTGTTTTTTTAATTCCCTTGCTTTAAATATAGCAGAAGGGTCAGTATTATTTTTGATTTCGTTTAATTCATCTATTACTTTTTTAACTTGATTTAATGCATCTTCCTTAATTTTTTCAGCCTCTTTATTGGCTTGTCTAAGGATTTTTTCCTTTTCTTTTTCCAAGGCTTGCTTTTCTTTTTCAAGCTTGCGCTTTTCTAATTCTATATCATTCTTAATCTGTTGTGCCTCGGTCTTTTTAGCCTGCGCAGAAGCCCTGTATTCTTCGGCATTTGTAAGCACTTTGTCAAGTTTTCGTTTATCTTCATCAACGTAGCTTCTTGCCCTGTCAATCAAGAACTTTTCTAAACCAAGTTTTTGGGATATTAAAAACGCATTACTGTTGCCGGGAACACCTACCATAAGCCTGTACGTTGGTTTAAGGGACTGAACGTCAAACTCAACGGAAGCATTTTCTGAGCCCACGTGAGATAAAGAATACGCTTTTAATTCAGCATAATGGCTTGTAATAACTGTTCTTATTCTTTTACGCCTTAATTCTTCCAAAATACTCATAGCAAGAGCGGCGCCTTCGGTTGGATCAGTGCCTGCGCCTAATTCATCTAACAAAACCAAGGAATTTGGCGTAATATTTTTAATTATCTGAGCAATATTTTTCATGTGTGATGAGAAAGTTGAAAGGCTTTGCTGAATACTTTGTTCATCACCGATATCTGCAAAAACGTTGTCAAAAACAGGCAGTTCTGTTCCCTGTTCTGCGGGAACATCAAGCCCTGATTGCGCCATTAAGGAAAACAGACCTATCGTTTTAAGAGAAACTGTTTTTCCGCCTGTATTTGGCCCTGTAATTAAAAGTTGTGTAAATTCCTTACCAAGCCAGACGTTTATTGGAACAACCTTGTTTTTATCTAATAACGGATGTCTTCCTTCTTTAATAAAAACGTAGCCTTTTTTGTTTATTTTTGGTGTAACACCGTTCATATCACGGCTTAATTTTGCTTTTGCAAAGGCAAAATCCAGTTTTGCCATAATATGATAGTTACTTTCAATATTTTGAAACTCGCTATGAAGATTGTCCGAATAGTCCTGCAAAATACGGATGATTTCATCGCGTTCATCTAATTTTAACTGACGAATGGTGTTATTAATTTCAACCACAGCCATAGGCTCAATAAATATAGTTGCGCCACTTGTAGACTGATCGTGAACAATACCGGGAACTCTGCCCTTATGTGCCGCAACAACAGGAAGAACGTATCTATCGTTACGAATGGTTATAATACCTTCCTGCAACACACCGTCCTTATTAAGAGCGCGGACAAGGCTGTTAAGCCTATCTTTAATGCTTTCACTTTGAATACGTATCTGTCTTCTGATTGAGGCTAACTTTCCGCTTGCAGAATCAGCAATTTCATCTTCACTTAAAATATCGTTATAGATGGATTGTTCAATATCTTTATAAGGAACAAGCAATCTTGCAAGGTCTTTTATCTGACCATCAATAGTGTTTTCGCTATCTGTAATACCTGTTCTTGCCAGGCGAACGGCTTTTAAAAATGAAGCAACGCTTAAAAGTTCACCCATTGAAAGTAATGCCTGAACCTTAATGCGACCAAGAAGAGAACTAATATCGTTATACTTATTTATTGGTGAGGAGCCTCTGCCTGCAATAATATCAACGGCTTCCTTGGTGATGGATAATTCCGAAACAACGTCATCATAATTAGCAAAGGGTTTAAGATTTTCAACCAATTCTGCCCCTGCAAAAGATGAGGTGTGTTTTTTAAGCATTTCTTTAATTTTATCAAATTCTAATATTTTTTGGGTTTTTTCGTTCATTTTTAACATCCGATCATTTTTTGTTTATTTTATTGTAACCTAAAAAACTATATCTTGCAATAGAATTATTTATATAGTATAATTAATTATATAAAAAATATAGTGCAATTTTTTTCGTTTTGGTGTATAATATATTTAAACTAGGTATACTTTGGGCGGAGGTTTTATATGAGCAATTACAAACCCATCAAAATCAAAAGAAAAAACCGCGCAGATTCAATGATGATAAGATCTATTGTTTACAGGATTTTACCTATTGTTCTTGTTGTTGTTATTTCAATTTGCGGATTTTCTGTTTTTAATAAAAGAATAAGTGAAATCATTGCGCAGGTTAAGCATAGTTCCCTTGCAGACCGTGGCAATATTGACGATCCTACACTTGATAGTTATAACCCTATTGATATTGATTGGAGTAAGATTTATTCTTCAACTGATACAAACGGTCTTGACCCGCTTGCCCTTTCTCCACTTGACGCCGTTGATGGCTCACGTCCATCAAGTTTTTTAGGCACTACGGAATTTGAAAAGGCTTTAGGGTACTCTAACAAACAATCAACGTTATGGTCAATTAACAGCACAATTAACAAGGATATTACAACCTGGATTTATATGTACGGTCTTGGTATTAACTATCCTGTTGCAGAAGAAAACGGCAAACCTGATTACTATTTAAGGCGCAGTTACGATGGAACACAATCAACCGCAGGAACGTTGTTTATTTCACCATCATGTTCTATTGCACCTATTTCAAGAAACCTTATTATTCACGGGCACAATATGCGTGACGGAACGATGTTTGCAACCCTTAATAACTTTTTAACAGGTACAAAAGCGTTCTACGATTCACACAAATATATTTTTATTGATACTCTTTACGGCACTTACCGTTATGAAATTTACAGTGTGTATAAGACAGTTCCTGAAGATATTTATCTTCAATATGATTTTAATTCCAATGCAAGTTTTCTTAACTGGTGCAATGAAACAAACAACAAAGGTCAGTTTAAAAACGATACAACCACCTTCACTGCAAACGACAGGATTTTAACGCTTTCAACCTGTGATGCAACAAACAAGTACCGCATTATCGTTCATGCAAAGATGGTATATCCCGAACCTGTTGGCGATATTGATTCAATGTATCCCGAAGATACAACACAACCACCGGAAATCATCGCACCGGATGCAACGCCTGAACAGACTGCACCTGACGTTACACCTACACCAAACGTACCTACCCCACCGATTTCAGAAAATCTTTATGCGGCAGGTAACAAATTTAAGATAAGCTTAACAGATCCTAAGAGCACCCTTCGTTTAAGAAATCAGCCTAACACCACGTCTGTAATTGAAGCAGCACTTGCGCACGGCACGGAAGTTACTATAATTTCAGAACACAACGAATGGGTTAAGGTTAAGACCGAAGGCAGTATGGAAGGCTATTTACAAAAACGTTATCTTGTTCCAAGTAACGATTTTGTGCAGACAACACCTAACGCCACAATCGGCGCACCTACAACAAACCTTATAACACCTACACCCGCACCACCCACTGCTTAAAAATTCAGGAGGTTTTAAAACAATGAGTGAGATTCAGGAAGTTCGCAAATCAGGCGGACAATACATAACTATCGGCGATTATAACATAAGATATTTTGAAGAAGGTCAGGGTGAAACCGTAATATTTATTCACGGTATCGGTCAGGCTATGTATACGTTTAGAAAGAACGTTCGCGTTCTTAGCGAGCACTGCCACGTTGTTTGTATTGACCTTTTAGGTCACGGTTTATCCGACAAACCTGATATTGACTATACAATTAATGATTTTTCAAAGCTTATAGTTGATTTTATGGATGCTATGAATATTGAAAAAGCCTCACTTTTAGGCTTTTCAACCGGTGCAATTATTGCCCTTGACGTAGCAATTAAATATCCAAAACTTGTTTCAAGGCTTATTCTTCTTTCACCCGGCGGTGTAACAAAAACTTACCCATGGCAGATTAAACATTTATCAACGCCTATTATATCTGACATTTTATTTACCTTCTTTAATAAATCAATGCTTAAATCTGTTATAGAAGATGCTTATTATGATCCTACGCTTGTTACAAATGATCTTGTAAGACATTATTTTAAGGTTTTATCAAATAAGGAAAACCTTGATTCAACTATTGTAGCTTATTCAAATTGGGATGACAGTAATATCGCTTACGAGCTTTCAAGTGTTGAAGCCCCTGCTTATATCTTCTGGGGTGAAAATGATAAATGGCATCCACTTGAAATGCTTGAGCTTTATGAAGATGCACTTTCTGACGTTTATTCAGCAACCTTTGCTGACTGCGGACATATTCTTCACGAAGAAAGAGCCGATGAAATCAACAGAAAACTTATTGAGATTTTTAAAACTGAAATCTAAAAAAATAAAACCACACTTAATAAGTGTGGTTTTTTATTATTTAACGGTATCAAAGGTTTGAAGTAATGTTTGATATGTTTTTTCGTCTAAATTTTTCTTTAAAGAATCAAATGCAGGTTTTCTTGTAGTTATATTGTGACAATCACTGCCAACAAGATGAATCAGACCTCTGTCAATAAACCTGAGAATCTTTTTCTTCTTAAAAGGATTATTAAGCACTGTTGCATCAACCTGCACAAGACATCCCATCTGATTAACTTCTTCTAAAAAAACCTTTTTAAAAAATCTTGGATAACGGTTAAGATGCGCTAAGATAATTCTTACTGAGTAGTTTGCACTTAACTGATATAATGCATCTATCATCTTTTGCTTATTTTTTTCACCAAAGGGAAGTTCAAGCAACAGATAATTCTTTCCATCAATACAAAGTTCATTTAAACTTTCTTGTGCTAATAGAACTTCGGAAAAATAAACTTCCGCACCCACATGGGCGTTTAATCCAAGCTCTGTAAAAGTATCCTTAATCATAGCAAAGCATTCCTGTCGCTTCTTTAAAAAGCTTTTTAAAGGCGATTCAAAGGGATAATAGTGCGGGGTAAGAACAACGTCTGTTATGCCCTGATCTTTAAGCATTTGAAGCATTATTTTGCTTTGTTCTTTATCCTTTGCCCCATCATCCATATTAGGAAGAATGTGCGTATGAATATCGTATTGTCTCATTGACGGTATGACCTTAATCTTCTGTTCTGTTTCTCTTTTTGTCTGCTACCGTTAAGTACAAAACCTAAAATTTTAACGTTACATCTGTTAAGTGTTTCTATTGCCTTATCAAGTTCAACATAATTTGAATGTTCTTCATAAGTAACAACTACAACACCGTCTGTTTTTTCAATAACAGGAATAGCATCAACAACGATATTAACCGGTGGTGTATCAAAAATAATATAATCATACTGTTCTGACAACTGGTCAACAAAGTTTGCAAATTCAATGCTTGACAAAAGTTCAGAGGGGTTCGGTGGGATAATGCCTGAACAAATTACAGAAAGATTTGTATTTGGAACTACCTGAATAATTTCTTCTAATGAACACATGCCGCCTAAATAGTTTGTAAGGCCGGGTGTGTTTTTTATGTTAAAGAATTTTGCAACGGTTGGTTTACGAAGATCGCAATCAATTAAAAGCGTTCTGCAATTGATATGCTTTGAGAATGCCGCCGCAATATTACATGACGTTGTGGTTTTACCTTCGCCTGAAACAGAGCTTGTAAAAGCAATCCTTTTACAGCCTGATTTGATTACTGAAAGCGCAATATTTGTTCTTGCAATTTTATATGCTTCAACTGTAAAGAACTCAGCATTGCCCTGTTTATTATATTTTCCGCCATATTTTGAATAAGCGTACTTACCAATACCTTTTGCCATTTAATTTTCCCCCTTTACGTAATAATCAGTGTAGGAATATTTTGAACTATTACGAACTGCTTCATTAAAATCAGGAATTGAAGCAAGCACAGGAAGATTGTAACGTTTTCTTAATTCACTTTCATCCTTAATCTTAGTACCTAATACCTGACGAAGTAACTGAACTACGTAAACAAATACTGCAACGCCAAGTGCCGCAATAATTGTGTATGATGGAACGTTTGGACTTGCAGCTGATGTAGGAAGAACCGGTGAATCAACAACGATAACCGTAACTGAAGTTTGCGTCATTTGTGCTAAATGACTGTTTGCATTATCAGCAATTGCTTGAGCAATTTTATACGCATTTTCAGGATTATGATCCGAAACAGCTATTGTCATAATAGTTGTTTCCTCTTCATAACTGATTGAATATTTAGGCATATAATCAACGCCTGCTGCATCTCTAACTTTTAACGCAAAATTCCTTGTATTAAGGATTCGAGTACATGTTTTTAAAAGACGGTTAGCAAAAACCCAACTGTTATTGCTCGCAGCAAGAGAATCGTTAACCGTTGTATCGTTACCCATAAGGTTAAGTTGTGTTTTTGAAACGTACGTAGGTTCAACTAAAAAACCACAAGCAAGAAATGTGATAATACCTGCAATCAAAGCGAACAAAACGATATAAAGCAATGATTTACGTAACACGCGCAATGCAATATCAAGTGTTATTTCCATTATTTTATCTCCCCTGTTTAAATAATATATTTTGAACTTTTTTCAGGTCTCTGTTCAAGCTCTGCTTTCTTTTCTTCATAACCGGGTCTGCCAAGCAAAGCATAAGTTGCGTTTTTACCTTCTTCAACGCCGGGCTGGTCAAAGGTATTTATATTAAGCATTGCACCACAGTAAGCAGTTTCAAGCTCATAGAAATACATAAGTTCGCCGATAGTAAAAGCATTAACTTCAGGAATCATAATCGTATGATTAAGATGTCCGCTCTTTAAAAGAGCATATTCCGTTGCGTTACGTTCTGCGGTAATAAGCTCGTTCATAGTATGACCACAAAGGAAGTTAACTGCAGGAATATCTTCGCAACCATTTGGAATCTTAACTTCGCACCTGTAATTATCAACACCTAAAAGTGTAATTACTTTATCAAATGGACCTTCGGTATAAAGCTGAACCTGACTGTGCTGATCAGTTACGCCAAGTGCTTTTACAGGTGTTTGACCAACAAAAACCTGATTGCCGTTAAGATCATTCTTTTTACCTAAGGATTCACCCCAAAGCTGACAATACCAGTCTGCCATAAATTTAAGACTGTCGGCATAAGGCATCATTACTGAAATATTATAACCTTTGTTCATAGCAAGATACTGCATTGCAGCTGCCATTAAAGGTGCATTTTCATAAATATCATCGCTGTTAGCAATTTTATCCATATAAGCAGCGCCTTGAAGCATTGCTTTAATATCAATACCGCAAACTGCCGCAGCAAGAAGACCAACGGGGCACATTTCACTAAATCTGCCGCCTACACCATCAGGAATAACGTATTTTTTAAAGCCTTCTTTATCTGCAAGTTTAATTAAATTACCCTTTTCAGCATCTGTTGTAGCAATAACGTGATCTTTTGCGTTTTCGCCAAATGCTTTGGTAAGTGCATCCCATAAAATAAGATACTGAGTCATTGTTTCACTTGTTGAGCCTGATTTTGAAATAACGTTAATACAGGTTTTTTCAAGATCAATAACATCAAAAAGCGCAGCCATTCTTTCAGGGTCAACGTTATCCTCAACGTAAAGTTTGGGACAGCCGTTACGCTTTTCCTTTGGAAGATCGTTATAATGCATGTGATTAAGTGCCTGTTGAATTGCAATAGGACCAAGTGCAGAACCACCGATACCAAGCACTACAAAGTAATCAAACTTTTCCTGAATTTCTTTTGCACAAGCAAGGATATCTTCTACAATTTCATCTTGGTTGTATGGAAGTTCCGTCCAACCCATCATACCTTTGCCACGGTTATTTAAAACGTATTCAAAGGCTTCTTTTGCTTTGGGCATTACGGCTTTAAGTTCTTCATCAGTAAAACCTTTTTCGCCGATAAAATCTGCCATCATATTATTGACATCAAGCCTTAATTTCATATTTTCCATAGATATTTTTACCTCGTTTACATATTACGCCTATTTTATCTTGTAAATTATAACATAAAAACACGGTCTTTGCAAGAACATTTGACCGTGTTTTTTGTTTTTTTGTGAATATTTTTACTGTATTTTATCAGAATATACGAACATATTTGCTCCATTATTCCATAAACGTTCAAGATTATAAAAAAGCCTGTCTTCATCATAGAAAACGTGCACAAGGATTTCACCGTAATCAAGAATTATCCATCTTGCCTCAGAATAACCGTCTATCCTGAAAGGTTTTATATCTTCTTTTGCAAGTTGCTCCTCAATATTATCTGAAATGGCTTTTACCTGCGCTTTTGAAGAGCCTGAGCAAATAATAAAATTATCCGCAACAACCGTCATCTCTTTAATATCCATTACTACAACGTTTTCAGCTTTTTTATCTAATGCAGCGTTGCAGATTTTATCAATCAGTTCCCTGTTCATTTTTTACCTCTTTTTTTAAATCTTCAAGTGCTTCCAAAGTTAAGTGGTGAACACTGTTTCCTTTCTTTGTTTCGTATTCAATAACGTTTGAAAGATTTGCTATCATTCCTTGAATTATGCCCTGTTTTGCGGCTTTTTTTACATTTTCAAGTGCAGGATAGTTTCTTCCATCTTCAATGGCATCAGCAAGGCAAACTATCATTTCTTCTTTGGTCATTCCGCTTCTGCCTGTTGTATGATATTTTATTGCATTTAGTATTCTTTCATCAGTTATACCGTACTCATCGCGGGCTATTATTGCGCCAAAGGGTGCGTGAATAATAGGCAAGCAATCAATAAAATCACTTAATTCTTTCTTTTGCTGTTCGTTTGGTGTTTTATATTTTGCGCAATCGTGAAGAAGTGATGCAATAAAAACGATTTCTTTATCAACATCTAACCCTATCGTTAGTTCCATAGCCTTTAAAACCGTATTTAACGTATGCTGATATCTTTCGGGTTTTAAATCTTTTTTAAGCTTTTCCTTAAAGTAACTAATTTTTGTATAATCCATTTTGTTCAATAATCTCTTTCACATTTTGGGGCACAAGGTCGGTTATATCTTCCCCATTTTTTACTTTTTGACGAACGTCAGTTGACGAAACATCTAAACCAAGATGCTCAGCAAATTGAAACTTTGCGCCCATTTCTTCAAGAGTTTTTACTTGTTTTCTATCAAAATCAGGTCTGTCCACCACAATAAATTCAAGTATTTTAAATAATTCTTTAACGTTATACCATTTGTGCAGTGTGTTTAAAGTATCCCCGCCAATAATATAAAAATAATCGTGTTCGGTGTTTTCCTTTAACCATTTTATTGTATCAAAAGTATAAGTTTTACCTGTGCGGTCAACCTCTAACCTTGAAACAAATGACGTTTTATCGTTAATTGCGCCATTTAACATATTTATGCGGAGTTCTTTATCTGTTATATTCTCTTTATGAGGCGGATCGCCAAGGGGCAGAAACATAATTTTATTTAATTTAAACTTTTCCTTGCAGAATGAAGCCATTTCAATATGACCGTTATGCAAGGGATCAAAGCTTCCGCCAAGAATTCCTATTTTCATACTTTGTATATCCTTATTTTTTTTGTTTATAATTATTTTAAAAGAGGTGTTTTTATGTTTTTGATAATATGCAGTATGCTGTTTTACCCTGTTTATTTTATTATTTTATACGCTGTTGGCGAATACGTATTCCCTACCCGAAACGGCGCGATGATATTTGCTTTTTGCGGGGCATTTTTATGTTCTTTTTTATATTATACTATCCGTTCAAAAGTTAGTCAACTAAACAAGAGAAAATCAAAGATAAAATTAAGAAAAGAATCCCATTTAACAGGACTGATGCTTATAGATGAAAAAGAGTTTAAAGATATTTTTCCTGATGCGCTTGCAGATAATTCTTATAACGGATTGCATGAAGAAACTTTGCTTGAATATTTGCGAAAAAACGGCGTATACAATCACATTGATATTTACTCAATTAAAGGTATGAGCCAAGGATGCCGTGATCTTTTAGCCTTGTTAAAGGTTCCATATAAAGAACATTCCGTTAATGAAATTATTGATAAAACCTTGGATTTTGAGATTCCAAAGGTAAGCGTTAAAATGAAAAGCAAGCCTTTTCACAGGCTTTTAAAGGGATTATTTTCAAGGGAATTTCAAAAATTTGCAATAAAATACGGTGTGATACTTATTTTGTTAAGTATAATCACACCGTATAAGCTTTATTATATTGTTTTTGGGGGACTTTTAATCCTGTTTGGTATAGTATTAAAGATTTTAAGAAAATTTAATCTACAAAATCAAATTCCATATCTTCAATCCTGATCACACAGCCATCCTTTGCGCCTTTTTCCCTTAAAGCATCAATAACGCCTTTTTCCCTGAGCATACGCTGGAAATAATCAAGGCTCGTGGGATCATCAAAGTTGACTTTACGCAAAAGATTATTAATAAGATTGCCTTCAACGATAAATACTTCTGCATTAAGTTTAACAATTTCAAAGGCGTTAGGATCTTCAGTATAAACAAGCTCACCTGTTTCCTGAATGGGTTCAGGTTCAGGAAGTTCTTTAAGTTTTTTATTGATTGCCCTTAAAAGAGGCGTAAAACCGTCTCTTGTAGCCGCAGAAACCTTAAATACAGGAATATCACCTAAATATTCTTGCAAGCGTTTAAGGTTTTCATCAGAGCCTGGTAATTCGGATTTATTTGCAACAACAAACTGCGGAAGAGAAGATAAAAGCAGCGAATATTCTTCAAGCTCTTTATTGATTATCTTATAATCTTCAACAGGGTCTCTCCCCTCACAACCTGAAATATCTACAACGTGAACAATAACACGGGTTCTTTCAATATGCCTTAAAAATGCGTGGCCTAAACCTGCGCCTTCTGCCGCACCTTCAATTAAACCGGGAATATCAGCCGCAACAAAGGTATCACCATCAATTTTAACAACGCCTAAGTTGGGCTCTAACGTAGTAAAATGATAATTTGCAATCTTGGGTCTTGCCGCAGAAATTATAGAAAGAATAGTTGATTTACCAACGTTGGGAAATCCTACAAAGCCTGCATCAGCAATAGTTTTAAGCTCTAAAATTATCTGCCTTTGCTTTGTTATTTCACCATTTTGGGCAAAGTTAGGTGTGCGGATTTTGGCGCTTTTAAAGTGGGCATTACCTTTACCGCCCCTACCGCCTTTAAGAATAACCTTACGGGCATCCTTATCAAACATATCGGCAATAACAAGTCCGCTTTCAGCATCTTTAACAACCGTTCCCCTTGGCACACGGATAACAATATCATCACCCTTTTTACCTGTGCGAAGATTGCTCATACCGTTTTCGCCGTTACCTGCTGAAAAATGCTTTTGAAAGTGAAAATCCAAAAGTGTGCGCATATCAGGATCGCACTCTACGATAATATCGCCACCGCAACCACCGTTACCCCCATCGGGTCCGCCTGCCTGAACGTATTTTTCCCTATGGAACGAAAGACTACCGTTACCGCCGTTTCCGCTTTTTATAAATATTTTTACATAATCAATAAACATAATATAACTCCGTAAAATTTATCTTTACGTATTGTATCACAACATTATTTCTTTGGCAAGCGTGCATAAAACTTGCAATCTTCTTTTATAAGACAATCTTCACATTTAGGTTTACGGGCATCACAACATCTTCTGCCGTGCCAGATTATTAAATGATGAACCCTTAACCACTTTTCCTTTGGAATTGCTTTTTGCAGTTGCAATTCAGTGTTAAGTTCGTTTTTTGCGTTTGTTAAGCCTATTCTGTTTGCAACGCGAAAAACATGGGTATCAACTGCTATTGCAGGAATATTAAAAGCTACTGCACCAACAACGTTTGCAGTTTTTCTGCCAACGCCATCAAGTTCCTGTAATTCCTTTAAATTATCAGGTACTTTGCCGTTATACTTTTCAACTAACGTTTTGCTTGTTTTAAGAATATTTTTTGCTTTATTTTTATAAAAACCACAGGAAAATATTTTCTGTTCAAGCTCGCTTTGAGATAACGTAAGCATTTTTTCAGGTGTATTGTACTCTTTAAACAATTTTTCAGTAACCTGATTAACCCTTTTATCCGTACACTGTGCAGAAAGCATCACTGCGACAAGCAACTCATATTCGCTATTAAATTTTAATTCAGTATCCGCATCAGGATACATTTTTTCTAATTTTTCTATTATTATATCTGTTTTTTTCATTGTTAAAAAAAGCCGCCCTTTCGGGCGGCATAGTTAATTATTCCTCAGTTTTTTCTGCAGGAGCTTCAGCTTTAGCTGCTTTCTTTTTCTTGCTTGATGCTGCTACAATTATAATAACAACAACTGCAATAACAACTACTGCTGCTGCACCGATTATGATATAAAGAGTGTAATCGGTTTCTGTATCAGTATTTTGATCATCATCTCCACCAGAATTAGAAGGCATAAGGTTGTTACCATCTTTATCAACCTTTTTAACAACTTCGCCATTGGACTTCATTGTTGTTATTGTGCCATTTTCTTCTGTTGTAACAACAAAACCTTCATTATCATATACGGTTAAATCTGCCATACCATCAGTTTTGCCATAGAAGTATTCTCTTAATGCAGTTACATAAGTTGTGTCGTAACGGAATTCCTTATCAGTTTTTGTGGGGCAAAGGAATGCGCCGCCAAGGAAATCATCCCATGCATAGAACATAACTGCCTTGAATTCTTCAGGCTTATTTGTGGTTGCAATAGCTTTCTTTGTGTGTTCAACAAGCTCAGCGGGAGTTGCTTTTGCAACAACATCATCAGCAGCACCGCTTCTTGAGTAACGAACGTCCATTTCTTTTGCGTTTGAGGTTCTTTTTGCAGTAATTTCAAGAGCCTTATCACCTGCAAGGAGAGTCTTATCAAAGCCTGTTACGATGTTAGGAATAACTTTATCGCCGCTTGCCCAGTTAGCTTCAACCTTTGCGGTCATTGTTGTATAGGCTTCGTTATTCTTGCCTGAACCTTCTGTCCAAGAAACTGCATCGCAACCTGCTGCGATAGCTTCATCATAGCTGGGAGCATTAAGTGCAATAACGTACATTGCTTCAACATCATCATTTAAAGCTGTTTTAGGAACACTAGGCTTGTTTGGATCTGCACCGTCAGCAACTACTTTTTTAAGGTCCTTGTTAATCCTTGTAATCTGTTCTTCAATCTTATCGTTCCAAATAATGAAAACAACAGGTCTGCCGTCTTCTGCAGTCTGATATCCTTTTTGTGTAAGGAACTTATCAATTAAAACGTCACGATCCTTTGCTTTTGAGCCAAGGAAATCTTCATTAAGCACAACTGCATAATTCATCTTGTTTTCAAGAAGATCATACTTGGAGCTGTGATAAATAAGCTGACCGTTCATCTTTGAGATAAGTCTTGGTTGGCTTGATGTATCATAACCCATATAAAGATTGTATGCAAAGAAATCAATGCCTGCTTTTTTAGCAGCGTTTGTTTCAGAGAAGAAATACTTTTCTGCATAAGTATCAAAGAAAACTTTGCCTTCCTTATCAAATGCATAGAAAGGAATCTTGTTTGTTCCGTTTAATCTTTCAGCCATCTTATCGGCGATCTGATAATCATAGTCACTCTGGTAAGCAACACCGCCACCCATAAAACCAGCGCCACTTTCACCCTGAAGATAGAAAGCACCAACAAGGCTTTCAACTGTTTTTGTTTCTTCAACAACTGTTGCACCTGTTCCATCAGAATCAGTTGCTAACGGTGGTGTTAATGCTTCAGCGCCAACAACAACTGTTGTAAATACGATAGAAATTGTAAGTAATAATACCAAAAGTTTTTTCATCTTAAAAATTAACCTCCTTAAACATTGGTAGTTTGATTATACAATACCCTAACGAAAAAATCAATAGTTTTTTTTAATTTTGTCACAATTTATTAATTTTTTTCGCGCTATTACACAATATGTTGTTGTATGATTAAAAATTACTAACTAAAAAATCAAGTAAGCCGAACTTTTATTTGACATATAACGTTTTTTGTTTATAATAAATACATATTATTGTATTTGGAGGTACACTTCATTATGGATATGGAAAAAGTTATTGCACTTTGCAAAGGCAAAGGCTTTATTTTCCCCGGCTCAGAAATTTACGGTGGTCTTGCAAACACCTGGGATTACGGTCCTTTAGGCGTTGAGCTTAAAAACAACGTAAAAAAGGCTTGGTGGAAAAAATTCGTTCAGGAAAGCCCCTACAACGTAGGCGTTGACTGCGCTATTTTAATGAATCCTCAGGTTTGGGTAGCATCCGGTCATCTTGGTGGTTTCTCTGATCCTTTAATGGACTGTAAGGCTTGTAAATCACGTTTCCGTGCTGACAAGCTTATTGAAGATTATAATCACGAAAAAGGTACTGACATTGTTGTTGACGGTTGGTCAAATCAACAGATGGAAGAATATATTAAGGAACATAACATTTGCTGTCCTGAATGCGAAAAGAACGATTGGACAAACATCCGTCAGTTCAACCTTATGTTTAAAACATTCCAGGGTGTAACCGAAGATAGCACTTCAACCGTATATCTTCGCCCTGAAACTGCACAGGGTATTTTCGTAAACTTTAAAAACGTTCAGCGTACCACGAGAAAGAAAGTTCCTTTTGGTATCTGCCAGGTTGGTAAATCATTCAGAAATGAAATTACCCCCGGTAACTTTACTTTCAGAACCCGTGAATTTGAACAGATGGAGCTTGAATTCTTCTGTAAGCCCGGCACCGACCTTGAATGGTTTGAATACTGGCGTGCTTTTTGTAAAAAATGGCTTCTTGACCTTGGTATTAAGGAAGAATCACTTCGTTTAAGAGATCATTCACCTGAAGAACTTTCATTCTATTCAAAGGCTACTACTGACTTTGAGTTCCTTTTCCCATTTGGTTGGGGCGAGCTTTGGGGTATTGCTGACAGAACTGATTATGACCTTAAACAACACGCTGAGCACAGCGGTGAAAATATGGAATATCTTGATCCTGTTACTAATGAAAAATACGTGCCCTATTGCGTTGAACCTTCATTAGGCGCTGACCGCGTTACCTTAGCTTTCCTTTGCAACGCTTTTGAAGAAGAAACCTTGGAAAATGGTGACGTTAGAAACGTTATGCATCTTCACCCTGCACTTGCACCCTTTAAGTGTGCAGTTCTTCCCCTTCAGAAAAAATTATCTGATAAAGCTTTGGAAATCTATCAGGAACTTGCAAAGCACTTCCCTGTTGATTACGATGAAGCAGGTTCTATCGGCAAGCGCTATCGCAGACAGGATGAAAATGGCACACCTTACTGCGTAACTGTTGACTTTGACACCATTGAAAAAGGCACAGTAACAATTCGTGACCGCGATACAATGGGTCAGATTACACTTCCTATTGAAGAAGTTGCCGCATTTATTAACGAAAAGCTTGTTTTCTAAAAAAAGAAATTACCGTCACTTTTTGTGGCGGTTTTTTTATTGAATTTTGTTATCTAGTATGATATAATATATTAAAATATATTTTTGAGGTCTTATTGTGTTAAAAATCATTACAGGCAGAATTTCATCATCAAAAACGCATATTCTTGTTGAAGATATAGGCAAAAGAATTAAGGAAAGAAAAAAATCAATTCTTATTGTACCTGATCAAGTTACATATAACTTTGAACAACGTTTATGCGCACAACTTAATATTTTAGGTTTTATTGACGTAGAGGTGTGCTCGTTTAACAGGCTTGCCTCTTCTGTTATTGAATTTTTTGGCAAAAACAAAAAAACGTATCTTGATAACGCCACAAAAGCAATGGCGTTAAGGCATTGTATTTTATCTTGTAAGGACAAGCTTACAATTTTTAAATCTGCCGTAGATAAAAAAGGCTTTGCCCCGCTTGCATTAAAGATGATTTCCACTTTGGAAAACTGCGGTTATTCAGTTGACGACCTTAAAAACGTTATTTTAAAGCTTGATGACGGTATTTTAAAATACAAGCTTACGGATATGGCGCTGATTTATGAAGAATTCACAAAAATTCTTCAGCTTGGTTACACTGATAACGCTGACAAATTAAGGACCGCACAAGAATTATTGCCTTATTACTCTCAAATTAAGGATGCCGTTATATATATTGACGGTTTTGACGTTTTTACGACAAGCTTATATAACCTTATCGGTGCCTTAATTGAACAAACCGACGTTGTTATCGCAGTTTCAAGCGCAGATAAAAAAGACGATAACAACGCTTATGAAATTCACGAGATAACTCTTAACAACCTTATTAACCTTGCAAAAGAGCGTAACGTTCCTTACATAATTGAACAGGTTTATAAAACAAAAGACACAAAAAGCAAAGAAATTCACTTTATTGAAGATAATTTTTATAACAGCACTCCTACAATCTTTAATGGCGCGGTTGAGAATATTGCACTCCAATATTACGCTTCACCTTATGAAGAAATTGATGCTATTGCAAGAAAGATTATTGATAAAGTAAAAACAGGCAGCCGTTTTAAAGATTTTGCGGTACTTTGCGGGGATATAAAAAAGTATTCCCCCATTGTTAATTCTGTTTTTAATCGCTATGGTATTCCCGTTCACACAGACAGGAAGTTTGATATTTCATCGCACCCTGTTGCATTATATCTTTTTGCCCTGTTAAAGTGCGTATATTCAGGCTTTTCCCCTGAAAACGTAACGGATATTGTATTATCTTCCTTAACAAATCTTAATCGTGATGAAAAAGAGATTTTTATTTCTTTTATTAAAGAAATGGGCGTAAAGGGATATGAGCTTGAAAACGGCTTATATTATGACCGTGGTGATAACGAAAGACAGGCAAAGTTTGATATTATACGTAAAAACTTTATTACGCCTATTAAAGATTTAAGAGAAAAGTTTTTAAACGCCACAACAGCAAAAGAAATGGCGTTGATTTGCTACAACTTTTTAGAAAATCAGGGTGTTTATGAAAAAATACAGGAGCTTGTTGACAAATACGAAGAATTAGGATTGTACGAACTTTCTGACGTTACTGCGCAAATCTGGAACAAGACGCAACAGTTACTGGAAGATATCAGCGGTCTTTTACAAAACGAAAAAATCACCGTTGAAGAATTTACATTAACCCTGCGTGAAGGCTTTATTGCATTAGAAGCTTCCACTATACCAAGCGTGCTTGACTGTGTTACTTTTGGTGATCTTACAAGCGCAAAGGAACAGGATATTCTTTGCGTTTATATTGTTGGCGCAAATGACGGGGTTATTCCTGCTATTTTTACTGATGAACGTATTGTTACCGCTTCAGAAAGCGCACTTTTAACTGAGCTTGGGCTTGAACTTGCACACAGTGTTGAAACGGAAGACGCAAGGCTAAGATACAACTTATTTTCTGCACTTTGCACACCTAAAAATCGTCTTGAACTTTCTTGCCCATTATTTACTGAAAACGGTGCGCCGTTACGACCTTCGGCTATATTTAAGCGTTTTAATTTATTATTCCCCGAATTGAAAATTCACAATAATCCCGCTAAAACGGCAAAAGAAAAATTGCAAACGCCATACAGTATTGAAGATACGTTATTTAATATGGCATCTGATAAGCTTAATTCAAATGAATCTAAAGCATTATGCGAATTTTTTGAAAATAACGAAAACAGCAAATTCAATATTTTACTAAACGAGCAAAAAGAAAAGGAATTGGTTATTCCAAAAGACCTTGCCCTTAATCTTTTTGTGCCTAAAAACCACACAAGTATTTCAAGGCTTGAAACTTTTGCTGCCTGTCCATACAAGCATTTTATAGAGTACGGTTTAAACCCTATGGAAAATAAGGAATATTCAACCGATGCCATGGATATAGGTAATGCTATTCATAATATCCTTGAAGCTTTTGTCAAAGAAAATAAAACAGATAAACTTACAAGAAAAGATTGTTACGATATTTGTTCCGATTTATTTGATAATATTGCACCAAAGATTCATTTTGGCGCAATGTTTTCAAGTGACAGACAAAAGGCGTTTAACGGAATATTAAAGAATTTAACAGGCGAAACCGCTTGGAAAATAAAAGAGCATCTTGAAAACTTTGAAGTTATCGGCGAAGAAATTTCATTTGGTTATGGTAAATATCCACCTATTGAAATTGCAACGGACTTCTGCACTCTTCATATAAAAGGTAAAATTGACCGTGCTGATAAGTTAGAAAAAGACGGCAAAGTGTATTTAAGAATCGTTGACTATAAAAGTGGCAAAAAGGAATTTAAAAAGGATAACGTTCAGGAAGGCACTGATCTTCAGCTTATGATATATATGAACGCATTATTATCCCATTTTGCAAACAGTTCGCCTGCTTCTGCCCAGTATATGCTTATTGAAAATGATAACGAGTTTTCAGGTCCTGTTTCAAGCAAAATATCCGATGGCAAAAAGACAATAAGTGAAGAAGAATTTTTTGAACTGTTAGCTTCTGCAAAGGAAACCGCCAAAAATTTAACTGAAAATATGCTTTCGGGTAATATTATACCCACACAATGCAAAAAGTGTGACTACTGTGAATATAACGGTGTTTGCGGTATAAAAGCAATTAACGAGGAGGAGTAAAATATGCCAAAGTGGACTACATATCAACAGAGCGTTATTGATCACAAAGGCAAAAACCTTCTTGTTTCTGCCGCCGCAGGTAGCGGAAAAACTGCGGTTATGATTGAACATATTTATACACAGATAGTTGAAAACAACGCAACCGTAGAAAGAATGCTTGTTGCAACTTATACCAATGCCGCCGCCGCATCAATGAAGGAAAAGCTTATAAATAAGCTTGATTCAGCATATCAGGAAACCCCTGCAAACACGCGTATTTTAAAAGAAAAGCAGTTGGTTGACCGCAGTGATATTTCTACTTTGCACGCCTACTGTATAAAAACCTTACGCAAATATTATTTTTACACACCTTTAAGCCCTGATTTCAGAATTTTTCAAGGCGCGCAACTTAATATATTAGAAAAAGCTGCCCTTAATCAGATTATTGAAGAAGCCGCAAAAAGATATAATGACGGTTTATTTGATGAATACATTGACGTACTTAATCAGTTTGCTTCGCCAAAGAATGATCGTCCACTTGAAAAACTGATTCTTTTATTGCATAACGCTATGGCACCCCTGCCCCATCCCGAGCTTTATAAAGAAAATGTTTTAAATTTATATTCTGATAAAACAGGCAAGGCATTTTACGATTATATTCTTGAGTACTGTAAGTACTTATTGAATATTGCCCTTGATTTTTGTGATGAGGTAAATAAGAAATTTATAAACACCGAAATTGGTGATAAAGCAAGCGCGTTAATTGCTAAAATTCAGGAAATGCTTGAAAACGCATTACAAAAAGACACACTTGCTGATATGCACGCTGAATTAAAGGCAACATTCCCTTCTATCAGAAAATGTGAAAGTCCTTTAAAAAATCCTTTAAACGATAATATCAGCGTTATAAAAAATATCAGAGAAACAGTTAAAAACATTACCGCAACAGAATATGATTGCGATATGACAAAGCTTTTGCCAAGTATAAAAGGTTTGTTTATGCTTCACGAACAATTTAATAACCGTTTAGACGAGCTTTTGCTTAATGAAGGTGGAACTGATTTTAAC